>JAYVNA010000684.1:0-3341 GCA_043758715.1 Archangium sp.
GAGGTCCGTTCACCGTTCGATCACCACAAGGTGCTGGCGACCGTGCACGCCGCGGGGCCCGAAGAAGTGGCGCTGGCGATCACTGCGGGGCTCTCCGCCAAGCGCGCCTGGGCTGAGCAGCCGCTCGCCGCCCGCGCGGCCGTGATGCTCAAGGCGGCCGAGCTGCTCGCCACCAAGTACCGCGCCACCATCAACGCGGTGACCATGTGGGGCCAGGGGAAGACCGCCTACCAGGCCGAGATCGACGCCGCCTGCGAGGGCATCGACTTCCTCCGCTTCAACGCCGCGTTCGCGCAGCAGATCGCCGACGTGCAGCCGATCTCCAGCGCCGGCGTGTGGAACCAGACCGATTACCGCCCGCTCGACGGCTTCGTGATGGCGGTCGCGCCGTTCAACTTCACCGCCATCGCGCTCAACCTCGCCGCTGCGCCGGCGCTGATGGGCAACACCGTGCTCTTCAAGCCGTCGGAGACCGCGTCGCTCGCCGCGTGGACGCTGATGAAGATCCTGCAGGAAGCGGGGCTGCCTCCCGGGGTGATTAATTTTCTGCCCGGGCCCGGTGCACCGATCGGCAACACCGCGATGTCCCACCCGGACTTTGGCGGGCTTCACTTCACGGGTTCGACTCCCACGTTCAACGCGATGTGGAAGACGGTGGGCGACAACATGCCGCGCTACCGCCAGTACCCGCGCATCGTGGGCGAGACCGGGGGCAAAGACTTCATCTTCGTGCACCCCAGCGCGATCGACGACGTCGACGCGGTGGCGGTGGCGATCGCGCGCGGTGGCTTCGAGTTTCAGGGGCAGAAGTGCAGCGCCTGCTCGCGGGTCTACGTCGCGTCGTCGGTGTGGCCTTCGCTGAGGGAGCGCCTGGTGCCGATGGTGGAAGGCCTCACCATGGGCGCGCCCACGGACTTCCGGAACTTCATGTCGGCGGTGATCGACGATCGCAGCTTCATCAAGATCGGCCGCTACCTCGACCTGGCCAAGGGCAACGACGCCAAGGTGCTCGCGGGCGGCACTTCGGATCGCACCGTGGGCTGGTTCGTGCGGCCCACGCTGGTGCAGGTCACCAACCCCCGCCACGCGCTGATGACCGAGGAGATCTTCGGCCCGGTGGTCACCCTCTTCGTCTACCCCGACGAGCAGCTCGAGGAAGCGCTCAAGGAATGCGACCAGGCGGCGGCGTACGCGCTCACCGGTTCCATCTTCGCCCGCGACCGGGTCGCCATCGGCAAGATGACCTCGACGCTGCGGCACGCGGCGGGCAATTTCTATATCAACGACAAGTGCACCGGCGCGGTGGTGGGGCAGCAGCCGTTCGGGGGAAGCCGCGGTTCGGGCACCAACGACAAGGCCGGCTCGCCGTGGAATCTTTTGCGGTGGACCAGCCCGCGCACCATCAAGGAGACCTTCGTGCCGCCCACCTCCATTGGCTACCCGTTCATGGGAGCGGAATAGCGCACCCGCGGCGCGAAAATGGGTACAGTTGCAATTGCAATGGCAATAGCAACCCTGACCTCCAACCCGCCCTCGCTCGAACAGCTCAGGGCCACCATCCGCGGAGTCGGGCTGCGCAGCACTGCGCCCCGGCTCGCGGTCCTCCGGCGGCTGCTGGTGGCGGCGACGCCCATCTCGCACGGGGAGCTGGTCGACACGCTCGCTGAAGAGGGCATGGACCGCACCACGGTCTATCGAAACCTGGTCGACCTCACTGAGGCGGGGCTGGTGCAGCGCACTGATTTGGGCGACCACGTGTGGCGCTTCGAGCTCAAGCGCGGCGAAGGCGAAGAGATGCGCCACCCGCATTTTACCTGCGTGGAGTGCGGCTCGGTCTCGTGCCTGCCCGAGGTCACGCTCTCGGTGAAGACCGGCAAGGGCGTGCCCAGGTCGCTCTCGAAGCAGAAGGTCGAGATTCAGCTCAGGGGGAAGTGTGATGACTGCGCCTGACGCCAACCTGGTCGACACGCAGTGCACGGTGCACGCGCCTCCGATCGCGACCAAGGGCGAGGGCCGCACCCGGGTGGTGGTCGGTCTGACCGCGGTGATGATGGTGCTCGAGTTGGTCGTGGGGTGGTCGACGCACTCCCTCGCGCTGCTGGCCGACGGTTGGCACATGGGCACGCACGTGGGCGCCCTGGGCATCGCCGCCCTCGCCTACTGGTACGCGCGCACCCGGGCGGGGCAGACCGAGTTCGCGTTCGGCACCGGGAAGGTCTACGCGCTCGCCGGCTACACCAGCGCGGGCCTGCTGATCGCGGTGGCCATCGGGGTGATCATCGAGTCGGTCATTCGCCTGATGAACCCGGAGACCGTCGGGTTCGCCGAAGCCTTCCCGGTCGCGGTGTTGGGGTTGGTGGTCAACCTCGTCTCGGCCTGGTTGCTCGACGTCGATCACGATCATGATCACGGCCACGACCACTCACACGATCACAACCTGCGCGCCGCGTACCTGCACGTAGTGGCTGACGCGATGACCTCGGTGCTCGCCATTCTCGCGCTGCTGGCCGGGCGGTATCTGGGGTGGCGCTGGGTCGACCCGGTCGTGGGCGTCGTGGGCGCGTTGGTCATCTTGAAATGGGGTGCGGGGCTGGTTCGCGAATGTGGCCGGCAGCTGATCGATCTCGACCCCTCGAAGGTTCAGCGCGAGAAGGTGAAGGCCGCGCTGGAAGGGGTCGAGGGAACGCGCGTGGTCGACCTGCATTTGTGGCGCGTCGGGCCGAAGCAGTTGGTGTGCCTGGTGTCGGTGGCTTCTGCCGCGCCGCGTCCGCTCGAGGAATACAAGCAGGTCGTGATGGATGCGGCGCCGGTCAATCACCTGACCGTTGAGATCTGCACCGCGGCCTGATGGCGCGACGCCCGGCATCATGAAGCGCCTGTCCCTGTTCGAGTTCGAAGACTTCCGCTGGTTCCCGGCGCCCCTTCGGGAGTGCCTGACCCTCTACATCAGCCTCATGCACCGCCTGCTGGGGACGCACCGGGTCCTGGCTCCGCTGCTCGCGCGCGCGCTGAAGGCCGCCGGCACCACAGAGGTTGTCGATCTCTGCTCGGGGGCTGGCGGGCCGCTGCTGAAGACGGCGGAGCAGCTCGCCGCGGACCACGGCGTGGTCGCCAGCGTGACGCTCACCGATCTGTACCCGAACACCGAAGCGGCCCTGCGCATCAACGCAGCGGCTGCCACGACGAAGGTCCGGTATCACTTGAGCTCGGTCGATGCCGGCCAGGTTCCCGCAGAGCTCCGGGGCGTACGGACGATGGTGGGCAGCTTCCATCACATGCCCCCCGCGGTCGCGCGCCGCATTCTCCGGGACGCGTTCGAGAAGCGGCAGGCGATGTGCGTG
>JAYVNA010000685.1:0-3336 GCA_043758715.1 Archangium sp.
GCGAAGGCCTTGAGGTCACCGTCTTCCTTCCGCCAGAGCGTCGCCACCTGGCGAACCCCGCGTTCGACCCGCGCGCGCTGTGCCTCGCCAAACTTCATCACCAGCGCGTCTTCGATCGGTTTCGTGTTCATGGGACCCGCGGCCAGCACCAGCGTCAGGAGGAGCATGACGGCGGACCCTGCGGGATGACCGGGGTGATTTCAAATATGAAATGGGACCCTCGACTTCGCCAGGGTGAGCGGGACCGTCTTTCGACCGCCCTCCAGACAGACGACGACCCGACGAGTTATCCCCCCCGTCGGGCCGCGTAGGTGCTGCGAACTGCTTTTTTTAGACGGCGCGAACGTTCTGAGCCTGCAGGCCCTTGGGCCCACGGGTCACGTCGAATTCAACCTTCTGACCCTCCTGGAGGGTGCGGAACCCGTCCATGGTGATTGCGGTGTGGTGGCAGAAAACGTCCTCGCCACCACCGTCCTGCGTGATGAACCCAAAACCCTTCGCGTCGTTGAACCACTTCACGGAACCAGTAGCCATATGCGTCAGTCGTCCTTCAGTTTGCCCACCCACAAGCAGGTGGATGACCAGTCATAAAGGACGGGTAAGCGCGTTGTCCACCGCCCACCTTTCATTTCTGAAAGACTTGGGGCCATGACGCGCCATGACGATCATAGCGACTGGGTAACGTTTTACGGGCTCACCAGCCGCACTGCTGGCCCTTGTTCTGCTCTTTGAGCCACGCCTGGAGGGGGGCGAAGTAGTCGAGGATGGCGCTCGCATCCATCTGGCGCTGGCCGGTGAGCGCCTCGAGGGCGTCGGGCCAGGGCTTGCTCGAACCCATGGCGAGCATCGCCTTGAGCTTCGCGCCGGCCGCCTTGTTCCCGTAGACGCTGCAGGTGTGCAGCGGGCCCGTGTGACCGGCCGCCTGGCACATGGCCCGGTGGAACTGGAACTGGAGGATGCGCGCGAGGAAGTAGCGCATGTACGGGACGTTCGCGGGGATGTGGTATTTCGCGCCCGGGTCGAAGAAGTCTTCGCTGCGCGCGCCCGCGGGCGGAACGACGCCCTGGTACTTGAGCCGCAGTTCCCACCAGTGCTTGTTGTACTCGGAGGGCTTCGTCTTCCCGGTGAAGACGTCCCACCGCCACTGATCGATCATCCGGCCGAACGGCAAGAAGGCGATCTTCTCGAGCGCGTCCTTGAGCTGGAAGTTGATGAGGCCCTTCTCGTCTTTCGGGAGGGTGTCGAGCAGCTTGAGCGACTTGAGGTACTCGGGCGTGATCGACAGCGTCAGCGCATCGCCGATCGCCTCGTGGAAGCCGTCGTTGGCGCCCTGCTGAAAGAGCACCGGCTTCGTGTAGTAATTCATGTAGTAGTAGTCGTGACCGAGCTCGTGGTGCACGGTGACGAGGTTCTCTTCGTCGATCTTGATGCACATCTTGATGCGCAGATCGTTCGAGTAGGTCACGTCCCACGCAGAGGCGTGGCAGACCACGTCGCGGTCCTTCGGCTTGGTGAACTGGCTGCGTTCCCAGAAGGAAGGCGGCAGCGGGTCCAGGCCCATCGAGGTGAAGAAGGTCTCGCCCAGCTTCACCAGCTTCTTGGGGTCGTACTTCTGATCAGCCAGCTTCTTGGTCACGTCGAGGCTGGCCTGGCCCTGGTACGGCTCGACCAGAGGGTAGACGTTGCCCCATTCCTGCGCCCACATGTTGCCGAGCAGGTGCGCGGGAATGCCGCCGGTGGCCGACACTTTCCCGGTCCCGTACTTCTTGGCCAGCTTCGCGCGCACGTAGCAGTGCAGGTCGTCGTAGAGCGGCTTGACCTGCAGCCATAGGCGGTCGGTCTCCTTCTCGAAGTCGGCCGGAGACATGTCGTAGGCCGAGCGCCACAGCTCGCCCAGGTCAGCCGAGCCGAACTCCTTCGCGCCCTCGTTCGAGAGGGTCACCAGGCGCTCGTAGAGGGGGCGCATGTCCTTCGAGGTGTCGTGCCAGGCAGTCCAGGCCTCGAGCATCTCGTCGTAGGTGGCCGGCCGCTTCTTGTCGCCGATGTTGCCGAGCACGTCAGAGAGTTGCTGCAGGTCGCGGCACTCTTCGGTGGGCTTGCCGTCTTTGCCCGGCTTACCCGGCTTGCAGCTCTTGCCCTTGCCGTACATGCCCTCGAGCTTGGCCGCGGTGTTCGCGAGCTCGGTGCGCTTGGCGGCATCGGAAGGTGCCGGCAGGGCCGAGGAGATGCGCAGCAGGTACAGCATGCGCTCGGTGTCAGCGTCGAGCTTGAGGCCCTTGAAGCGCAGCGCTTCCTTGTTGGCCTGGTTCAAATAGGCCATCAGGTCTTCGTTGAGCGCGGCGGCGTTCTGCTCGGTGTCATCGGTGATGTAGGTCGACTTGATCCACTCGGCTTGCGACTGGCGCACGTAGAGCTTGCGCAGATCGCCATCGAGCTTCTTCACGAACGCCTTGGCGTCTTCCGGCGTGGCCTTCGGCGGCGGGGTCTGCGCCACGAGGAGCGCAGCTACGACGATGAGGGAGTGCATCGCCGCGGATTACGGCAGCTGCGGCAGCGAGTCGAGCGTTACCACCATCTTCGCCTCGGCCTGATCGGCAGGCAGATTCACCTCGAGAGAACGGCGCGCGCCGCCTTCTTCCTCGCGAAGTTCCAGCAGGTGCCGCCCTGACGGCACGAAGACCGAGACGGGGGTCGTTCCGAGTTCCTGCTTGCCCAGCCAGACCGAGACCGGCCGATCGGCGCTGAGGGAAAAGTGCACCACCGAGGCCTGCGCCTGCGGAGGGGCCTGCATGGTGCGGAAGATGAAAGCGCCGCCCACGGCCCCGAGCAGCAGCGCGACGATCGCCGCCAGGATCAGCACGCCATTGGAGCGGCCGGGTTCCTGGCGAGGCGCCGCCGCCGGCACCGCCTGGCGACGGGGGTCGGTGGGCTGCTCCGAGACCCGGGGCAACGCACGCAGCGAACCGCCGGGGATGATGCGGGTGCGAGCGCCCGCATCTTCCATGTCTTCATGATCGAACAGTTCGTTCGCGTTCAACCCCTGGCTGCTGGGGTTGGTGGGCGGCTGAGGCGCGGGCGGCGTCGCCGGGCGCGACTGCATGATCGGCCGCCCGGGGTCCGTCGCCACGTCGCGGCCGGGCTCAGTGCCCATCGGCACGCGGCGATCGTTCAACGGCGCGGCGCCGATCATGGTGCGGGCGTCGTTCTCACCGGTGCCGCTGCCCGCGGGCGCCAGCTGCGCCTTCGAGACGATGGTGCGACCTTCAGGGTACGCCGGCGCGCTGGGCGTGGTGGGCACTGGAGCCGATCGGTTCGGAATGCGAACGATCAGCTTCT
>JAYVNA010000686.1:0-10296 GCA_043758715.1 Archangium sp.
GTGACGGGCAACACGCGACGGCCACCGACCTCGACACCGATGGTCTCCTTGCGGAGGTTCCAGTAGCCGTCGTGGTAGTTGAGCGCGTCGGCCGAGGCGATGAAGTTGTGCATCAGGCCCAGGGTGTGGCCGATCTCGTGTTCGGTGACCGAGCGGTACGCCTCACGACGCAGGCTGTTGTAGACTTCAGCCTTGGCGTTCTTGAGCGCGGTCGCGTCGTCCTGGCCCTGCTGCTTGAACTTGGCCACCATTTCCGTCTGGTAGGCGACCTTGCGCTTGGCGAGGCCGAAGTAGTCTTCGTCGCTGTACGAGAACTCGTAGAAGCAGCCGATCTTCGGGTCGGGCACGTTGCGCGACCGGCTGATGGCGTCTTCGATGGGGTCGATGCCGAGCAGCACGTTGCGCGCGACCGTCCGGTAGAAGCCCGAGTCGGTCTGAACCTTCGCCTGGAAGCCGGAGTTGGTGGTCATCGACTGAATCGCGACGCGCACCTCGGGCAGGTTGACGAGCTCTTCTTCGAGCGCCGGGTTGTCCTTGATCAGGCGCTCGACCACCGCGCGGCGGTTTTCCTTAGCGATGGGCAGCGAGCCGTTCTGGCGCCACTGGTCGGCCAGGTTCTTCAGCTTGCCATCGAGGTTCGCGAACGAGCTCGACGGACGGGTCGAGTCGGAGACGAGCGGCTGCTGCGAGTTCCACGGCCCGTTGAGCGGCCGGCGGGGGTCGGTGGGGTTGAGGTTCGCAAAGACGTAGTCCTTGATGTCCTTGCCGGTGACGAGCTGGCTGAGCGACAGCTCACCGCTGACCACGTCGATCACCTGCTGCGAGCTGCCAGCCCAGGTGTCGAGGCCGACGCCGTAGATGTTGGCGGCCGCGTGGACCACCATGCCGGTCTCGGGGTCCATCGCAGACGGGCCGAGGCCGAGCAGGCCGCCGGCGTTCTGCTCGACGTAGGGAATGACGTGGAAGCGGAGGTCGCCGATGCGGGCGTAGGTGCCTGGCTTGCCGCAGGCCGCGGGAGAACCCTCGCGAACCGGCGACTCACACACGTAGAACATCTGCGGCACGTCGCTGATCTCGAGGCCACGCGGCACGGCCACGGTGCGGCGGTAGGCGCGGTTCCACGAGGCTTCGATGGTGTCGTCAGGGTTGAAGCCGTGCTCGACCGCGAGGTGCTGAGAGGCCGCGCCTTCGAGGTACGAGGGGGTGTTCTGCGTCATGTAGTAGACGATCGGGCGCAGGGCGCGCTCGACCACCGGAATGGTCTTGCCGGCGTCGTCGTGCGCGCGCTGCCAGATGTTGTGGCGCATCGCGAGGAACTGCTGCCCGGAGTACGTGTAGTAGTAGTCCTTCGAGTAGCTGTACGACTCCTGGCGGAAGAAGCCGAACTTCACCATCAGCTTGTCGTTGTACACGAGGGGCTCGTAGTCGTTCGAGACGGCCTCATCGACCTTCATCACCGAGGTGCGAACGCGAACGTCAGAGCTCTCGCAGTCGACGGTCGGGTTGAAGAAGCAGAACGGCAGGTTGCCGTAACCCGGGTAGTAGATGGACGCCGGGTTCGCGATGATCTGGGTGACGAACTCGAAGTAATTGACCTTGCCGTCGTTGCCCTTCACGAAGTCGAGGGCCTGGTCGTTGGCGTTCTGGTCCTGCTTGGTGACGAAGCGCATGTACTGGCCACCAGAGCCCGTGCAGCCCGAGTCCTGGCCAGCGGGCTGGTTGCAGTTCTCGATGTTCACCAGTTGGTTGGTGGTGAAGTCCACCCGCATGTACTGGCGCTCGTACCAGGGGCGGTCAGCGGTATCCTCGACGAGGATGTTGCTCTGCTCGCCGGTCGCGGCGTTGTACTGACGCTGCCGGTCGAAGTGGCTCTCGATCTTGTAAGCGAAGACGGGGTTGCCCTCGTAGGGGCGGCCGTCCTTGAAGACGACCTTGCCGAGCTTCGACTTCTCGCGGTCGACCCGGGGGTCGGCGCCAGGAACGATCTCGTACGAGCGGTAGCCGACGAGGAGATCTTCCTGCACCTTCCAGCGGATCTTTTCCATCTTGCCGCCGAAGCCCACCACGGCGCTCGAGCCGGGCGTCTTCGGAGCATCGACGATCGATTCCTGGATGTACCAGGTGCCGTCGAGCAGGTCGGTCTTCTTGATCGGGTTCGGGCCCGTGCGATCGATCAGCTTGGGCTGGCCACAGCCCACCGCGATGAACGCGGTGGCGGCAAGGAGGACGGCGCGGAACAGGCGGTTCATGTTCATTCCCTCAAGAGTGCGGAGTTCCATGTTCAGAACGCCTTCCCGTAGATCTGGTACATGCCGCGCTGCAGGCCGAGGTCTCGAATCGAGCCCTCGAACACTTCAGTCCAGTACTTGCGGCGGTCCTCGAGCAGCGCGGGGTTGTTGGCCTGGTCGGCCGCCAAGCACGTGTAGCCCTGGAAGAAGACGTAGTCGGGCAACGGGCAGGTGGCCGGGTCGCGCACCATGACGAGGTACTGGTTCGCGATGTCGATCATGCGAATGGCGCCCGTGCTGTTGGCAGCGGCGTTGTCCTTCTCGATGGCCACATAGCGGTGACCCGTCACGATGTCAGGCACCTCGACCGTGTGGTACCCGGCCGCGACCGTGAACGCTTCGCCCGAGCCCAGCTTGTAGATCTGGTTGGCCTTGGCGTAGTCGAGGTCGTAGTTCACGCGGAACAGCGCCATGCCCAGGAACAGGCCGTAGATGCGGCTGGTCCAGGTGAGCTGAATGTTCGCCGGAGCCGGGCGCTGGTTCGGAATCCAGCAATCGTCGCGGTAGGCCTGCTGACCTGCGGTGCAGTTCTTCTTCTCGCGCGGGTAGTTGAACCCGGTGAAGAAGTCGGTGCCGCGAACGTACGTGCGCCAGTCGATGGCCGCGACGTCCTGAACGACGTTCGCCGCGTTGACCGTCTTGTACGCCGTCGGACGAATCTTCTCTTCGTCGTTGGCCCACAGCGAGCTGAAGGTGCGTTGGAATTCGTCGCGGAAGATCAGGTAGTACGGAATCGCGTAGCGATCCTGATCGGCCGTGATGTCCACGCCCTGGATGTCGATGTCGGGGATGACGGCCGCGAACATGGCGCCGACCTGATCGTTGTAGTGACCGGCCTCGAGCATGCGGTTCCAGAAGCCGAAGCCCGACTTGTAGTCGTAGCGGCTGTACATGCGGCGGCCCAGACCGCGGGGAATGACCACGAAGTCCTGGGCCGAGTAGCGGTTGGTGTAGATCTCCTCGAGGCGCTGACGGCCCGTGGGGTTCAGGTAGTCGAAGTCTTCGCCGCCGCTGATGAGGTCCCAACGGGGCCCGCCGCGGAGGTTGCGGTACATGAACAACCCGTCAGGCGGCACCGACATCACGTTGAGGTGCTGGTTGACGCCGTCGAGCACGGACATCGTCCAGTAGTCCTGCATGAGCGGGTCGAGCTTGTAACGGCTGACCTGCTCCTGGTTGCGCGAGCTCTGGAGGAACACCTCGTAGACCCAGTGCTTGTACGAGTTCCCCACGGTGGAGAACGTGTTGTACGTGCGGCCGAGCGCGCCGTTGCCCGAGAAGAAGGCGGAGTCGCGGCGGAAGTGGTTGTCGAGGTAGTAGTTCCAGTAGTCCTCGAGCTTGGTGCGGGTGATCTCGTAGTAGTCGGGGCCGCGGTCGAAGCGGTTGCACGAGAGCACGGGGCCGTCGGCCGATTCGTCGCTGCAGAACATGTACGGCACGCGCAGCAGGCGGTTGCCGATGACGCCGGCGGCGCGATCGGGGTCGTCGATCAGCGTGGGGTCAGCGAGCAGCGCGTCGCGCACGTGCGCTTCGTCGGCCACCACGTCGCTCCACTTCGCCAGGCGGCGGGTGTGAATCTTGCGAATGCCGTCGTTGATGATCGAGGTGACGTCAGTGCCTTCACCGAAGTGCAGCGGCACCGTCGAGTAGTGGAAGCGCTCTGTGTAATTACGCACGTTCGGGTTGGTGTGCGTGACGTTGACCATGGGGAGGTCGGCGCCGGCGCCGGAGATGGTGACGTTGGCGCCGTCAGAGCCGGGGACCACCTTCGAGGTGCTGCGGGCGTTCTCGAACACCTCGACGTAGCCGGGCTGGGTGTCGCCGGAGTACGCAAAGATGAGGGCCGCTTCGTCGTACTTACCGATGCCGGCCCAGTCGCCGAAGATCTTCCCGGAGTAGTCCATGATCGAGGAGTACTCCTGGTTGTGCATGCCGCTGATGAGCTGCTCTTCGGTGCCCTCAGACGCCTTCTTCATGTCGGCGGGGGTGCGGGGGAGCTTGGCGACGTTGTTCTGCTGCACGGTGATGGTCGACTTGCGAATGTCCCAGTACGAGTCGCCGTAGTTGATCGCGTCGTACGAGCCCTGAAAGTTGTGGCGCAGGTTGAGGGTGTGACCGGTCTCGTGGAGCGCGGTGGCGAGCCAGACCTGCTGGCGAACCTGGCGGGCGATCTCGTCGTCAGCCTGGCGCTTGGCTTCGGGGAGGGTCAGCGGGTTGTTGCCCCCGGTCAGCGCGGTGATGCGTGCGTTGCGGTAGGTCAGCTTCTCGGTCGCGAGCGCGATCAGGGTGCGGTCGAAGAAGTCGAAGGTGGTGATGCTGTTCTTGGTCAGCCACTCGAGGCGGGCCTTTTCCCAGCTCTGCGAGAGCTTGATGTTGGTGAGCACCGAGCGCGAAGCGGTGCGCAGGAAGCTCGGGTCACGCTGGGCGGCCGCGCGAGCGAACGGGGGCAGCAGGTTCACGAGGTCTGACTGCACGTCGGGGTTGTCGAGCACGGTGGCCTCGAGGGCCGGGTTCTTCGCCAGCTCGTCAGCGGCCTTCTTCAGCTGGTCGCCCTTGCTGCCGATGATGGTGCGGTCCTGCACGATCGCCTGAACGACGGCGGCCATGCGCGGCGTGGGGTGTTCCCAGGCGCCCTTGCTCTCTTCGTTGCGCGTCGCGACGCTCTGCAGCTCGGACTGAATGAGGCCGCTGGGGGGCAGGCCACGCAGGTTGTAGACGGGGTTGTTCTTCACGAAGCTCTGCACGTCGACGCCGCTGATGTAGTCCTGGGTCGACTTCTCGCCGGTCAGCAGGAGGATCCAGTTGGTGACGTCGCGGCCGTAGAGGTCGACGCCCCAGGTGTACGTGTTCGACATGCCGGAGATCATCTGGCCGGTCTCGGGGTCAGACGAGCTCGGGCCGTAACCCAGCAAGCCGTTCGCGACGGGCTCGGCGACGGTGTTCACGAAGCTGTAGCGGAGGTCGCCGATCTTCGGGCTGAAGCCCGCGTTGCCGCACTCGGCCGGGTCACCCGACTTCACCGGGTTGTTGCACAGGTAGTACATCTTGCGAACGGTCTCGGGGTCCTTGCCCTGGGCTGCGCCCACGGCGCGGCGGAAAGCGCGGTCGTAGTCGCGATCGATGATCTTGCCGGGTTCCCAGAACTCGTCGTAGCGCTCCACGCCGCCCATGCGCTGGGCAGGGGTGAAGTAGTACTTGATGGGCGAGGGGGTACGGGCGGCCATCGCGATCGGCTTGTCGGTGACGCCGGTGGAGTCCTTCTCGTAGTACTCCTTCCAGATGCGGTGACGATTCGCGAGGCGAATGACCGCCGAGTCGTTGTAGCCAAACTTCTTGTCGTAGTTGAGGCGGTCGGTGCGGAAGAACCCGAAGTACGACATCAGGTCGTTCGGGAACTGCAGCGGCTCGTAGTCACGCGACCAGGTGGTGTCGACCTTGGCGATCGAGGTGCGAATGTGGATTTCGGCGGCGCTGCAGTCGTAGACGCCCGCGGCGAACCAGCAGAGGGGAATGTTGCCGTAACCCTCGTAGTAAACCGTGTCAGGCATCGCGAGGTAGCGGCCGGTGACGTCGAAGTAGGTCAGCTCGGCTTTGCCGTCGCCATCGCGATCGTTGTACTCGAAGGTCGGCCAGTCATACGGGTCGGTGCCGGGTTCGTTGGGCTGAATCCAGTTCGAGTTGGTGACGCCAGAGGCGGGGTTCTGCACGGTGCCCCAGTTGAGGCCCGACGCCTTGTTGAGGGTGTTGGCGGCCCAGTTCACGCGGAGGAACTCGCGCTGGTTCCAGTAGCGGTCAGAGGTGTTCTCGCTGACGACGTTGGTCTGCTCGCCGGTCGCCGCGTTGTAGCCACGCTGAATGTCGAAGTGGCTCTCGATGGGGAAGGCGACCACGGGAGCGCCGAAGTACTTCTGGCCCCCGGTGCACTTGCCCGCCGCATCGCAGTACTTCGCGGTGGTGCCGGAGATCTTCGAGTCGGGGTCGACGTTCGCTTCCGCGCCCACGGTGTACGCGTAGCTGCGGTAGCCGACGAGCGACTTCTCCTGGATTTCCCAGACCAGCTTTTCCATGTTGCCGGTCTGGCCGGGGTAGGTGAACTGGGTGTTGAACGGCGTCCAGGTCACGGTGTTGCGGAAGAACCACTGACCGTCGAGCAGGTCAGTCTTGCGAACGACGTTGGGCTGAACACGGACGACGTCGCCGTTGCTCTGCGCGCAGCTGACCGCGAACGACACGATCAGGGCAGCGCTGAGCGAGCGCCAGATGGTGGAGCGACGGTTCATGTTTCCTCCAGTTGATGAGTGCTTCAGGTTTCGCGATGACATGTTCAGTAGGCCGCGGAGAGAGTGAAGAAGAGCGAGCTGCCGTTATCGGCCCAGCTCCCGAACGACAGGAACGGGAAGCGCACGGTCTTGTTGTCGGGGAACAGCGGGGTCTGGACGGTGTAGATGCCGAGGTCGATCGAGTAGTGCTCGTTGAGCTGGTAGCTGCCGCCGAAGAAGGTGACGGTGCGATCGCTTTCGCCCAGGCCGGTCTTCACCGCGGGCTGGCCTTCGGCCGTGAGCGTGGGCGAGGTGTACTCGTCTCGAATGCCGCCATCGGCCGCGGTGCGCCACGAGTGCAGGTACGTGTAGCCGATGTAGAGCAGGAAGCTGCCGGTGGCCCGCCACTGAATCGAGCCGCTGGCCGAGAACGAAAACGCGGGATTCATGCCGGCGCTGGCACAGAGGGTCTCGTTGCCGCGGCAGATGGCGAGCAGGTTGCCGTTGGCGTCGCGCTGTTCCTTGCCGCCGTTGACCGCGAGGGGGTTGCGGTAGCCCGAAGAGGCCTGGCCGTAGATCGCGCGCGCTCCGGAAACTGAGGCGCGGAAGTCAAAGGTGCCGACCGAGCGTGACGCCGTCAGGCCGAGGCTGATCGAGGTGATCAAGCCCGCGTTCCAGCTTTCCGGCGAGGTGGGGATCACCAGGCCGAGGCTGGGCGAGAACGAGATGTTGGTGAGCGCCTTCTCTTTGAAGAGCGCGGGGGCCGACACGCCGAGGCGGGTGTCGTAGAGCGACCAGCGGCGGCCGGTCTCGGTGTCAGGCAGCGTGTATTCGTAGCCGCCGCGCAGCGTGGCGCTGGCGACCAGGCGCTGCTTGCCGATGCTGAACAGGTACTGCGGCGCGATGGTCAGCTGACCCGACAGCGACGAATAGAGCTTCGGGTCGACGAAGGTGCCCGCGCCCAGGTAGTGATCGAGGGTCACGGCGACCTGGAAGCCTGACTGGGCGGCCTGCTCTTCGGGCGTACGCGCCTGGACAGCGTTCGCGAGCGGGTTGGCGACGGCCTTTTTCTGGTCGGCCACCGGATCAGTGCCCGGCTGGGAAGAACCCTCGGCCGGAGGCGTTGGAGGAGGGGTCGTCGCAGAAGCAGCAGCAGCTTGTTCCTCAGCCAGCGCCCAGACGGGCACCAACAGGGTCATCAGCAAAAGGGCTCTTCTCACGCGGACCTCCGGGACAGGGCCGAGGGCAGGGGCAACTTATGTGCCGTTCCGCCCCACCCCGCCGATAAGACTAAAGACTTTGATTTCACAGGAAACACACCCCGCCCTGCGCTCAGCCGAAGCACCACTGGTGTGGCAGTTGAAGCGCTGAGCGTTAGCGAAGCGACAGCACCGGTGATCGGGAACGCCAGCAAATCGGCACCTGGGTCAAGCGTGGGATGCGTCGTGAAAAGCGGGGCCGCGTACCACAGCTCTCCGGGGAGGATCAATCCAACCCTCTGACGCGACGCGTCAATTGTCCCGAACGTTCTCCACAAGCCTCTTCAGACGGTCAGGCTCGAGGCGGAGCAACAACGTCTTTTCGCGCGTGTACGTCACGGCACCCGGCGGAGCGTCTTTCGCCTTTCGAACGAACTTCACCAGCACGTAGCTCACCTCGGTGCGGGGTTCGCCCTTGGCGTCTGAGTGGTGGGCGGCGAGGGTGGCCGCATCGAGCAGCAGCTCCTGCGAGACCTCGGCGTTCTTCTCGAGCGGGATCACGACGTGCGCGCCGGGCAGACCCCGGACGTGCAGCCAGAGGTGGAAAGGCCGGGCCACATGAAAGGTCAGCGCGTCGTTGTGCACCGAGCCGCGGCCCACCCAGATGCGCTGCCCCGCGTGACCCAGGTACTCGCGATAGGGCGGCAGCGCTTGTTGTGGCCCAGACTTGATGCGGGGAACTCCCAGAGGCGGCGCTTCGGTTGGGCCGCTGTCGATGGCGGCGAGTTGGGATCGCAGGGCCGCGTCTTCGGCGTCGAGCGTGAGCAGGCGCGTCCTGGCCATCTCGGCCCCGCGCAACATTCGTTTGTACTGGTGGAAGTGCCACTCGACTTCCTGCTGCGGCGTGCGCCTGGGGTCGAGCTTCACTTCGACTTCGCGGGTGGTGCCGTCTTCGAGGTACTCGGTGAGGGTGACCGCGGTCTGGCCGCGCTGCAGGCGAAAGAGGTTCTGCGCGAGCAGCTCCCCTGCCCTGCGCAGCTCGAAGGCCTTGGCGGTGCGGTCGGCTTCGACGCGTACTTTTTCTTTCGTGCGCTCGAGCTTCTTCAGCTTCGAGAGCAGCGGCGAGCGCCGCGCGTCGACCCAGGTCTTCTGCTCGGTGGTGGCCAGCAGCGTTTCAGCGGCGTGCGCGAGGCGCAGGAAGACGTGCTCGCCCTGCAGCCGCGAGGGCGCGGTCTTGAGCGGTTGTTCGTCGAGCGGCGCCCACGGTTGGCCGATTCGCATTCCAGGCCGGTTGGGCGTGGACATCGCGAGCACCTTCGGGCCCAGGCACAAAGCGATCGCCGCTGCGGTGGTGGCCTCGAGCACCAGCGTGAGCTGCCGCTCTTCTTTCGTGAAGTGCAGCAGCAGCGTCTTGCGCGTGGGCAGCGCCTCGGCGTCGACGAGCTTGGCGCCGGTCAACTCGCGCCGCAGCACCGATTGCCAGCTCGGCGGCGTGGGGGGGTTGGCCGGCCGTTCTTCGACGGCAGACACGCGCGCCAGCCCCGGGTCGCTGCACACGAGCAGCAGCTGGCTGCGGCCCGGCACGCGCACCTCGAGGTACGCACGCGTGGTGGTGGGGGCGTAAACCTTCTGCACCACCCCACCGGCGAGCTCGCGATCGAGCTCGGCAGCGAGCAGTGAGAGTTCTTCAGGTCGGAGCGACACGGCCGGGACTCAAGGCGACGATCTTCGCGAGACTGAACGGGTTCGGAGGCAGCAGCTGCGAGAACAAGCAGCTCTTGGGGTCGCGGTCTTCGCGCCAACGCTGAAACGTCGACGCGTGGCGGAAGCGGCTGCCCTGCAAGTAGTCGTACCGGACTTCGCAGACCAGGGTGGGCTGGAGCGGCACGGGCGCGGCTTTTTCCTGGCCGCGGCTCCACCGATTCGGCGCGCTCTCGTTCTTCCCGGGGAACTCGGGCGCGCCTTCTTCGAGCGGCTGGACCTTTTCGCGCAGCGCCTTTTTTTCTTTCGCGCTGAAGGACGACGTGTGGCCGATGTGCATCAGCCGGCCGCTCTCGTCGTAGACGCCGAGCAGCAGCGAACCGACGGTGCCGGGCGTCTTCCCCTCGCGGTACCCGACCACCACCACGTCAGCGGTGCGGCCGTGTTTGATCTTCACCATCACGCGCTCGCCGGGCCGGTAATCGAGCGTGGTGCGCCGCGCGATCACGCCGTCGCAGCCCGCGCCCTCGAACTCGTGGAACCATTGCCTGGCGGTCTCGAGGTTCATGGTCTGGGGCGTGACGAAGAACCCGTCGTGACCCTGAAAGTTCGCGATCAGTTTTGCGCGGCGGTCGGTGGTGCCGAGCGCGCGCAGGTCTTCGTTGCCCAGCGCGAGGCAGTCGAAAGCCACGAAGCCCGCAGGCGTCTCCTTCGAGAGCCGTTGCACGCGCGAGGCTGCCGGGTGAATGCGATTGGAGAGCGCTTCGAAATCGAGCCCACGTTCGCCCGCGATGATGATCTCGCCATCGACGATCGCTTCTTGCGGGAGCGCTTTCTTCAGCCCTTCGA
>JAYVNA010000687.1:0-3324 GCA_043758715.1 Archangium sp.
ATGGTCGTCGGCGGCAAGCCGCTGTTCTCGCTGCCGGCCTTCGTGCCCATTTGGTACGAGCTCACCGTTCTTTCGAGCTGCGTGACGGCCTTCCTCTCGAACTGGATTTTGAACGGCCTCCCGCGCCCGCATCACCCGGCCTTCGCCAGCAAGGCGTTCGAGCGCGTCACCGACGACAAGTTCTTCATCATGGTCGAGGCGACCGACCCCAAGTTCGATCTGGAAAAGACGAAGGCGCTGCTCACCGGCGCCGGCGCAACGTTGGTCGAGGAGCTCGAGCCGTGAAGAAGATCTCTCTGATTTCGGCGCTGGTGGTGCTCGGCGGTTGCCGCGGTTGGGAAACCGAAGAGCGCCCTGTCCACATCATCAAGAACATGGACATGCAGGAGAAGGGCAAGGCGTACCGCCGCGACTCCACCGGGCTGTTCGCTGACGGCCGCACCTCGCGCCTGCCGGTCGAAGGCACCATCGCGCAGGGCCACCTCGACGAAGATCTCCTCTGGGAAGAGGGCACCGACGACAAGGTCGAGCCCACCAAGGCGTTCCCCGCGAACGTGAAGGAGCAGTGGGACACCCAGGTCGCCCGCGGCCAGAACCGCGCTCAGATCTACTGCGCGCCCTGCCACGGAGCGGCGCTCGATGGCAAAGGCACTGTCGCCGGCCTCGCGCTCGACGGCGGGCCCCGCCTCACCGTGCCGCCCCCTGACCTGCACATCGAGCGCATCGCCAAGGACATGGTCGTCGGGAAGATCTACTCGGCCATTCGCAACGGCGTGAACGCGGGCAACATGCCCAGCTACGCGGCGCAGATTCCGGTCGCCGATCGCTGGGCCATCGTCGCCTACGTGAAGGCCGAGCAGATGAAGAAGGACCCCTCGGTTCCCCAGGAACCGGGCGGAGTCGCGGTGGTCAACGTGACGGTGGCTGACGCCAAGGCCGGTGAAGCGCTCTACAAGGCGCGCGGTTGCAACGCCTGTCACTCGCTCGACGGCAGCCGCCTCGTGGGCCCCAGCTTCAAGGGCGTGTGGGGCCGCGCCGAGAAGACCAGCGGCGGCGAAGTCACCGTCGACATGGCGTACCTCAAAGAGTCGGTGCTCACTCCGATGGCCAAGATCGTCGAAGGCTATCCCCCGGCCATGCCCCCGCAGGTGCTCAACGATCTCGAGATCGAAAGCATCGCGCTGTTCCTCCAGCAGCAGAAGTGAGAGGCCGATCGTGAGCCACGGCGAAATCAAGAAGCCTGAAGACATCCAGATTCCTCCCTCAAGCTTCCTCGCGAAGCTGCCGATGCTCGGCGGCATTCTCGCGGTGGCGGGGCTGGGCGCGACGCTCGCCTCGGCCTTCGGAGAGAACAAGGCCCGGGCGATGTTCAGCTACCTCTGGGCGTTCGAGACGGTGCTGGCCATCGCGCTCGGCGGCCTGGGTTGGCTGCTGATCGATCACACCGTGCGCTCGGGCTGGGGCGTGGTGGTGCGCCGCTTCGTCGAGACCACCGCGGCGACCCTGCCGGTGTTCGCGTTGCTGTGGCTGCCCATCGGCTTCCTCGGCTTCCACGAGCTGTTCCCCTGGAGCCACGAGAGCGACCCGATTCTGCTCAAGAAGGCGTGGTTCCTCTCGCCGGGCTTCTGGTACGCGCGCGCCTTCGTCTACCTCGCGGTGTGGTCGGCGCTGGGCTGGTTCCTTTACAGCTCGTCCGTCAAGGGCGACACGCTCACCGACGAGACCGAGCGCGAGCGCATGGTGCACCTGGTTCGCAAGGTGTGCGCGGGCGGCATCTTCCTCTACGGCGTGACGCTGTCGTTCGGCGCGATCGACTGGCTGATGTCGCTGCAGCCGCACTGGTACTCGACCATCTTCGGCGTCTACTACTTCACCGCCAGCATCCTCGCGTTCTTCGCCTTCGTGACGTTGATGTCGATGGCGGCGCAGGCGTCGGGCGTGCTCAAGACGGCGATCACGACCGAGCACTTCCACGACCTCGGCAAGTTCATGTTCGGCTACACGATCTTCTGGGCGTACATCGCGTTCAGCCAGTTCGTGTTGATCTGGTACGCGAACATTCCGGAAGAGACCGAGTTCTTCATGGTCCGCATGGAAGGCGGGTGGCAGTACATCTCGCTCGGCCTGCCCGTCGCGCACTTCTTCGTGCCGTTCCTCTTCCTGCTCTCGCGGCAGATCAAGCGGAACAATGCATGGCTGGCCGCCGGCGCAGTGTGGACGCTGATCATGCACTGCGTCGACATCTACTGGCTGGTGATGCCGAACTACGGCGCGCACGGCCCCGGCGAGCACGAGGCTCACCTCGCGCCCAGCTACCTCGACTTCACGGCGCTGCTCGGCATGGCCGGCGTGTTCCTCGCGGTGTACGGCGTGCTGCTCAACCGCAACAAGGTGGTCCCGATCAACGACCCCCGGTTGCCTGAGTCGCTCGCGCACGAGAACTACTGACTCCCGTCGACGTGGGAGTTAGACCTCCGGTGGCCCCTTTGCCCCGGAGTGCTCATGCTGAAGCTCTTCCCGATCGCGTTCATGCTGTGCGCGATCACCGCCTCTGCGCAGACCCGTTCTGCGCGCCTGCTGACTGATGCGCCGACCGTGCTGCTGGGCGCCACCCCGCGCCTGCTCGACGCCGCGCTCGCTGCCACCGACGTGAAGGACACCGCCGTTCCCGCGGTGGCCGGCATCGGGTTGGGCGAACACTTCGGAAAGACCGCGGCCGTCGGCATGGCCTCGTCGGTCACCGGCGTGCTCATCGGCGCGGGCCTGGGCATGTTGTCGAACAACCTGATCGCCGCGGCCATCCCCGTGCTGCTGGCGAACTTGTTCCTGCCCCCGGTGATCACGGTGCTGATGGCCATGCTCATCGGCAACTGGGACTCGCCGGGCCGCTTCGGCTTCTGGGGGCCGGCCGCCGGCGCATTCGTGGTGAACGCCGCGGCCTATGTGATCGCGAGCTTGTTCCTGGTGGTGCCGTGGACCAGCCCCATCGCGCTGCTGGTGTACTCGTTGGTCGACGGCGTGCTGATGAGCGGCGTGAGCGTGGGCATCATGCACCTCACCGAGAAGAAGAAGGCGCCGGCCACCATCACCTCGTTCGTGCCGGGCGTCTCCGACACCGCGTTCGTCGCGCTGACCCGGGTGAATTTGTGAGAGCGCTCATCTCGATGGCGTTGCTGCTGCCGGCGCTCGCGATGGCGCAGAACTGCCCGACCCGCGCGTCCTGGCCCACGGCCGATTGGCCGAAGGCTCCAGTCGACCCGGTGGCCAAGGCCGCGCAGATCAAAGAGCTCGAAGACTTCGCCTTCACCCTGGTGGGGAAGGACT
>JAYVNA010000688.1:0-3320 GCA_043758715.1 Archangium sp.
CTGCCGCCCAACCGCTACTACCTGGTGATGGAGTACCTCGAGGGCAAGTCGCTCGAGTCCCAGGTCGGGGCGTCGATGCCCATGACGCGCGCGGTGCCCATCATCGTTCAGGTCTGTGACGCGCTCGATCAAGCCCATCAGCTCGGCGTGGTGCACCGCGATCTGAAGCCCGAGAACCTGATGCTGGTCAAGCGCGGCCGGCAGGACGACTTCGTCAAGATCCTCGACTTCGGCATCGCCAAGCTTCAGAGCACGATGAGCAGCCGCAAGACGGCGACCGGCGTGATCATCGGCACGCCCGACTACATGGCCCCGGAGCAGGCGGGCGGCGACAACATCGATGGCCGCACCGATCAGTACTCGCTGGGCGTGATCGCCTACGAGCTGGCGACCGGCCGCACGCCGTTCGCGGGGCTGCCCATCACCGCGATGCTGGTGGCCCACCTCAGCCAGGAACCGAAGGCCCCGCACAGCATCAATCCCGCGATTCCGGCGGGCATCTCGCAGGCGATCATGAAGGCGCTGAGCAAGCGGCCGGAGTCGCGGTTCGCCACCTGCGGCGACTTCGCGCTCGCGATGGAAGCCGCGCTGAAGGAGTCCGGCTCGACCTCGGCCGGCGTGCTGGTCTCATCGAGCACCGATTCGTCCACACAGCGCGCCACGCCCACGCCGCCGGCCGACCCCGGTCTTCGTCAGACGCCGGTGGTCAAGGGGGTCTCACCCAGCGGCGTGTCGGGGCCGGCCGCGTCGGTGCCGCCTCGCCACATCGCCAGCTTCGAGATCGAGCTGCGGCCTGAACAGGGCCCCGTTCAGAAGCTGCAGGTGCAAGACGTCTCGCGCGCAGGCTGCTTTCTCATCAGCACGGCGCCTCCGCTGCGGGTCTTCTCGCGGGTGACGTTGACGCTGCCCGGCGTGGGGACGGTGCAAGGCGACGTGGTGCGCCACGTCTCGGCTGAGCAGGCGCAGGCCTGGCACATGCCGCAGGGCTTCGGCGTGCAGTTCAACTCGGTGCGCCCCGAGCAGCGGGAAGCGCTCGACCTGTTGACCAAGGGGCTGCCGATCTCCCCCACCGAGCCGCCCGCCCAGTCGACCGCGGCTGATGATCGCGTGGCAGACCTGGCGCTGGCCGAGTTCCGCAAGCGCATTCAAGGCGACCACTACGTGGTGCTGGGGCTGCCCGTCGACGTCGACATTCCCCAGGTGCGCGCCAAGGGCCGTGAGCTCACCCGCCACCTGCTCGAGCTGCGCAAGCGCCCCATCTCCACCGCGCAGGAGCGGCAGATCGACGCCGCCATGGAGCGCGTGCACCAGGCCGTCGACGTGCTCGGCGTCACCACCAGGCGGGTGGAGTTCGATGGGCAGCGCGCCAACTGGAAGGGCGTGGCGATGTGCCTGTCAGCAGGCCTGCGGGTGCCGGAGCTGGAAGCGACTCGAGCGCGCTTCCTGGCTGCCAGCCCGGGCGCCGAGATGCGCGCGCGGATGTTGTTCATCGCGGCGAATGGGTTCGAGGCCGATGGGAAGATCCCCGATGCCCTGCGCAACTGCGAGCTGGCGCTGGGCGTCGATCCGCTCAACCTCGAGCTGCATCACAAGCGCAACGCGCTGCTGCGGCGCACGCCCGTCGCGCGCTGACTACTTCGCCTCGAGCACCACCGGCACCGGGCCCATGCCGATGTCCTTGTTGAGCGCGATGGTGCCCTCCATGGTGACCGACGCGCCCCTGGCGACCTCGACGCTGCTCGTGCACAGCAGATCGTCGTTCTTCTCGCCCGCGGTGCCGGTGCCGTCTTTCAAGTGCACGTAGGTCAGGCCCTTCACCACGTTGACGCGATCGACCGTGCCCTTCACCTTCACGCGCTGACCTGAGAGCGCCTGTCGTTCGGAAAACACGTCCATCACGCGCAGCGTGAGGGCCCCGCTCGCCTCCACCGCCTGCAGCGCGGCCTTCACCTCGGGCGCCGCGGGCTGGGTGGGCATCGGCTGCGAGGGCCTCTGGGCGGCGGAAGGAGCCGCGCCTTCGAGGGCCCCGAACCAGATCTTCGGGAACGTGCGGCCCAGTGACGGGCTGGAGAAGTCAGTCATCTGCGTCTGCCCCATCACCGCCACGGTCTGGCCGACGGCGAGCGCCGGCGTCGAAGGAATGGCTGCCCACTCGCCGGAGTCGAGGCGCAGGTAGGTGTACTGGGCGACCTGAATCACCTCGGCGACCTGCCCGCGGAGGACGTTGGCCTGCGCGGGCTCACCCATCGGTTCAGCCGGGGCGGCGGCGGCGCTGGGCATCGGGGGGTGATTCGGAGGCAAGGCGTTGGCGGCCGGCGCCGGAGCAGCCGGGCTCGCGGGCGGGTTCATCAACACGCTGACGCGGCCCACCATCACACCGGTGAGAAACAGGAAGACGCCCAGCGCGACTGATTTCGTCATGCGACCCACCTACACCCAAGCGGAGCTCAGGGCATCCGCCCGATGGGGCGAATCATTCGACCTTGAACTGGATGACGTGAGTGGTGGTCGCGCTGATGATCGACCCGGGCGCGGTACCCGAGGGCGCTGATTCATTACTGCGATCCAAGCTGACGGTCTCGCGATCGCTGACCACCAGCGGCTCGGAACCGATGCGGTACTGGAACTTGTCGTCGGCGAGGGTGACGTCGATCTGCGCACGCTCGAGGCGCACGCGCGCGATGTTCGCCGGCACGTTGTTGGCGTCGCGCCAGGTGACGAGCAAGCCGTTCGCCTTCACCACGCTGCCGTCCTGCGCGGGCGCGGTGATCACGGAGAAGCCGGGCGACTGCACCATCAACTCCGCGCGATCGGGGCCGCGGGTGACTTCGATGCGCAGGTTGTCGTCCCACCCGAAACCATCGGCGCGGTAGTCGTTGCTGCCCATCGCGAAGGGCAACCCGGTCTTGGGCAACTTGCTGCCGTTGAGGAACACCTGGGCGTCTTCGACGATCGAGCCGGTGCTGGCCGCTTCGCGCACCACCACCCGGGCGCGGGCGCTGGCCGTGCTGCCATCAGACGAAAGACGGGCGACGACGTAGAGCGTGCCCGTGCCGCCGCAGGCAGAGAGGAGCGCGGCGCAGAGCAGGCTTAACAACGAACTTCGAATCATGAGGTCCTCGAGGAAGGCGTGAAACCGGCGCGAGCATCGCACCGTTGTGGCGATACCACGAAGCAGAACGGTTCAGCGGGGCGGCGGAAAACGCTGCTCGATTTCGCCGAGCACGTTCGCGGTCTCGTTGATCACCCGCTGTGAGATCAGCGGGGTGTCGACGAAGTAGCCGAGCGCCCGCAGGGTGCGAAACCTGAAGTTCTGCGCG
>JAYVNA010000689.1:0-10256 GCA_043758715.1 Archangium sp.
ATCGCGCGCACGAAGCTCGCCTGCACCCGGCCGACCTCGAGTCTTCGCGCCCACGCGAGCAGGCCCTCCGAGTCGAGCGCCAGCGCCACCACGCACGCCACCCCCAGCACCACCGCGGTGTCGCGCACGCTGAAACGCCGGCCTCCCGTGGGCGGCGCCGCGGCCGCGTAGCTCTGCAGCGCTGCCGTGATTCCTTCGGGCTCTGACTGAGGCGTCTGTGGAAGGGGCGCGTTCATGTTCAGAATTGGAAGTAGATGAATGGCGCCACGCCCCGCGGGCCGAGCGCATCGAGCGCCACCACGAGCAACGCGAAGAGCACGCCCTGAGCCACCAACGGCCACCGCGAGAACCGCGCGCGCACCGCTGCCGCCCCGTCAGCGGGAATCACCGAGGCGAGCAGGGCCACCAGCACCACGCCGGCGACCCAGAACGGCACCGGACCGCGCACGCCGCGGGCGATGGCGGCGAACATTTCTCCGGCGACCGCGAGGGAAGGCGCGCGAAAGAGCACCCAGCCCGCGCACACGAAATGAAACGTGAGCCCCTGCGCCACCACGCCCCACGCGGCGGACTTGCGGAGCGTCTGCACCAAAGGCCAGGCCGCCCACGCGCGATGAATGATCAGCCCCGCGCCATGAAACGCGCCCCAGGCCACGAAGGTCCAGGCGGCGCCGTGCCACAACCCGCCGAGCACCATCGTCAGCCCGAGCGCCCCGGCGGTGCGGGCCGGGCTGCCGCGGGAACCCCCGAGCGGAATGAAGAGATAGTCGCGCAGCCAGCCCGACAACGAGATGTGCCAGCGGCGCCAGAAATCCTGCGGGTTCTTCGCGGCGTACGGCGCGTCGAAGTTCTCCGGCATCGAGTAGCCGAGCAACGCGGCCGAGCCGATGGCGAGGTCGGTGTAGCCGCTGAAGTCGCAGAAGATCTGCGCCGCGTAGCCGTAGACCGCGAGCAGCACCTCGACGCTCGAGTGTTCACCGGGGGCTTCGAACACCGGGTCCACCAGCGCGCTCGCCAGCAACTGCGCGAGCACCACCTTCTTGAACAACCCCAGGGCGACCCGCTGCAACGCGAGGGGCAGTTCGATGTTCGTCGGATCTCGGGGCCTGGCCAGCGCGGGCAGAAAAGTCGCGGCGCGCAGAATCGGGCCCGCCACCAACTGCGGGAAGAACGCCACGTAGAGCAGCGCGTCGACCACCCGCACTTTCACCGGAATGCGCCGCCGCCACGAATCGACCATCAACGAGATGGCGTGAAAGCTGAAGAACGAGATGCCCACCGGCAGCGCCACCTCGGGAAGGCTGGGCGCTCCGGGCGAGAGGCCCAGACCCTGGAGCGCCATCAACATTACGCTGGCGCCGAAGCCGAGGTACTTGAAGACCGCGAGCGTCAGCAGCACTGCCGTCACGCCCAGGCCCAGAATGAAGCGCCGCCGCCGTTCCGAGACTTCTTCTTCCAGCGCGATCGCTACCAACGCCGCTTCGAACGACAGCCCCAGCAGCACCGGTAGAAAACGCCAGTCCCAGTACGCGTAGAAGAACCAGCTCGCGCCCAGCAGGAACAGCTTGTGAACCTCGAGAGAACGCGCGAGCGCCCATGCGCCTGCAAAGGCGCACACGAAGAAGAGCGCGTACTCGACCGTGGGAAACAACACTCAGAGAGCTGTTTTAGGCCCCTGCGCGGCCCCGTCGAGAAACCGTTGCGGGGGATGGGAGCCACTTCAAACTGGTGACATCGTGGGGGCGATGCGCCGCATTGCCTTCATCTCCGACGTGCACGCGAACCTCGAGGCCCTGGAGGCGGTCTTGCGCGACGTCGAGGCCCAGAAACCGGACCTGCTGGTCGCCCTGGGGGACACCCTCAACTACGGCCCCAACCCGCGCGAGTGCCTGGAGCTCGTCAACGCCCACGCGGACATCGTGCTCGCCGGAAATCACGAAAAGGAAGCCGCGGTGCCCGAGCCTGATGAGCTCGAGGGCGATGCGCGCGAGCTGCTCGACTGGACCGTCAAACAGCTCGACGGCCTGCACGCCTGGGAGCGCCTGCGAGATGACCTGAAGGCGCGTGGGGCCGCGGCGGCCCAGCACCGGTACGAGAAGTTGCACTTCGTTCACGCCTCGGCGGCGAAGCCCTTCGCGCAGTACGTGTGGCCCGGGCACCCGCAACATCACCTGCACCTCAACGCGCAGCTCGACACCTACCTGCTGGAAATTCTGGCGGGTTTTGACGCCACCCACTCCTTCGTCGGCCACACGCACACCCCCTCGGTGCTCACCTCCTACGAGCACCGGGAGATCTTCCCCATTGAGTTCGAGTGGAACCGGCGCTTCACCTTCCTCGGGCCGCGCGCGATCTTCTACGTGCCGCAAGGCAGCCGAACGCTCGAGGGACTCTACGGCCGCAAGCTGGTGATCAACCCCGGCAGCGTGGGCCAGCCGCGTGATGGAAACCCCGACGCCAGCTGGGCGCTCTACGACGGCGACACCATCGCGTTTCGCCGGGTGCGCTACCCGCACCAGCTCACCGCGGCGAAGCTGCGCGCCCTCCCCGTCTCAGACGAGACCCGGAACTACTTCGCCGATCGCCTCGCGCTGGGTGACTGAACTTCCGTTTTGGCGGGCGTTCCCTTCGGGCTAAGGCGCGGCCATGCGCTCAATCATCATCGGAGTGTTGTTTCTCATCGGCGGCCTCTCGGGCGGCATGGTGCTCCGCGGGACGGGGAGCAGCGGGGCCCTCGCCCTGGTCGGCGTGGTGATGATCGTCATCGGCGTCGTTCAGGTCTCTTCAGGCAGCGGTGGCCACACCGGGGGCACCGACGTCAACTTCTCGGACCCTGAGCGCGACCGCGAGCAGATGGAGGAATACGAGCGCGCCAAGGCCGCGAACGCCGCCCGGTCGAATGCGCCCATGCCCCCCCCGGAGATCACTTCAATGATCAACTCCACTCCCGGCGCGAAGGCGCAGATCGACGATCTCCTCGCGCGGACCAAAGGCCACCTCGACGCCGCGCAGACGCAGGAGATGGTGATCAACACCGCCAGGCGCCTGCACGCTGATCACCGCCGAAATCAGCAGGCCGCCGGGGTCTGATTCAGACTCCACGGCGCCACGGCCGCGTTGCGTTTACCTTGCGCCAAAGGAACTTTATGGCCCGCCACAAAGAACGTCATCGAACTGATCGCATCGGCTGGTTGCGGGCCTCGGTGCTGGGCGCCAACGACGGCATCGTGTCCACCGCGAGCCTGGTGCTCGGCGTCGCCGCCTCTCAAGCCACCCGCGCCAGCATTCTGGTGGCAGGTGGAGCGGGGCTGGTCGCCGGCGCGATGTCGATGGCCGCCGGCGAATACGTCTCGGTGCACAGCCAGGCCGATTCCGAGAAGGCTGAGCTGGAGATCGAACGCAAGGAGATCGCCGATGACCCCATCGCCGAACACAAGGAGCTCGCGAGCATCTACGTGGCCCGCGGGCTCGAACCGGCGCTCGCCAGGCAGGTGGCCGAGCAGTTGATGGCCCATGACGCCGAAGGAGCGCACGCCCGGGACGAGCTGGGCATCACCGAGACCACCGCCGCCCGCCCGCTCCAGGCCGCGCTCGCTTCCGCCGCCAGCTTTGCCGCGGGCGCGATTCTGCCCATGGTCATCACCGCGCTGGTCCCGATGAAGGCGCTGGTGCCCTCGGTGGCGTTGACCGCCCTGGTGTTCCTTGGCGTGCTCGGAGGTCTCGCGGCCCGGGCCGGAGGAGCGCAGGTGCGGCCGGCGGCGATTCGTGTCACCTTCTGGGGAGCGTTGGCGATGGGCTTGACCGCCGGGGTGGGCGCGCTTTTCGGGTTGACCAACTAGTGAGGCCGGAAGGCAAACGGCCTCATGAACAATTGACGTGATCAGAAGAGGCGAATCTTGGCCGCCATGAAGAGCTATCTCCTTTCTGCGTTCGTTCGCAGTCATGCCCACCTCGACGATGAGGCGTTCCGCCAGGCGGAGCCCAACTGTTGGCTGGTGTGGGAAGCGGGGCCCTGGAAGCCCGGCGGCGCCCGAACCCTCACCTCCTTCAAGCCGTCTTCGCCCACGCCGCTGCCGGTCGCGCCGGGCCTCGAGGCCCTCGCCTATTCCCTGACTCCGAAAGATGCGTCGCAGGACCAGGTGACGCTCGGCCGCAACGCCATCTGCGACATCGTGATCAACGACGGCACCATCTCGATGCTGCACCTGGTCTTCGTGCGCGCCGAGGGCGGGTGGTCGGTGCAGGACTCCGGCAGCCGCAATGGCAGCTCGCTGTCGGGCTCGGCCCTCGAGTCGGGCAAGCCGCAGAAGCTCATCAGCACCGCGCGCCTGACCGCGGGTTCGGTCGCCTTCAGCTTCTACGAGCCCAAAGACATGCTCTGGCGGCTCAAGCAGTACCGCTGATGCAACGCCAGGCCCGCCTACTCGCCATCACTGAATTTCTCCGCGCCCGGAAGACGGGCGTGACGGCCGAGCAACTGGCCGAGCGCTTCGGCGTGACGATGCGCACCATCTACCGTGACCTCGACACCTTGCGCGAAGCGTCGCTTCCGGTGCTCGCGGAGCAGGGTCGGGGCGGCGGCTACGCGCTCGACAAACACTACACCCTGCCCCCGGTGAACCTGACCGCGCGGGAAGCGGCGGTGTTGTGCGCGCTGGGTGATCACGCGCTCGCGATGCGCCTCATTCCCTTCCCCGAGGCGACCCGGCGCGCGCTGGAGAAAGTGCGCGGGGTGCTGTCGTCCTCGGCGCAGCGCGAGCTGCTGGGGCTGCTCAAACAACTTCAATTCGTCGGAGTGCCCGCGCACGGAGCCAACCCGGTCGTCACCCGGGCCATCGAGGAAGCGTGGTTCACCCAGCGGGGCCTCGAGCTGACCTATCGCTCGAGCAACGGCGAGGTCTCGACCCGGCGGGTGCGAATCGAGAGCCTGGTGATGGAGCGCACCCTGACGCTGCTCAACTGCGTCGACGAGGCGCTCGGGGAAAAGCGTCAGTTCCGGCTCGACCGGGTGGAGAAGGCCGAGCTGCGCTAAAGCCGTCAGGCCGGTTGCGCGAGCTGCGCCAGGGCGAGCCGCAGCTCTTCCCACGGACTGCCGAACGAGAACCCGTTGGTGTCCTCGAGCAGCTGCTGCGCTGCCGGCGGGTTCGACGGCCCCGCCACCAACGCGCTGAAGCGCGAGAGCAGCGACCACACCGCCGACGGCACTTCCGGATCAACCCTCACATACCAATCGAAGTACGTCTCGAGCCGCGTCGCGATCGTCCGAACGGTGTCAGGCTGGTTCATGGTGAGCTCCCGTGATGTTCACGCTGAAGCCGATTTACCGGCTCTGCGTGACATTGTGATGAAGGGGAGATCTCGATGCAGTGACTTTCGTGGGTGCGATCTGTGCCTACTTTGCGCACTGATCTGACATCGCGGGGTTACGGCTCGAGCGAGGTGCCCGTGGGCGAATCGGGGTGCACGCGCACGGTGCGCTGCGAGAGCACGCCGCCATCGAGGGTGGCCGTCACCTCGACGCTGGTGCCCAGGATGTTGAAGATCACGAGCTCGCCGGTGGCCGAGGTGGCCGCCTGGGTGCTGGTCGGCAAACCCGCGGCGCCGACGTATCGAACGACGCCTGAGGTGGTGGTGACGAGCGCGCCTTCCACCGGGTCGCTGTTGCAGTCGTCGACGGTGAGCGCGAGCACCGCGCCGCCATCGACGAGGGTGACGTTGGCGAGCCCCGCGGCCAGTTGGCTGGTCGAATAGTCGAAGAGCACCAACTCGAGGTTGCTGCGGTCGTAGCGCCAGGGCGCGGGCGGCGAGGCATACGAGAGCGAGAAGCCGGCGTCGTCAGGCGGGTGCGTGGCGCGCACTTCGCCATCCAGCGGGTAGCAGCCAGCGTCATACGTGAGCCGGTACACCCCGCCGTCGCCGGTGATGGTGGTGGCGAGCACTTCGCCGGTGTTCGAGAGGAGATCGATCTGCACGCCGCTGATGGGGGTGCGGGTGAAGCCGGCGCGGGTGGCCTTGCCGGTAATGACGAGCTGGGCCTGGCCTCCGGTACCGGGCGCGCGGCCGCGGCAGGTGAAGTCGTTGCCCGCATCACTGGCGAGCCCAGCGTCGAAGGTGTCGGGCAGGCAGGAGGGAGGACTCACCGGGCCCGCATCGAGGGGGCCCGCGTCAGTGCCCGCGTCGGGCGTTTCAGGCTTGCCACAGGCGAACAGGCACAGCGCGAGGAGAGACGTCGTGAGGTGGCGCATCGGCCGAAGCTACTTCACGGTCTTCAGATTCGCCTGAATCACGCGCAGCACGTCGAACCGGGTGATCGCCCCTACCAACTTCCCGTTGTCGATCACGGGCAGCCGCCGGTAGCTGGCGGTGAGGAACATGCCGGCGAGGAAGTAGACGTTCATGTGCGAAGGCACCGAGATGACTTCCTTCGTCATGTAGTCCCGCACGGCGCCGCGCGGCTTGTCCTGGTCGTGGCCGGTGGAGAGCAGGCGCAGGCAGTCCTTCTCGGTGAGGATGCCGATGACGTTGCCCGCGGGGTCGAGCACCGGCGCGCCGGTCACGTGTTTCGCGAGCAGAAAATCGACCGCCTCGAGAATGTCGGTCTCGGGAGAGAGGGTCGGTACCACTTTGTCCATGTAGTCGCGGACGACGGGCAGGGCCATCAGGGCTCCTTCAGGGGGAAATCAACGATGCACCTTCGCACGGATCGCCGCGCGAGGTGCCGTACGTCGGCTCATCCCCGCCTACAGTTTCACTGCGTGGGCCAGCAGGTGCACCCGGAAGTCCCGCTGCTGTCCCTTCACCTGCAGCGGCACCACCAGCTCGAAGGCCTGCTGATCGTAGCCGGCGGCCGCGGTACCCACGTCAGGCAGCTCGAAGGGAATCAGGCGCAGGCGCTGCTTGGTGTACGGCTCGATGCGATCCACCCGAACATCAGGCCGCAGCGAGCGGGCGACGCGATCGGGCCCGATGACGGCGATGCCCTGCCATTCCAGCATCATGGGCTCGGGCGTGAGGTTGGTGATGATCAACAGAATGGACTGGAAGGACGTGGGGTCGACCAGGATCTCCGCGCGGAGGTCGGGGTCTTCCAGCACGTCGCGCTCCCCCGGCTTGGTCAGGTTCTTCGCGCCCGGGTCGGTGACGTCGAAGTTGTAATAGTACTTCGCGGGCGCGCAGCCCGAGGCGACAAGGAACAGCACGGCGAGGAGCATTCGCATGGAGCACCGTCTTACCCATGGTTTCGTCGAGGCGGTGACGACGTTTTCAAATGAGGTGCGGGCTGAGCTGCGGGCGCACGCCGAGCGCGCCTTCCCCTCGGAGTGCGTGGGCGCGCTGCTGGGCACCGGTGCCCAGGTGCTGTTCACCCGGGCGCTCGAGAACGTCGCGGCCGAACCGCGCGCTCACTTCGAAGTCTCGGCCCGCGAATACCTGGCCCTCGAGCGGGAAGCCGAGGCGCGCCAGGTCTCGGTGCGCGGGTTTTACCACTCGCATCCCTACGGCCCGGCGACCCCCTCCGCGGAAGACGCGATGCATGCACTGCACGGACAGGTGATGGTGATCATCCCGGTGTTCGACGGCGTAGCCGCTGAGCTCCACTCGTTCCGTTTTGAAGGAGCTTCACCGTGACGTTCAGCACCGACGAGATTCACCGCTACAGCCGCCACCTCATGCTCCCGGACTTCGGAGCGCGCGGGCAGAAGGCGCTCAAGGCGGCGCGGGTGCTGGTGGTGGGCGCAGGCGGGCTGGGCTCTCCCGCGGCAATGTACCTGGCGGCGGCGGGCGTGGGCACCCTGGGGCTGGTCGACTTCGACGTGGTCGACCTGAGCAACCTGCAGCGGCAGTTGCTGCACGGAACCCCCGATGTGGGGCGCCCGAAGCTCGAGTCGGCGGCCGAGCGAATTCACGCGCTCAACCCCGAGGTGACGCTGCGCCCCCACCCGCTGCGGCTCACGGCCGAGAACGCGCTCGCGTTGTTCGCTCAGTACGATCTCGTGCTCGACGGCACCGACACCTTCGCCACCCGCTACCTGATCAACGACGCCTGCGTGCTCACCGGCAAACCCAACGTCTCGGCGAGCGTGTTCCGATTCGAGGGGCAGCTCTCGGTCTTCTGCACGCCCGAGGGCCCCTGCTATCGCTGCCTCTATCCCGAGCCGCCGGCGCCCGGACTCTCGCCCAGTTGCGGGGAAGGCGGCGTGCTCGGCATCGTGCCGGGCGTGGTCGGCACCCTGCAGGCGACCGAGGCGATCAAGCTGGTGGCAGGCCTGGGCGAGCCCCTGATCGGCCGGCTGCTCACCTTTGACGCGCTGGCGATGAGCTTCCGCACCTTCAAGATCAAGAAGGACTTGAACTGCCCGATGTGCGGCACCGCGCCTTCCATCACCGCCCTCGTCGACTACGAGCAGTTCTGTGGCACCCGCGCGCCGGCGAGCGGCAGCGTGCGCGAGGTGACGCCGAAGTGGGTGGCCGAACACCGCGCCGAGGTGCAGTTGCTCGACGTGCGCGAGACCGGCGAGCGCGAGATCAACCAGATTGCCGGCTCGACCTCGATTCCCCTCGGAGAATTGGCCGCGCGGTGGAACGAGCTCGATTCCTCGAAGGACCTGGTCGTCTATTGCAAGGTGGGCGAACGCAGCGCGCGCGCGGTGGAATACCTGATCAGCGTCGGCTTCCCGCGCGCGTTCAACCTCGAAGGCGGCATCGAGCGTTGGGCTGACGAAATCGACGACTCGCTTGCTGGGTATTGAGGATGCGCCGTCACTGATCGGTGACGCGCGTCACCGCTTGCACACTGCGTGAAGCGTGCCGCCAGAATTTCCGGCGGTGGTGAAAGACGCGAGGGCTTTGCGCGATTCGAGTCTGCGAAAGCCGGGTCTCCACTGATTTGCGTTTGACGCGAGGTCGCGCGCTGCACCAAGTCTCCGGGTTTGAGCGCGGTTGAGCGAAGGCTCGGCGGCTGGCATCGGCCTCGCAGAAGCGCGGCCGACCCGACGCAGGGAGAAGTGAAGCGGGAGATTCACGCTTCATGGTGAACAAGTGAGGGCGGAAGGCAAACGCCCTCATGAAGAGGTTTGGTGGGGGACGCTTTCAACACACAGAGGGAGTCTGCACATGGAACCAGCACACACGCTGAGCGCGGTGACCACGCTCGAGACCGAAGAAGCTCCGGTGGTGAAGCCCCGGGGGCGGTTTCTCACGAACGGCCGGCTGCTGATCGCAGGTCTCTCTCTGAACGCGATCATCGCGGCGGGCGCGACGGCCGCGGCGATGAACTTTCATGATCAGCTCGAGCGCCTGAGCGAACGCGCGCAGCAAGAAGCGCTGATCAACGAGCGGCACGTCGAGAGCCTCACTGCCCTGGGCACGGAAGCCCGCGAGCTCAAGGCGGGCCTGGTCGAGGTGCGCTCGGCGGTGGCCGCTCACGCGCGCGAAGAATCACTCTTCCTCAAGATGTTGATCCTCAAGCCGTCACTCGATCAGACGCTGGCCCGCCGCATCGCGCGTGCGGTGCAGGGCGAGTGTCAGCTCTTCGGCCAGGACCCGAACCTGGTGCTGTCGATCATGGCCACCGAGTCCGACTTCAACCCGAACATCGTCTCGAACGTCGGCGCGGTGGGACTGATGCAGGTGATGCCGCACTGGAAGAAGGTGCTGAACCTGCAGGAGCTCACCGACCCCGATGTCTCGATTCACGCGGGCATTCAGATTCTCGCGTTCTACCAGCAGATGTATCGCGACCTCGAGCTGGCGCTCACGGCCTACAACCGCGGCCCCGGCCCGGTGGACTACGCGCTGGTGAAGGGCACCAGCTCGGCCAACGGCTACGCGACGAAGATCCTCGCGACCTGGGCGAAGTTGAAGGCGCTCGATTCGAACTCGAGGCCCTGAGGGCGCTCAGTCGTGGAGCGCGGCGGCCTGCTTCACCAGCTCGAGAAACTCGCGGCGGTACGGATCTTCACCGGCCGAGGCCGTCGCCAGCTCGAGCACCTCGCCCCAGCTCGCGTGACCCTTGTAGGGCGAGTCGCGCAGCAGCAGCCCGAACTCCGCCACCGCGGCGGCGAAGCGCGCATCAGGTGAGGCCGGCCGCGCCCCATCGACCACGGGAAAAGAGAGCACCTGGCTGGTCTCACCCTCGGGGTGCTTGTAGCGGAGCTTCACCGTCAACAACTCGTCGCCAGCCCCCAGCACGGCGGCCGGCTTCTGGTAGCGCAGCGCATCGACCTTCGGCAGCTCGACGCCCTCACCCACCGGCACCA
>JAYVNA010000690.1:0-3304 GCA_043758715.1 Archangium sp.
CCGAGCAGGGTGCCCTGGCCGGTGCCATAGGCCTTTTGTTCGCTCAGGCCACCGGCGAGCACCACCAGCGCGCTGATGGCCAGCGCCGCGGCGGGCCAGCGGGCCCAGCTCCACCACCCCGCGCGGATCGCGCCCGGATCGTTGCCGTTGATTCGAAACAGCTCGGGAATGACGAGCAGCGAGACCAGCAGTTGCGTGGCGCCGGCCAGCGCGATGCCCGCTACGCCGCACAGGGGCCGGGGCGCGCCGTACTGCACCGTGCAGAAATTCGGCACGCCGGTGGCGATGACGCCGCCGAGCACCGAGCTCGAGATCGACACCAGGCTCGCGCTCGCGATCGAGAGCGCGAAGCGCGCGTCACTGGGTACGGCGACGGACTGGGTGACGGTGGCGACGGGCTCCGCTGCCAACGAGGGCAATGACAGCAACGCGACCACCCACAGCGCTCGATTCACAGGTGCTGACTTAGTCATTCGCGCGCGAGCGCATCAACTGCCCCCGATGCTTGTGGGACAACGTACGCGGCTCACTTGCACGTCTTCGGGTGCAACTTTCCAACTGGCAAGGCGCACTCGGTCTTTTTCACGGTGAACGAGCACTCTTTCATTCCGTCATTTCCGGCTCGCGCCTTCGATGGCGCGGCGAGCTGAGGGGCAGGCTCAGCAGGGCGGCCACCACAGCGGGCAGGCGAAAACTCATTCGGCAGAGCGTAGGCGGGAGAACTGTGGCATCCGTCGTTCATGAAGCCGTGGAAGACGCTGGCCACCGACGGGAAGTTCACGCTGCGCCAGCGGGAGCGCGAGTACATGGTGCTCGCTGAGGGCAAGATTCTGATGAACAGCCGTCAGCACGGCGCCGAGCCCGAGCTGGCGCGCATCGGCATCGCCCGCATCGCGACCGCGTCGCCGAAGGTGCTGGTGGGCGGGCTGGGCTTCGGCTTCATCCTGCGCGCGGCGCTCGACGTCGCGCCCGACCTCGCGAAGGTGATGGTGAACGAGCCCTCGAAGTCGGTGGTGGAATGGAACATGGGCACCCTGGCGTCGGTCAACGGGAACGCGCTCGAGGACCCGCGGGTGATCGTCGAAGTGGGCGACGTGCAGCGGGTGCTCAGCAAGCACCGGCGCGGGTTCGACGTCATCCTCCTCGACATCGACAACGGGCCGTTTGCCGTCGACATCGACGACGACCTCAGCCTCTACAGCATTGGTGGTCTGTCCTCGGTGCGCGCCTCGCTCAGGAGCGGCGGCCGATTGGCCGTGCTCTCGGGGGGCACGCACCCAGGCTTCAACAAGCGCCTGGAAGAGGTCGGGTTCAGCGCTTCGGTTCAGTACGTCGGCGGTGGAGACTCCCTGGTCTTCATCGGCGACGTGAACTGACTTTCGAGAATCAGTTGGGTCCGAGCCGTTTGCGGAACTCGCTGAGCCGGCGCTTCAGGTCAGCGACGGCCTCCGCCGAGACATGAGCCGCGTTGTTGATCGCGCGGTCGATCTGCGGTTCGAGCGTTTCCCATTCCTGTTTCAGGTCCATGCCGGCGAGGTGCAGCTTGAGCCGCACTTCGTCCCGCAGCGCCCTCACGTCTTGCTGAAAGGCCTTCAGGTCCTGCTTGAAGTCCGGATGCGACGTCGATTTTTGGACAGTCATCGGCTCCTCCTCGAGGTGGTTCTGCGCCCGGGGGAACGCAGAAGCTGCGTCACTTCTTCCACTGACTCACTTTTTGCGCGCCACGATCGCCCGCAGCGCCCTGGCCTTCGGGGTCAGGCTTTCTCCCTGGGCGATTCGCTGGAGCTCGGTATCGCTGCGCCCGTGATGTGAGGAGGCGCGCGTCGAGATGCGGGAAGGCTTCCCGGACATGGAGTCTTCCAGCGCCATGCCGGAGCCCTTCTCACCCCGTTTGGTGACGTTGCGGGTGTCCGTATGGGCGGGATCGATGATCCGCTTCGGCTTCCTGACCTTTGGTGCTTCGTGTCTCGTCCGTTGCGACTCGGCTTTGAACCGCTCTGCCTTGGTTGCCATGGGAGACCTCCGTTCATGGAGACTTCAACGTTCATGCCGCGGGCAACCCCGAGTGTTGATTCGGGGGCACGGCATCACCTCTGCAACGCATGCGTTGATGGCGCCACTCGCTGAGCGGCCAGGGAGAAGACCATGAAGCTCCGTGCTGCCTTGTTGGGGGTGTTGTCGTCGGTCGCCGGTTGCACCTGCGAGTCGGTGAAGTCGAACGACCTCAAGACGTCCGGGCTCTCCGCGTTGTTCGAGGCGAGCGCGCCGGGCACGGGCCGGGTCGAGGTCAAGGCGACGCTCACGCTGGGCCCAGGCTCGCTCACCTACGCAGACCTCGCGCTGGGCGACACGCTGGTGGCCACGCTGGGATCAACCGCGCGCGCGATGTCACGCACCTCGGCTTTCGGCGCCACCTTCTACGAAGCGGGGTTCGAGGGAGATGCCGCCGGCACGCCGCTGAAGATCGCGTTGACGCGGGAGAAGGACACCAGCGCCCCCGAATCGGTGGTCACCTTGCCGGCACCCTTCACCCTCGTCTCACCGTCCGCGAACACGAGCTTTTCCCGAACGACGGGCCTGACTGTGAGCTGGTCGGGTTCGGGTGAAGCCGACCCGATGCGCCTCTCGGCGCGCGGCGCCTGCATCACGCCTGTCGACACCGAGCTGTCGGCGGACAGCGGCACGCACACCCTGGCCCCGTTCGTCGCGGCGAGCGGCGCGCCTTCCGATCAGTGCGACGTCAGCATCGCGCTGGTGCGCACCCGGCTGGGCGTGGTGGACCCCGCGTACGGCAAGGGCGGGGTGTTCAGGGCCACGGTGTCGCGCTCGGTGACGGTGCGCTCGACTCCGTAAATTCAGGGCGCGAACTTCGAGGTCATCAGCTGCGCGTCGAGCAACTGCTTCATCACCACGCCGTCGTGGCCCGGCACGATGTGCAGCTTCGGCTCGGCCGTGCTCAGCTTCTGGAGCGCCGCCAACTGCGCCAGCACCGCGTCGCGATCTTCACCCAGCAGCAGCGTCACCAGCCGCGCGCGTTCCTGCACCTGCTCGTAGTTTTCGCGGTGCCAGGCCACGTCGCCCAGCAGCAGGAACTCTTCGCCGTCTTGCCGCTCAATGAAGACCAGCTGGCTGCCCGGCGTGTGGCCCGGGGCCCGGAGCAACACCACTCCCGGCGCCACGGCGACCGCGCGCTCGTAGGTGAACGGCGCGCGTGCCTTCAACACGGCCTCGGTGATGACCAGGGGCTTGCGCGCGGAAGGGTCAGCCAGTTGCTCGTCGGTGATGCGGGCCTTGAGCTCGGCGG
>JAYVNA010000691.1:0-3300 GCA_043758715.1 Archangium sp.
GAAGACCTCGACCTGCGACCTGAAAACCTGCCGCCGATTCTGGCGCTGGCGCAGGCCAAGGAAGAGTTCCAGAAGCGCTACATCAACGAGGTGCTCGAGCGGAACAACGGCAACCGCACCAAGACGGCCAAGGATCTCGGCGTCGACCCCCGCACCATCTTCAGGCACCTGGAAAAACTGGAAGATGAACGCGCAGGGGGAACCGTGCCATCTGAGACAGAGTACGAAGAGGCGTGACAATGCGTAAGGGCTCGTTTTCACAGGACAGCAGGGGCATTCTGGCCATGGCCGGTGTCTTGCTGTTCGCCCTGTGCTGCACCTCGCTCCTGGGGTGCATCATTCCGCAGGATGACGAATTGGTCCCCGAGCTCCCACCCAAACGAAACGGTCCGATCAAGATCGTGACGACGGACCCGACCGATCCGCGGACCACCTATTTCAACACGACCCAGTGCCTCTCGCTCGAGCCGAGCTTCAAGTTGCGCGTCGAAGACGAGGATCTGACCGACACGGTTTACAGCTTCTGGTTCATCGGAAACACCAACACCCAGCCCTTCCAACCGACGCCGGTGGCGGGTGGCAGCAAGACCCGCGCGATCAGCCCGCCGAGCTCGCTGGGCTTCAAGAGCGCGTTGGCGAATCTCCCTGCGGGGACCGCAGTGCTCACCGTGTACGTCGCCGACACCAGCTTTCAAGAAGTGGTGGGTGGGCAGGTGTCGACGGTCGCGCGCGACCCGAAGGTGCTTGCTGACGGCGGCCTTTCCGCAGCCGACGTGGGCACGATCGACAGCTTCACCTGGGTGCTCGACGTGCAGGCCTGCCAGTGAAGTCGCTCCTGCCTCTCACGTTGGTGCTGCTGGCGGGTTGCTCGAGCGTCGGCACCGCGCCGAGAAGTTGCACCTCAGACGACCAATGTGAGTCGGGGCAGCTCTGCTTCGAAGAAGGCTGCGGAGACCCCGGCAAGAACATCGTGGTCGAGGTCGAAGGCGGCTCACTCGCCGGACAATACGCGCGCGACTTCCCCCTCACCGCGGGCACGCTGGGCGCGGTCTCTGATTTTTCGATTGGCCTTCCGCTCTCGATCAGCGGTGAGTTCCAGCGTGAGCGCTCGGCCTCGAGCAACCCGACCGATCGCATCGCGTACACGGACTCGGTGGTGGTGCGGGCGGTGGGCCAGAGCGTGTTGTTGCCGGGCATCACCCGCATCTACGAAGAGCGCTTCGCGGCGCCCGAGCGCGGCTCGTTCGAGATGCGCCTCGGCTACGGCGACTTCGTGCTCACCGCGATGCCGGCCGATCGCACGGTGCCTCCAGTCGTGCGAGCGACCCAGGTTCCGAGCTCGGTCAGCGCGCTCACCTTCGTGTTCCCCTCGGTCGACGGAGCGCCCGCGCTCACCGGGCAGCTGATCAAGAGGCTCGACGCCACCCTGCTTCCCCCTGAGCCGGTGCTGTTGAGCGCACCGACAGCGACGATCGATCTCCAGCTCTTCGATGTGCAGAACAACGAGCCGCTCTCACAGCGTTTTCCCGTGGGTTCGACCACTGGCGAGTTCGCGATCACCATCAGCCCCGAGGCGCGCAATCGCACCGATCTGATCCTGGTGGCTGCGCCGCGCGAGCCGGGCGTCGCGATTCCGACCAAGCGCTTCCTGATTCATGCGCCCCTGACCAACGCGGTCATCCTCGAGTACGGCGACTTCGGTGACGATGCCGAGATTGGCGGCACCATTCTCAACGTGCTCGGCGCTCCGGTGGTGGGCGCGCAGGTGGTGCTCGAGGGCACGGTGGTCGGCGACGGCACGTTCCGCTCGAAGATCGTGGAGACCAACCTCAACGGCGACTTCAGGGTCCGGGCGCTGGCTTCAAAGTCAGACGGCAGCTTCCAGCTGACCGTGGTGCCGCCCAAGGGCAGCCGCGCCGCCGCCAGCCAGCGCAAGGTGACGGTGAAGGTGATGAAGGACGCGACGGGTGCGACGGTCGGTACGCTCAGCCCGACCACCCTCAGCATCGACGATCGGCTCGTCGCCCGCGGCCAGGTCACGCTCCCCGGCGGTGAGAAGCCCGCGGCGGGCGTCGTCGTTCGCGCGACCCTGCAGACCGAGACCACCCTGACGGCCATCGACGAAGTGAAGGCGCTGCCGATCGAGCCTGCCGACACCGTCACCGCGGACGATGGCAGCTTCGAGTTGCCCCTCGACCCGGGCATCTGGCGCTTCGAGTACGTGCCCAGCAATCCCCTTCAGCCGCTGCCGCTGTCGAGCCGCCTGGTCACCATCAAGCCGGCGATCGACGCGAAGACGGGGCTCAAGCTGCCCACCCAGACGCTCAACCCGGTCGAGCTGTCGTTTGGCCGCACGGTGTCGGGCACCGTCACTGGCACGGTGATGGGCGTGAACGGGACGATGGATCAGCCGGTGCCTTACTCGCAGCTGCGCTTCTTCCGCGTCACCAGCGTCGAAGGCCGGCCTGCTTCGATTCTGCTGGGCACCACGATCGCGGACGACCGCGGCCGGTACCAGGTGGTGCTGCCTACGGTGCGCACCGCAGTCGACGCCGGGCAGTAAGCCGTCGGGCCCTCAGGGCCCGGTCAGGCTCTTGAACTTGTCGACCGTCGGTCCCACGGCGCCGCTGAACTGAACCGATGCGGTGGTGTAGAGATCGAGCACGCGATCGAGCGCCGAGAAGGCATCACGCACGTTTTCCCGGTTCTCCAGCGCGCAATGCGACTCGATGGCGCGCTTGTTCTTGAGCCACTCGACCCGGAACTGCAGAAAGCGTTGGTCGGAGTGCCTCACGTCGGGCTCCAGGCCCTGCAGCTTGCGTTGCCCTTCGAGATCCCCAAACAGTCTGCGGGCATCGCTCAAGCACTCGGCCTCCGAGCGAACCTCGCCTGCAGGCGGCCGATCAGGCGTCATGCGCAACACCGACCGGTACACGCTGACGATGATCAGCAGCGAGAACCCGATGGTGAACACCAGGTACACGCCCAGCAACGCCCCTCGGAAGGGGCGGTACCGCGGATCCTTCAAGTCGTCGGCCGGAGCGTTCATCGCGTGGGGGGAGCAGGTCCAGGGGCAGGCGTGGGAGCGGGGACCGCAGCCGGTGCGGGCGAAGCCGTCTGCGTGCTGCGCTGCAGGCGCGCCAGGAACTGCATGCGGAAGTCGCTCGAAGGGTACGTGGTGAAGGCTTCCTTCGCCGTCGCGACCGCCTGGTCCTTTGCGCCGGTCATGTCGTACGACTGCATCAACATCACCATCGCGAAGTCACGCAGCTTGGCCTTCTTGTCGCCGTCAGCGAAGCG
>JAYVNA010000692.1:0-10224 GCA_043758715.1 Archangium sp.
CCTCACCGCGATGGGGTACCGCAACGCCCCGCTGGTCGAAGATCCCGGCAGCTTTTCCCTGCGCGGCGACATTCTCGACGTCTTCCCCGCGCTCCACGACGCGCCCGTTCGGCTGGAGTTCTTCGGCGACACCATCGAGTCGATGCGCAGCTTCGACCCCGACAGCCAGCGCACCATCGACCCCATTCGCGAGCTGACCCTGTTGCCCGCGCGCGAGCTGTTCTTCTCTGACGAGACGCGGCGCGCGGCCGAAGTGGCGGTGCGGGAAGCCGCGGAGCTGCAGCACGTGCCCTCTTCCCGGGTGCGGGAGCGCCTCGAGCAGATTCGTGAAGGCATCGGCGCCGGTGGCCTCGAGGGGCTGTTGCCCGGCTTCTTCGAAGGCGGTCTCGAGCCCATCTTCAAGTACCTACAGCACTGGCACCCCTCGCCGCTGTTCTGGTTCGACGAACCCAACGCGCAAGATCGGGCGCTGGGCGAGCTCGAGACCGACATCGGGCGCAGCTACGCCGACGCCGTGCAGCGGCAAGATCTCACCCTGCCTCCCCCGGCCCACTTCCTGACTGAAGACGAGCTGGCGCGATCGCTCGAGCCGTTCCGTTCGGCGTCGGGTGGTGGGCTCTCACTCGACCTCGGCGAGCCCCCGATCGCCTTCCACTTCGGCGGCACCAAAGATCTGCGGGAGGCGATTCGCGCGCATCACGGCGAAGAAGGTGCGCTCGAGCCGCTGCTCGAACGCCTGAAGGGGTGGAAGGAAAACAGCCTGCCGGTGGTGGTCGCCTGCGGCACCATGGGTCAGGCCGATCGGCTCAAGCGCCTGCTGGTCGAACGCGGGGTCAAGCCCAAGGTGCACCCCAAGCCCTTCCCCGAGGCGCCTCCCGCCGGGGGGCCCCACCTCTTCGTCGGTGAGGTGACCCAGGGCTTCGTCGATGAGAGCGGCGGGCTGGTGGTGCTCGCCGATGAAGACATCTTCGGTCAGCGCGCGCGCAAGGTGACCCGCCGCCGCCGTTCGGCCGCTGAAGGGTTTGCTGCCAGCTTCAAAGATCTGAAGGAAGGCGAGCTGTGCGTGCACGCCGACTTCGGGGTGTGCCGCTACGGCGGCCTGGTGACGATGCAGGTGAACAAGATCCCTGCCGACTTCCTGCTGCTGGAGTTCCTCGGCAAGGACAAGGTGTACCTCCCGGTCAGCCGCATGCGGCTGGTCTCGAAGTTCACCGGCGGCGATCCGGAAAAAGTCACCCTCGACAAGCTGGGCACCGGCGCGTTCGAGCGGCGCAAGGCCCAGGTCAAGGAGCAGCTGCTCAAGATGGCTGCCGAGCTGCTCCAGCTGTACGCCGAACGAAAGGCGCACCCCGGCTTCGCCTTCCAGCCGCCCGACCGCTACTACCGCCAGTTCGAAGCCGACTTCGAGTTCGAGGAGACCGTCGATCAGCAGAAGGCGATCGACGACGTGTTGGCCGACATGCAGAAACGCGAGCCGATGGATCGGCTGGTCTGCGGCGACGTCGGCTACGGCAAGACCGAGGTGGCGATGCGCGCGGTCTTCAAGGCGGTGCTCGATCGCAAGCAGGTCGCGATCCTGGTGCCCACCACGCTGCTCGCGCACCAGCACTACACCAGCTTCAAGCGGCGCTTCGATGGCTACCCGGTGACGGTCGACGTGATCTCCTCGATGCGCCGGCAGGGCGAGGTGCGCGAGACCTTGCAGAAGGCGCGCGAGGGGCGGGTCGACGTGTTGATCGGCACGCACAAGCTGCTCAACAGCGAGGTCGGGTTCAAGGATCTCGGGCTGCTGGTGATCGACGAAGAGCAGAAGTTCGGGGTGAAGCAGAAGGAAAACCTCAAGCGGCTCAAGACCACCGTCGACACCCTGACGCTGACCGCCACCCCGATTCCGCGCACGCTCAACATGGCGCTCTCGGGCATGAGAGATCTCTCGCTCATCACCACGCCGCCGGCCGATCGCCGGGCCATTCGCACCTTCGTCAACAAGTTCGACCCCGCGCAGATCAAGGAAGCGATCGAACGCGAGCTGCAGCGCGGTGGGCAGGTGTACTTCATTCACAACCGCGTCCAGTCCATCCACTCGATGGAGAAGCTGGTGCGCGAGCTGGTGCCCCACGCCTCGATGGTGGTCGCGCACGGGCAGATGGGCGAAGGCGAGCTCGAGAAGGCGATGCTGGAGTTCGTCGAGAAGCGCGCCCAGGTGCTGCTGGCCACCAGCATCGTCGAGAGCGGCATCGACATCTCGTCGGCCAACACGATGATCGTCAACCGCGCCGATCAGTTCGGGCTCTCTCAGCTGTATCAACTGCGAGGCCGCGTGGGCCGCAGCAAGGAACGCGCGTATGCGTACCTGCTGGTGCCCCACGGGCGCACCATCACCAAAGACGCCGAGAAGCGGCTCGAGGTGCTGCAGGCCTTCACCGAGCTGGGCGCCGGCTTCAACATCGCCAGTCACGATCTCGAGATCCGCGGCGCCGGCAGCCTGCTGGGGAAAGAGCAGTCAGGCAGCATCGAGGCGGTGGGCTTCGAGCTGTACGCGCAGCTCCTCGAGGAAGCGATCGCCGAGGTGCGGGGCGAGCCGAAGAAGGATCAGATCGAGCCCGATGTGAACCTGCCGCTGCCCGCCTTCCTGCCCGAGACCTACGTGCCCGACGTGCATCAGCGCCTGGTGCTCTACAAGCGCTACAGCACCGCGCAATCGCCCGACGAGCTGGAAGATCTGCGCAGTGAATGCGTCGACCGATTTGGCGATGCTCCCGATGAGCTCGACGCCTTGCAGAACGTGATGCTGCTCAAGATCGACCTGCGCCACCTCGCGCTGCGCCAGCTCGATGGCGGCCCGGGCCGGCTGGTGGTGACCCTGGGGCACGACGCACGCCTCGATGGCGGCAAGCTCGCGCGCCTGGTGCAGAAGTCGAAGGGGCTCTACCGCCTCACCCCCGATCTCAAGTTGATCGTGAAGCTCGACCCTTCCGTCACCAGCCACGACTTCGTGCCCGCCGCCCGCAAGGTGCTGCGCGATCTCCAGGGCTGCGAAGCGGTCTGAGGTCGAGCCCACTCCGCCGGTAGGCAGGCACCCTTCGCGCGGCGCACCAACCCTGCGTCACTCGCGGAAAATCGCCGCGGCAGGGCGGTTGCAATCACGTTTCAGCGTGCTGAACCTCGTACTCGCGCTGTCTGTGGCTGCTGCTCCGCCGTTGGTGACGGTGGAAGGGGTGCCGCTCGATGACGAGGGGCGCATTCCCTGGTCGGCCGCTCCCGTAGGCGTGCAGCTCGACGTCGGCGTCCCTGACGGGATCGGCGCCTCCCTCGTGGTGACCCCGGGCCGGTTCTTCCGCCTCTCTCTGGGAGGGTTGAGCAACGGTGTCGGCGCAGGTGTGCGGCTGGGCGTGATGCTGGTCGCCTTCCCCTCGTCGATCTTCCGCCCGCTGCTCGGCCTCGACGGCGGTTACGTGTTCGGCGGCCCGCTCGCGTGGCTGCCTCAGTTGATCACCGGCGACGACGCCCGCGCGACGATCACCGGCGCCACCGTGGCCTTCGCCAACGCGCAGGTGGGCTTCGAGCTCGGTTCGAAACACGTCGCGTTCACGCTGCGCGCCGGGCTGTCGTACGTCGCCGTCGGGCTGCCCCGTCAGAGCTTCTCGACGGGCGGAGGCAGCACGGTCACTGCGACCGGCGTGGCGATCAACGGCGTCATTCCTTCAGCTCGTCTGGGTTTTCTCTTTTCTTTCGGTTGATCGACTTCACCGCTTCCCGGCGCGCCCCACCCCTCAAGCCCCCCCAGCAGAAGGGGACGCGTCCGGGAGGCATTTTTCTTCAAGGTCTTCCATGTCACGCAAGTGCCTGCTCGCCGCTTCGGTCTTCCTGGTCGGCTGCTCGGAAAATCCGTTCTCCCTGCAGGCGCGCGCCGTCGCGGTGTGCCAGCACCTGCCCGGGCAGCGCTTCGAGGTGCCGGCCGGCGTGCGCGAGCAGTACGCCCAGCTTCCCCAAGCGATGCAGCGGGGCCTCGAGGTCTCGCGCACCTTCGAGTTCGACGTGCGGACCGAGGTGCCCCCGGAGACGGCGGCGATGCTGGAGACCCACTTCGCGCTTACCTCGATTCGCCTGACGACCGTGAACGCGGCTGACGATCTCGGCTTCGTCGACGAGGCACACCTGCAGCTGCGACCCCGGGCCTCGAGCGGCCTGGAAGACCGGGTGTTCGACTACCTGCGCACCGAAGCCGCGCCGCGTTCGGTAGCGTGGAACGGAGAAGCGTTCGACGTCGCCGGGTACGTGCAGTCAGGCAACCTCGCGTACACGGTGTCGCTGGTGGGTGCGCTTCCCCCCGGTGACGTGGTGGTCGACCTGGAGGCCTGCGCTTCCGTGGCAGTGAAGCTCGATTATTTCTAGGGCGCCCTGCTCGGAGCCCGGCCGCGAGGAGTGCTATTGCCCACCCATGGATTTGAAGCTGCAGGGCAAGGTGGTGTTGGTCACCGGGGGAACGCGCGGCATCGGCCACGCGATCGCGCTTCGCGCAGCTGAAGAAGGCGCGCACCTCGGCATCTGCGGCCGTACGAAAGAGACGCTCGACGCGGCCGTGGCGGCCATCGCCTCACGCGGCGTGCAGGTACACGGAGAGCAGGTCGACGTGCTCGCGCCCGGTGGCGTCGAACAATTCGTGGCGAACGCGGCGAAGGCGCTGGGCCGCGTCGATGGGCTGGTGGCCAACGTGGGCGGGACCTTCGGCGGCAACTTCCTCGAGACCACTGCGGAAGAGTGGGTGAAGACGCTCGAGGTGAACCTGGTGCACGCGGCACGGCTGCTTCGCGCAGGCGCTCCTCACCTGACGGCGGCCGGCGGCGGGAGCGCGGTGATCATCGCTTCGATCTCCGGCTCGCGGCCTGGGCCCCGCTCTCAGTACGGCGCCTCGAAGGCCGCGGAGATCTCGATGGCGGCCTCGCTCGCGCGAGAGCTGGCCAGCCACCTGATTCGCGTCAACACGGTGAGCCCGGGCAGCATTCTGTTCGACGGGGGATCCTGGGCGAAACGCGCTCAGGAAATGCCTGCACGAATCGCCGAGTTCGTCTCTCGCGAATTTCCCTGGGGGCGCATGGGCAAGGTCGATGAGGTGGCAGACGTCGTGACTTTCCTGCTCTCGCCGCGCGCGAGCTGGGTCAGCGGCACTGACGTGGTCGTCGATGGCGCGCAGAACACGCCGAGCGTGCGGCTGACATGAGCCAGCCTGGGCCTCCCCCACCGGGGGTCTCGTTGATTGATCGGTTCATTCCCTCGCAGGTGCTCAGCGGCGACCCCGATCTCGTTCATCGCACCCGGCTGGGCCTCGCGTTCGCGTGGGTCGCGGCGGCGCTGTTCCTCTTCGGAGTGGTCACCCAGACGATGGCCGGGAACACCGCCGCGGCGGTGGTCGACTTCGGCTGTACTCTGGCGTTGATCGCCAGCTCGCTCGCGGTGAAGCGCACCGGCCGCATCGTGCCGGTGGCCCACGTGGCGCTGACGCTGATCTTCGTCACGGTGATCGGGCTCGCGGTTGAAGTGCGCGGCCCGGGGTTGAGCGGTGCCACCTTGATGCTGATGGTGATTCCACTCTTCGCCACGTTGATCTGCGGGCCTCGTCACGGGGTGGTGTGGCTGGGCATCTCGTTGACGAGCGGGCTCACGCTGGGCCTGCTGGGGCACGCGGGCGTGATCGCCAATCGGCTCAGCGCACCCATTCGCCTGTTCAACGATCACGTGGTGCTGCTCATCTTCACCCTGGTGCTCTTCGCGGTGGCCCGCGTGTACGAGAGGCGAAAAGACCAGGCGATGCAGCACATCTCCGAGCTCGAGAGCCAGCGGCGCCTGGCCGAACTCGGCCAGCTGCGCGCCCACGCCGCAACGCAGCTGGCCAAGGTGGAACAGTTCGCTTCCCTGGGCCGGGTCGCGGCGGCGGCGGCGCACGAGATCAACAACCCGCTCGCGTACGTGATCAGCAGCATCGAGTTCGCCCGGCAGAATCGAAAACCAGAAGACGAAGCCGAAGTGCTCTCGGCCCTGAGCGAAGCGGCTGAAGGCGCCGAGCGGATCAACCGCATCGTGCGCGACCTGGCAGCGCCCCTGCGTCCGGCGAACGACTCCGTCACCCGGGTGGTGGTGAAGGAATGGGTTCACACCGCAATCGATCTCGCCAAGCCACACACCAGGGGCCACGCCCGGGTGCAGACGCGCTACGCCGAAGTGCCCATGGCGATGGCCAACGCGCCCCGCCTCACCCAGGTGTTGTTGAGCTTGATCCTCAACGCTTGCCAGGCGCTGCCAGAGGGCCGATCACCCGAGCCCGAGATCGACATCGAGGTGCGCCCCGAAGGCGCGTGCGTCTGCATCGAGATCAGCCACAAGAGCGAGCAGGGGCCGCGAGGCGTCGACGGAGGGCTCGCCGTCATTCTCGGGGCGGCCGTGGTGAGCAGCTTCGAAGGCAACCTCACCTTCGAGACCACTGGCGGGCGAACCGTCGCCCTGCTCAGGTTGCAGACCTCAATCGGCTGACGCATCTGCAGGCCCTCGCGAATAGTTCCGGAACGCTTCTCACCCGCGCGGCCAGTTGGTGACGAAGAAGGAGCAGCCTGATTGGCCCGGTCTTGACCCCACCTCGGGCCCCTGCCACCGTAGAAATCTCGCCTTTGCTGATGGCACCGGAAAATGCGAGGCCAACTTCATATGACTCCCGTCGAGCCAGCTCAGAGCGCAGTGGTGCGGGTGCTCGACACCGAGGTGGTGACGATGCTGCTCACGCTGGACGAGAACGGCAATCTGCTCAGCCAACTGCTGCAGGAATTTCGCGTTGACGCAGTTCGTTTCGGGGTCGAGGCCTCAGCTGGCGTCCTCCGCCTTGACGCGCAATCGATCTGTCGTGCGGCTCACACGCTGAGGGGCTCTTCGGGCACGCTGGGAATGTTCGCGCTCGCGACACTTTGCCTGGAGATCGAAGAGTTGGCCCAGGCGCGGCGCTTCGAGTCGCTCGGCGCGAAGCTGGCGGAGTTCGAGCGGAGCCTCGAGCGATCGTTGGCCGCGGTGGACGCGTTTCGCCTGGGGAGCGCGTGAAGATTCTCGTCGCGGAAGACTCTGGCCCTTCACGGGTCTTGCTCGCGCACGTCTTGAAGGCCGCGGGACACGAGGTGGTCGCGGAGGTGAACGGCGAGCGCGCCTTCGAAGTGTACCAACGGTGGCAGCCCGCGGTGCTGATCACCGACTGGCAGATGCCTGAACTCGACGGGCTGGAGCTGGTCCAGCGAATCCGCGCGCTGCGAGGCAATCGCTACACGTGGGTCATCATGCTCACCGCCAAGGAGTTCAAGACGAACTACGCCATGACCATGGCGGCGGGCGTCGATGACTACCTCACCAAGCCGCTCGACATCGAGTTGCTGATGGTGCGCATCACGGTGGCGCAAAGGGTGGTGGAGCTCAACAACGAGGTGTCGTTGCTCAAGCGGGTCATCCCGGTCTGCATGAGCTGCCGCGCGGTGCGCGACACCTCGGAACACTGGATGGAGCTGGATGCGTATTTTCGCTGCCAGCCCGGTACCGACGTCTCTCATGGCCTCTGCCCAGACTGTTTCTTCGGACGCTCGGTGTTGCCGGAGCTCGAGCGGCACGAGGCCTCGTGCGCCGCGAACGGGGGGCCCGTCGCGATCGACCGGCAGGCTCACCCGGACCTCCATTCTGACCTCGTCAATCACCTCAAGCTGGTGGGCGACCGGCTGGTGGTGTTGCTGCAGGGCAAGGGCCTCAGGGCTGCCGACGATTCGCAGCTGAAGCTGCTGGGGCGGCTGGCTGCGGCCCTGGGAGACGAACGCCTCATCTCCCTGGCGGCCTCGGACCCGGATCAAGTCCTGCCAGCCGTGCTTCGCGGTGAGCTGGACAGGCGTCTCGCGCTCCCTTGAGTTCCGGGTGATCAGGAACTCGGGAGGCGGGAGTCTGGAACGAGCTCATCGAGAATCGCGCTCAGGCGGTCGAGATCGATGGGCTTGGAAAGGTACCCGTCCATCCCCGCGCTCAGGCACGTCGCGTCGTCGCCCTTCATGGCATTCGCAGTCAGCGCGATGATCGGTACGTGCTGCCCTGTGGGCCCTTCGGCCGCGCGGATCTGTTGGGTGGCCTCGAGCCCATCGAGGACTGGCATCTGCATGTCCATCAACAGCGCGTCCCAGGAGCACCTGCCCGCCTCGGCCACGGCACTGGCCCCATCGGTGACGTGCGTGACCCGATGTCCCAGGCGCTCGAGCAGTCGCCGGGCGACGACCGCGTTGATGTGATTGTCCTCAGCCAGCAACAGGTTGAGCGAGCGCCGCGCCGTGCCTGCCCGAGCCTGGGGCGCGGGTCGACTCGGTCCCGTGGGCAGGCTGAGCTGGGCGATGGTCTGGGCCCAGTCCATTGACGAAACGGGCCGCGTCAGCACCCTCGACACCCGGGTTGCCTTCAGCTGAACGAGCGTGGGGCGCGGGGTCGTTCGCGCGAGCAGCACGCGGGGAACGCCCCCGAGCAGGTGCTGCTCGTCGAGCGCCTCGAACAGCTGCAGGCCGCTGAGTCCCGGCAGCTCGTGGTCGAACACGAGGAGTTCGGGGAGCGCCGCCTCGTGCTCGCCGAGCCATCGTTCAAGGTCGCCGGACGGTACGGCCGTGGGCACGCAGCCCAACCGCTCGAGCTGGCGAGTCGTCACCGCTTCCAGCTCTGGGTGACCCGTGATCAGCAGCACCCTCAGGCGGTGCGCTGCGATCTGCGCGGGAGCCGAAGCCAGCACGACCTCGAACGGGAGCCACACATGAAAGGTGCTGCCCACGCCTTCCCGGCTCTCGACCTTGATTTGCCCGCCCATGGCGTTGACCAGCGCGAGGGTGATCGTGAGGCCCAGCCCGGTGCCACCGAAGCGACGGTTGGTGCTGCCGTCGGCCTGGGTGAAGGCCTCGAAGATCGCTTCGATTCGGTCGGGAGGAATTCCCACGCCGCTGTCCCGCACCGAGAGCTGCAGACCCTCCTGGCCATGCGTCACCGTGACGAACACCTCGCCCCGTTCCGTGAACTTCACCGCATTGCCCACGAGGTTGGTGACGATCTGCCCGACCCGAACGGGGTCGCCCATCAGCTCCTGCGGGACACCCGGATCGAGGTCGATGATCAGCTCGACGTTCCTGGCGTGGGCGCGCCCCGCCTGCGCGCGAGCGGCGTCGAAGATGACTTTGCCCGGCGAGAACGAGATTTGCTCCAGCTCGAGGTGACCCGATTCGATCTTCGAGATGTCGAGAATGTCGTTGACGATGGCGAGCAGGTTCTGGCTCGAGGTATCGAGCCCCTCGAGGTACTCGCGTTGTTCCGCGGAAAGCGGCGTCTCGAGCGCGAGCTGCGTCATGCCGATGATGCCGTTGAGCGGGGTGCGAATTTCGTGGCTCGTGTTCGCGAGGAACTGTGACTTCGCCCGCGAGGCGGCCAGCGCGGCCTCGCGGGCCTGATGCTGGTCGGTGACGTCCTGGAAGGCCCCGAAGACGCGCACCGTCTTCCCCTCGACCCGCACCACGTTCGCGAGGTGGCGGGCCCAGATCTTCCGTCCCCGCGCGGTGATCACCTCCAACTCGAGATCGTACGCGGTACCGTCCTTCACGCAGGCCTCGAAGTGCGCTCGCAACTTCTCGGCGTTCGCGGGCGAATAGAAGGTCAGCGCGGTGGGGACGTCTGTCGCGAAGCCATCATCGACCTCGTAGATCCGCCGCACCTGATCGCTCCAGGTCAGCCGCTCGCGGGCGACGTCGTAGTCCCAGGCACCGACCCGGGCCATCGAGGCAGCCTGCTGGAGCTGCTCTTCGCTGCGCTCGAGGCGAAGCAGCGCTTCTTCCAACGACCGCCGTTGCTCTGCGAGGCGCTCCTGATCACGAAGCCGATCGAGCGCCGCGCTGATCAGCATCGACAGCTGCGCCGCCGCGACCCTCGCCTCCGCGTCGAGGTGGTTCACCTTCGTCGAGAGCGCCAGCAGCACCCCCTGGGGAGTGTTGCCCGAGTCGAGCGGCACCGAGAAGGTCTGCCGATAGCCCCAGTCGAAGAGCACCCGTTCCAGGGCGCCCGCGTCCCGCCCCAGCTCGGTCTCGAGCTCGACGCGGGTTCGGGTCAGCAGCTCGAGATGCGGCCCCGTCAGCTCGAACCCCTCGCAGACCAGCTCGCGAGAGGGCACGCGCAGCAGCCAACGCCCCTGCG
>JAYVNA010000693.1:0-3299 GCA_043758715.1 Archangium sp.
TTGCCGTCGTGTTTGAAGCGCGGCGCCACCTGCCAGATGCGCAGCAGGGTTTCCTGCAGCACGGCCTCGGTGTCGACCGAGGTCGCGAAGAGCCGCAGAGAGCTGCGCAGGGGCTGCTCGACGGACGACGCCCACCGGGCGAACGCGTTGGCGTCGCCGGTGGCCATCGCGCTGAGGAGTTGTTGCTCTGCTTGCATCACGACTCCTCGAGAGTTTCAGCCCCTCACCCCGACCCTCTCCCCCGCAGGGGAGAGGGAGAAACGGGTCACAGCACGATTTCGAGCACTTCGCTGCCGTTGCTCAGGTGCACCGTGGCCGGCTCACCGACCCGCTCGTCGACCTCGAGCACCAGGGTGATCACGAGCCCCAGCCCGTACTCGCCTTCAGCCGTGGTCATCGCGACCACCACCGGCGCCTTCACGATGGTGCCATCGCTCAGCTCGAGCCGCGCTTCACCCGCGGGCGACCACTTGAGTACCGACGTCAGGTCGAGCTCGATGATCAGCCGCTTGCCCTGGCGCCGCACCTTGCCGTTGAGCCGCCTCGTGGTGCTCGGCTTCGCCTCGTCCTGCTTCTCCGCCTCGCCGCCCTGCAAGAAGGGCTTGAGCAGCTTGCGGGCGAGATCGACCAGGCTCGGGGGGCGCGGCGCTTGCTTCGCCTTTTCGGGCGCCGGCTCGTCACGCACCGGCGACCTGGGGGCGCTGCGTGCCGCCGGGGGCATTCCAGCGTCCGGAGCAGCGTCGGAATCGATGGAGTCCTCCTCGACGCTCGGCTCGGGGATCGCCGAGAAGGAACCGGTCACCGTCGACTCCTTCTTCATGTCGGCCATGCCTGCCCCCCGGGCCGCCGAGGCGCGGGCGCGCAAGGGGGCGGCCATCACGGCCTGAAGCTCCTGGGGGCGGGGCGCATTCGCCGGCCGCAGTCCCACGCCCTGCGCCGAGAGCCCGTACGCGAGCGCCTGCGGCATCACTTCATTCCGTCGGGGCGAGCGCGGGTCGACCATCTGCCGCGAACTCACCGCCACCCACGACGTCAGCCGGGTGGAGATCTGGAACTCGATGCCGCACCGCTCGATGCGCGAATCGAGCTCGGTCTTGTTGCCACCGGTGGCCACGTTGAGCTCGAGGTCTTCGACCAGCTCGCGAGCGTAGAGCGTCGCCACCGCCTGGCTGCCTTCGCCGTGTGAAGTCGGCCGCACCTGCACGCGATCTTCGACGTCACCCATCGCGCTGCGCGAACGGATGATCACCTCGCCGCCCTCAGGCCGCAGCTTGAGCGACACCATCGCCGGGCACCCGCCGTACAGATCAGGCAGCCGCTGCGGAGCGGAACCCAGCACCGCGCTCCCGCTGATCTCCACGTCGGTGAGCAGCGGGGCGTGGGTTCGGGTGAGCAGCCGCTGCACGAAGGGCTCGGCGTCTTCGCCCAGCCCGATGATCAACTCCACGCCCCGGCCCGCGCGCGCCGCCGGCATCGTGAGGCTGCGATTGACGCCGCTGCCCACGCCGACCGTGTGCACCCGAGAACCGCGGGGCAGCCGCGCGTTGATCGCGTCGAGCACCTCGTGCTCGAAGCCGATGAGCCCGTCGGTGATCAGGATCACCTGCCGCTGGCTTTCCATGCGCAGCGGCGCGAGCGCCTCGAGAATGCCGCTCTTCATCTCGGTGCCGCCGCTGGCCCGCAGCCGCGCGAGCCAGGCCTGCGCGTCACGCCGGTTACTTTCGGTGGCTTGCACCGCTCCGGGCTTCCACCGCCGCGGCGAGTTCGAGAACTCGATGAGCTCGAGCTGATCGCGCTCGGTGAGCGAGTCGACCAGCGCCGAGGTCACCCGGCGCGCCTGGTCGAGCGGAGCGCCCGACATCGAACCCGAGGTGTCGAGCAACACGATCAGATCGCGCGGGAGCGGCGCCATCTTCGCGTCGGCCGAGGGAGGCACCAGCGTCAACAGCCCGTACGCCGCCCCGGAGATCACCCCCGCGGCAGGCCGGCTCACGTCGAGCTCGGTTCCCACCTGCAGGCCCGCGACGCGCCATCGAACCACCACGTCACGATCGAGCCCCGCGCCGCGCTCGTCGGCGAAGGTCACGTCAGTTCGCGGCCCGTTCACTCCGAGCGCAGTCGAGGAGCGCCCGGAGTGCAGGGTGTGGCTGGGGCTCTCGGGCCGGGCGTTCTCAGGCAGTCGATCGCGAATCGCCAGCGCCAGGTTCAGCTTCACGGGCAATTCGCCATCGGCGACGTTGATCGACACCTTCGCGTGATCGGCCACCCGCACATCGCCGCCGAGGTAGCGGGGCGCGACCACCGTGGGAAAGCGCCATTCCCACGCGCCATCGGGCAACCAGGTGAGCTTCTGATCGATCTGCACCTCGCAGATCACCTGCGTGCGCGGAGGCACGTTGCCGACTTCCTGCGTAAACAGGCTCGAGCGCTCCTGGTCGAGGATCGCCGCGGTGCGCCCTTCGAGAATCGCCTGCTCGAAACGCTCCCGCGCCTTGTGCTTCGCGTCGACCGTGCCCACCACGCGCTCATCACCGATGCGAAACGCAAACCCACTGACCGCGCCATCGGCGGGGAGGGGCAGCGAGTAGGTGACCTTGAGCGGCTCGTCGTGCGGGTTGCGAAAGGTCTGCTCGAGCGTGATCCGCACCAGGCCCGCCTTCGCGTCGGCAGCCAGCGATGCGCCGATCAGCGGCAGGGCACGGCCATCGACGGAAACGAGGCGGCCACCAGAAGACTCGTACGGGGCGGGGGACGACGGGGTGCGGGGCGCGAACGACATGCGGTCCATCCTTTCGTGAGGGTTCAACCCCTCAACGCGGTCGCTCCGAGTCTTGTGACAGACTTTGTAACTGCCCGCCGTCAGGCGCTATTTCAGGCGCTGCGCTGGGTGACCTGTTTTTCGAGCAAAGAAAGGCGGGTGCCGAGCTGATCGAGCATCGCGTCCATCTTCACGTGGAGCTGGGTCACCTCGAGCCCGGCGCGAATGTTCGCCTCGTACTCGACCTCAGACCGAATGCGTTCCTTCTGCGACGATCGGTTCTGGCTGATCAGCACCATGCACGAGAGGAAGATCGCTTCGAGCGAGACGATCATCGTGAGGAGCCCGAAAGGAAACGGGTCGAACGGGACGAAGCCGGGCACCACTTCGATGTTGAGGCAGATCCAGATCGCGAACCAGACCGCGTGCACCAGCAGAAAGCTGAAGCGGCCTGAAAAATCAGCGGCGACGTCGGCGATCGCCTGCACCCAGGTGATGCGCTCTTCGGCCGCTTCGTTGGGCGAGAACCGCGGCCTCACGC
>JAYVNA010000694.1:0-3297 GCA_043758715.1 Archangium sp.
CGTGCCCGGCTTCGTTCAACTCGACGTTTGACGCGGCGATCTCCAGCCGCAGCACCACCTTCGTCACGTCGTGTCGCCGCGCAAACGCCTATTGGTTAGTAGCGGGGGCCACGGCTGGCCCCCGCGGGTGTTTGCTGAGTGTCGGACGGTCCCAAGCCCCCGTCTTGTTCGCGCGGAGCGTTTGTCTCGCCTGGCCCTAAGAATTCTTCGATCGCCCTCGTTCACAGCCCGGCTGGGCTCACGGATGCCGCGAGCGGCGAGGGAATCCGGCGCGTCGACTTCAAAAGAGCGGATTCAATTGAGTCGCAGCAGGGGGGAGCAGGCATCGGGGCGACTGTAGTATCTGCGAACCGCTGATGGCGAGGCGGAGGTGCGTATGAGGAGCGCTCAATCAGCTCTCTTGCCGATCGAGGAAGGATTGACTACGGCGGGACTGGGAGGGCGTGATGGGGAACAAGAAGAAGCGGCAAGAGCGAATGACTCGTATCCCAGCGAGCCAAATGACCGTGAGTGAGCCACAATTCCGGCATCGGGAACTAGCCGTCAAGACGGACGGAGGCGTCCTGATCAATACGGCGCGCCTGGAGACGCCGAACGAGACGTACGACGCCGATGTGGCTTGGGTTGAGCGAAAGCCCGCCTCCGTGAGTCTCTATTTTGCGAAGTACAACTACCCAGGGACGACCCCGCCCACATTCCTGAGTCGGGTCGAAATTCGCTACTCGTTCGAGGCCTTCCGCGACAACTTCTGGAAGAATTCTAGGGAGTTCCATCAGATCGTTAGGGCTGGCCCCGTCTCGGCAAATTTGCCGGCGCGCGCGGAGCCGGGTTGTGACCCTGCCCAGGTCAACGCCGCAAAATCGCACTCAATGTGGGCAAACTTCGAGCTTCTCTCCCAGACCGGAGGCGAGGCATCGTTCGACGTCTACCACATGACCCCCCGTTCAGTAGTCACCTTCATTCGGGGACAAGGGGAGATTCAGGTGGTTCCGCTCGTCCGAATTTCGCTAACTTCTATCGAGCTTCTTGCACTGCTAAACGCCTGTGAACCGATCGTGCAGGCACTGCCACCCAGCGTGGGTTAAAAAGAGTACTAGGGGTCCAATGTTCGACCAGACAAAGGCGTTTTTCACGCCCGCGGTAGAGTTCTTCAAGACGGGGAAAGCCGCACTGCTGAAGGGCGGCGATCTTTCTGGCTTCGTGGCTGGTACGACGAAGCGCGCAATCTTGGTTGCCGCTGTTGGCTTTGCGTCGTCCGCGTCGGCCGCTGCTTCGGTGCAATTTGATCGAGCCTCGGCTTCGGTCCCTCGAGTGTCGAACACGGTCATTGAGAGGGCTGCCCAACCGGCGGTCGAAACCGCGCCCTCCGCTTCGAATGCTTTCCCCGATTTTTTCAGCGCCGAAAGGCTCGCTGAGTCGTGGAGCCGAGCGAAGGAGTTGATGCTGGCCGCGGGGCAGGACCCGAACATCCTCTTGACTCAAGCTGCTTCAGCTTTGGGGCAACCGACGCTTCCTGCGTCAGACGACTGAAAACGGGCGGGGGGGCGGGGGATGTGTCAGGCGTGGGACGATCGGGTGGAGCACGCACTTCCGAGTGCAACCGAGTTCACGGTTGTGGCTGGCGCTGAGGCGGCTGTTGTTGCCTTTCTGCCCACACGCGGAGTGATCGAGAGCTGGCACGGGGAGATGTTTCATTTCTCCGTTCCTGTCGATTACTACGCGGGCAATTGTCGAGGAGTTGAGATCGGCAAGCCGTGCTTGGCCAGGGACGTTCAAGTTGGCACCTTGCAGGGCAGTAGCTTCGTGCTTGCCCGCGCCCATCTGGACAAGATGCTCACCGACATGCAGGGCGCGCTTACTTCCCTCGAAACGAGGCGTCCCCACCTGGCGGGTACGGACTTCGCGATGGCTGTTGCCCAGATTGTCGGAACGGCGATCGGCGCTTTCGTGAGGGTCCATCCGTTTCTGAATGGGAACGGGAGAACGTCGCGGCTTCTGTGGCGTGTGCTCCTGGCGCGACTTGGGTTTCCAGCTCAAGCCTCAGTCGTGAAGCGGCCAGCCTCTCCGTACGATGTCGCCATGGCCGCAGCCATGGTTGGTGATTTGGCGCCCTTCATTCACATCGTCTTGACCGGATTGGCTTCTGCGCGTCCCGTCTAGCCGCGCTCGAGGTCGGACGACATCAAGCCAGCGTCCTCCGCCGACCACATCGCCCACAGGTGGCCGGCGTCTCGGGTCGCTTGTCGCCTTGCGGTTGGTGTCGGTCGCTACGACCAACTTCCGAGAGGACTTGCACCTCCGATCCACGCCCATGCTGGGCACACAAATGGAAAGCCCCCGCTCCGCAACCTCGCGAAACGGGGGCCTTCTCTTTGAGCGGCGGAAGGGATTCGAACCCTCGACCCCAAGCTTGGGAAGCTTGTGCTCTACCAACTGAGCTACCACCGCGTGACGGCTGAATACCCGACGGTGCCCCCTCTGGGCAACTGACTACTTCGGGGCCTTTCGATGAAAAGGCAGCACGTACCCAAACTTGAGCAGCGACTTCGCCGCGGCCGCGAAGCCCTCGGGGGACGAAATTTCCCAGTCCAGCGCGTCGGCGATGCGAACGATCTGGTTGAAGCACATGGCCACGAACAGGGCGTCTTCGGCCGCTTCTTTCGTCACCCCGGCGGCCTTGAGCGCCTTGACGTCGTCGGCGGTAAGGCGCTGCTCGGTCTGCTTCTCGAGGAACGCGCACATCGCCTTGACCTGGGCAGACACCGGTGCCGTGCGGAAGTCGGCGAGCACCGCCTTCACCACGTCAGCTCCGAGTTCTTGCGACGCGACCGCGCCGTGGGCACCCGTTCAAAATCGACAGCGATTGAGGTTCGCGATGAAGGCCGCGAAGAGCTCGCGCTCACCGACCACCCACGCGCCTTCGCCCCGCATCACCGGTTGCAGCAGATCGTTGAAGCGATCGCCCCAGAACCCGCGCCGGTAAAGCAGCGTGCGCACCACGTCAGGCGCCGGCCTGCCGCTGGCGAGCCGCATCAGGCCGAGCACCAGCCGCTCCTTGAACCCGTGGCCGTGGGCGACCTTCTGGAGGCGAATGGTGGTCATGACCCCGACTCCCACGCGGCGTCGAGCAGCGAGAGCGCGGCGTCATGGCGCTGCTTGGCCGCTCCGAAAGCCGCGCAGACGGTCACTTCGAACAGCACGTCGTCCGAATAATCTTTCTGCAGCTGGGCCAGCTGCTCCGGAGTCACCTTGTACGCGGCGGCCTGGACCTGTTGGGCGTAGGTCCCCAGCGCGCCC
>JAYVNA010000695.1:0-3296 GCA_043758715.1 Archangium sp.
CCGAAGCTCTTGCCGCCCTTCATGGGTGCGGGGCCTGTCGCCGCGGGGGCCTGTTCTTCGGGCGCCGGGCGGCCAAAGCGGTACGGCACCTTGGAGTGAAAGCCCATCGCGCCGGAGTCGCCGTCGAGCTTGAGCTGCGCATCACCTGAGGGCGGCGCGTCGAAGGCGAGCGTGAGCTGCTCGGTCACCAGCACGGGTTCCGTGTTCGGCAACAGGGTCAGCTGGGTGCGGCCCTCGAGCAGCTTCACCCCGGCGGGCAGCTCCACCGTCATCAGGAAGGGCATGTCGAGGTGATTGAGCCGCTCGATCTTCGCCAGCACCACGGCGCCCGTCTCGGTGCGCGACACCTCTTCCCAGGTGACGCGAATGGGCGACTGCATTCGCACCGTGGTCTCGAGCGGCCGCGCCTCGGGCGGGGGCGTGGAGTTCGCACAACCGGTGACCACCAAGAGCATCGCGAGCAGGCGCTTCATCACTGACACACTCCATTGACGCAGGTTTGACCGGAACCGCACTGCACGCACGCCACTCCGCCGGTGCCGCAGGCCGTCGCCAGGTTGCCCGGGTTGCACGTCGTGCCCGTCTTGCAGCCGTAACAAAAGCCGGAGCGGCAGATCGGGGTGGCGGTGGGGTACGGGTAATAGGTGGCGTTGACGGTGCTGCTGTTGATGCTGGCGGCCGGCACCCGGTTGCTCTGCGCGGGGCTGCCGCCGCAGCTGAGCGCGTCGAACATGTCCGCGATGTGGAGAGACGGCTGGTTGGTATTCACCACGTTGGTCTTGGCGCAGCCGGTGCCCACGTCCCAGGTGCGGCGGGTGTAGCCCCGCGGCCAGGGCGCGGTGTTCATGTGCGTGCTCGAGATGGCGTTGAAGATCTCCCGCGTGCCGGTGCTCCGCGAAGTGGAGAGCGTCCACAACATCGCGGAGACCGCGTTCTCGTCGATCTGCGCCAGCAGGTTGGTGCCGCCGGGCCCGGTGATCGCCGCGGCCGAGCTCGACTGGGGGAAGTACGTGCGCGAGCCGATGTCGAACCAGAAGAAGCCGCCCTGCTGCTTGTCTTCCAGGAAGGGCTCGTTGCGCACCGCCGCGGAGTGCCAGGTGGCAAAGCCCTCGCTCCAGGCCTGCCCGGGGAAGGTGGGGCAGGTGAGGGTGTGCGAGCCGCCTTCGTTGGGCGCGGTGCCGTAGCTGCGCATCTCCCAGTGGCCCAGCTCGTGAGCGATGGTGTAGTCGCTCCAATACCCTTCGTCCTGCGAGCCGCCCGGCATCCAGATGTTGGTCTCGAAGTCGGCGCTACCTGACTCGCTGAAGCAGGCGCCGCAGCTCCACTCGGTGCCAAAGCCCATCAACATCGCGATGGTCATGCCCTGGCGGCCCTGGTTGTTCGTGATCGACGAGGTGTAGATCGACTGCAGCAGGTCGTACATGTTGAGCGCGCCGGAACCCTCGGCGGTGCTGATGGTGGTGATGCCGCCGTTGGCGAGCGCGGTGACTGCCTTCGACCAGTTCCAGTACCGCACGTTCTGACCCTGCTGGCCGGGAGAGAAGGTGCCCGTGCCCAGGCCCGGGTCTTCCACCGCGTAGCGCAGGCCCAGGCCGTCGCCGCCGAACGCACCGAAGACCACCACGTCGGTGCTGCCCGGCGTGGTCGGCACCTTGATGGTGTACTGGCCCGCGGCGTTGGTGGTGGTCGCGTCGATCCAGTTCTGGCCGCGCTGCGAGATCACCAGCACGTTGCGCGCAGGCACCGCGACCGGCGCCGCCCAGTCTGACAAGTCGGGCAGCGGGCTGCGCGACTGGTACTTGAGCGTGGCGGTGAGCGTAGTGGTGGGCACCGCGATCACGCAGTCGCCGCCGATGGAACTGCCCACGCAGCTGCCGGTTCCGCAAGAAGTCGGGGCGTTCCAGGTGCCGCTCGCGCTGCAGGTCTGCAGGGTCGTGGCGGTCGCGCAGCGGGTGTCCTTCGCCACGCAGGTGCCGGTCTGCACACAGGCGGCGCCCGCGCCCGTCGGCTGGCAACTGCTGCCGCCGGGGCATTGATAGGTCTGCACCGACGGCGTGCCGCTGCCGGTGGGAATCGAGCAGTAGCGCACCAGCGTGCTGCTCACGCACTGACCGCCGACGGGCACGCCCTGGCAGGGGTCGGTCGCGCCGCCGCCACCACCCGTGGCCGCGCCGCCTCCGCCGCCCGTGGCCGTGCCGCCGCCCGTCGCCGCCCCGCCGCCGGCACCACCACCGGTGCCTTGCGCCGGGTTGCAGGTGAAGGTCGAGGCGCTGCACAGCAGGCCCAGTCGGGCGCAGTCGGAGCAGGCCGCGCCGCCGGTGCCGCAGAAGTTGTCGGTGGTGTTGAGCGGCGCCACGAAACACTGGCCGTTGGTGCAGCAGCCGGTGGCGCAGGTGGTGGGGTTGCACGAGGTGCTGGCGACGCAGGAAAGCGAGGTGCTGTCGCAACGCTGGCCGCGGGCGCCGCAGTCGTCGCAGGCCGCGCCGTTCTTGCCGCAGAAGTTGGTGCTCCCGTTGAGGGGCGGCCCGAAACATTGCCCGTTGCTGCAGCAGCCGGTGCAGTTGGCTGCATTGCAGGTGCTTGAGCCTCCGCCACCGCCCGTCGTACCCCCGCCGCCGCCAGCCCCGCCGCCGGTGGTGCTTCCACCGCCACCGGTGCCGGTGTTGATGCAATCAGGGGCGCCGCTGGCCACCGAGCAGACCTGGCAGGAAGCCGAGCGCTGCCAGGTGCCGCCAACGCAGCTCACCAGCGCGGGCGGAATGGCCTGACAGGCGGTGCGGCCTTCAGCCCAGGGAGGGCAGGCGCTGCCCGAGGTGCCCAGGGACAGGTCGCAATTGAAGGTGGTGCTGTCGGTGCAGCCCTTGGCGCCGCCGCAGGGGGCGACCGCCCACTTCCCGCCGATGCAGGCGTACACCTCCGTACTCGACTTGCAGGTGACGGTGTCGCTGGTGGTGCAGGGCGAGCCTACGGATGGCGCCCCACAAGACGCGGCGAGAAGAAAGAAAAAGCCGACACCCCATAGCGACTGACGCATGCGCACCTCAGGAGGAATCACGATGTAGCACGCCCGCCGACGGATCAATCTTTCCCTGCCCCGTCACAATCGAATAAACCCTCGCTACTTCGAATGAGCACCGAGCAGACCCAAACTCCCGGGCCGAGCGCCGCAGCCCCTCCGGGTGTGCGGGTGCTGATCGTCGAGGACAACCCTCACATCATCGAGATGTACAGCTACGTGCTCAAGAAGCTGGCGGCCAACGAGTTCAAGGGCCCGACCGGTCTCGAGGTGCATTTCG
>JAYVNA010000696.1:0-10209 GCA_043758715.1 Archangium sp.
TCATGGCTGCTCTCGCAGTTTCTCCACGGAGAGCAGGGCGCGCTCTTCGCCGCCTGCCAGGTGACCGAGGCCGTGCCCTGGCTCGACGGCAAGCTCTACGGCAGCACCCAGGTGGTCGACGAAGGGCGTCACGTCGAGGTGTTCCACAGCTACCTCACCCAGAAGCTCGAGAAGAAATACGAGGTCAACGACAACCTCTACGTGGTGATCGACGCGCTGATGACCGACTCGCGCTGGGACATGAAGTTTCTGGGCATGCAGATCATGGTCGAGGGCCTCGCGCTGGGGGCGTTCGGAATGATCCAGCAGAAGACGCGCGAGCCGCTGCTCAAGCAGATGCTCACGTACGTGATCACCGATGAAGCGCGGCACGTGCACTACGGCGTGCTGGCGCTGCAGGAATTCATCTCGCAGCTGACCGAAAAGGAACGCCGCGAGCGGGAAGACTGGGCTTTCGAGGTGTCCCTGTTCCTGCGCAACCGCTTCTTCGCGCACGAGTTCTTCGACGAGTACTACGCGCACGCGATGACCCGGGCGCAGTGGGAACAGCTCGTGCTGCAGTCAGAGATGATGAAGATGTTCCGCAAGACGATGTTCAAGCGGGTGATCCCCAACTTGAAGCGCATCGGGTTGCTCAGCGATCGCATTCGCCCGAAGTACGCGGAACTGGGGTTGCTCGACTTCGAACACGGCCGCGCCGCGCCTGAGCTGACCGCGAAGGATCTCGTCGAAGATCGCGACTGAAGCATGCCCCTCACGATGAAGCGTGAATCTCCCGCTTCACTTCTTCAAAAACTTCTCCACGCCCTTCGCGACGGCGACCAGGTTCGGCTTGATCGCCGCCACCAGGAACGCCTCGATCGCCGGCCCCACCGTGCCCGCGAGAATGCGCGGCACGCCCTTCACCTTCGCGGCGTCGACCTTGAGTTCACCCTTGATGGTGAGCGTGGTCACCCCCGGAGTCCGCTCGACGAAGGTGTTGTGACCACGCGCATCGACGGCGTCCTTGAACGAAGGCACGATCGTCTGCCACTGGCAGGTGAAATCAGCCGCGTTCCAGGTCGCCAGGTCGTCCCACTGCAGCAGCTCGGCCGAGAGAAACTTTCGCACCACCGCGGGAATCTCGCCGCCGCCCTTCCACAGGTTCACGAACTTCACGATCTGCCCCTCGTCGACGCGCGAGGTGACGGTGATCTCCCGCACGTTGGCCAGGTAGGGCACCAGCTCGGGCAGCTTGTCGCGGTAGGTCGCGAAGACGAGGTCGCGGGGGAAAGCGATGTCTGCAGTGGTCTCGATTTTCATTTGGCGTTGCTCGGCAGGTGAGCGCCCACGTCAGGCGGTGTGAAGGAAAAGGTCGGCCACAACCCCGGCGAGAGTAACGACTGCGTCAGCTCGCTCGATGGCGCGAAGGCGGGGAAGGTCGGGTCCTGCTTGCAGGGACCCGCGACCGTCTTCTCCACGATCATCGACGAGTACTGGTCGAGCGAGTCTTCGCGGGTGTTGCCGTTGAGCACCACCTCGAAGCCCATCTGGTCCGCGTAGGCCTTGAGCCCCGGAATCTTCGAGTGCAGTGGCGCGTAGCTCTCGGGCGCCACGCCGTTCTCACTCACCACGAACGGCCCCTCGGGCGTCACCACGCACAGCGACATGTTGCCGCGCGTGTGGCCCCGGGTGTCGAGAAGGGCGAGGCCCTTGCCCAGCTGCACGTCGCCGTCGAGCAGCAGCACCCTCGACTCGGGAATGTCGCAGCCCTGCGGCACGTACCAGACCTGATTCATCGGATGCAGGTCCTTCACTTCGTCCCACTCCGCGCGCATCACCAGCAGCTTCGCGTTGGGAAAGAAGGGCGATTCACCCAGCCACTTTCTGAGCTCCTGCACGTGCAGGTGATCGAAGGCGAGGTAGTCGACGTCGGAAGGCGTGAGGCCCGCGCGCGCCAGGTGCTGGTCGACGGTCCCGAAGTAGCTGGGGATGACCTTGCGCGAGATGAACTCGCCGAAGGTGGCGGCGAGGTCTGCGTAGAACGTCGCCGCGCGCCCCCCCTCGACGTCGGTCGGGTTGAAGAGCAGCGTCTTGCGCCGGCCTTCGTGTTCGAACTGAATGATCTGCATCCGGTTCGTCATCATCACGAACGGTGCGGGGCTCAGGCCTCCGCCGTTGAAGGCGTAGCGGGTGGGGTAGGGGAAGGTGACGAGCTTGTGGGTGGTGCAGGCCAGCACCGGGCCGCCGTCGATCAACTGCTCGCGGGTGGCGAGGGCGGCGCGGCGGAGTTTCCGGAGGCGCTCGGCCGCGTTCGACTCGGTCCAGGCGGCGCGCAGACCTCCGGGGAGCGCTGGAAATAGATCAGGCATGGTTGGCCTTCTCCCCGACCCTCTCCCCCGCAGGGGAAAGGGAGAAAGTGAACAGATCAGTCTTCGTCATCAGCCGCCGGCCGCCGCTTCTTGCGTGCGTTCGCGTCTTCGTCGTCGTCATCGAGCTTCGCCTTCTTCTTTCCCGCCGGCCGCTTCGGCGCGTCTTCGTCTTCGTCCTCGTCGTCTTCCGCGTCGTCGCCCCTCGACTTCTTCTTCTTCTCGAGCGCCTTGATCTCTTCCTCTTCCTGCTCTTCCTCCGAGGTGAGCTCACGGACCGGCGTCGCGATCGCCATGGTGAAACCGGGGAAGATCGCCCAGCCGCCACCGCCGCTCGCGGAAACGGGCGTGGTCTCCACTCCCAATGTGCGAGTCACCGACTGCGCGATGCCCGGCGTGACCGCGAACGCCACTTCAGGCCGCAGGTGCAGCCAGCCCAGCTTGATGTCGATGCCCACCGAGGCGCTGATCTGATGCCCGGTAGTGGTGTTGATGATCTCCGACTTGTCGGTCACCCCCGTCGCGCCGACGATCGCCGCGTTGTAGTTGCGGTTGAAGATGAAGTCGTAGCCGACGCCCGCGAAAAAACCGCTGCGGTGCGAGAAGAGAAACTTGAGCCCCGCCAGGAAGGTGAAGCTCGTCTGCGAGCGCGGGTTGGCCTCGACCAGCACGCCATCGACGCCCGCGTTGTAGGTGGACGCGCCCAACGACGCGTAGCCGAACGCCACCTGCGGCATCAGCGCCACCCAGGCGTACTTCGACTTGTTGAGCGTCAGCTTCAGCCCCGGCTGCAGGCCCGCCGAGCTGGCGTGCACGTTGAGCGCGACGTGATCGTTAACCCCGGTGTTCAGGTTCGCCTCGAACGCCGGAATGGTGAACCCATTGGTCCGCTCGTTGGTCTTGATCGGATCGTTGACCGAGTTGCGCGCCTCGAACTGAGGGTTGGTCTGCGAGGCATAGATGAAGCCGGTCATCACCCCGGCCTCGGTGGCGCCGCGGCCTACCGGAGCGGCCATCTGCCCAATGGTCATCGAGCGCGGAACGATGCAGCCCGAGCCCAGCGCCAGGACACAGCACAACCAGGTTCGCATGCGCGCCATGCTACAAGCTCGCGCGCCAATGACACGGAGAACTGGAGATCCCCTCGACCCCGTCGTCGCCAACGACGAGCAGCGCCTCGAGGCCTCGCTCCGCCCTCAGACCTTCGAGGACTACGTCGGTCAATCGCGGGTGGTGGAAAAGCTGAAGGTCTACGTGAAGGCCGCCCAGGCGCGCGGCGAGTCGCTCGATCACTGCCTGTTCTCCGGCCCTCCGGGCCTGGGCAAGACTTCGCTGGCGCACATCATCAGCAGCCAGCTGGGTACCACCATGCACGTCACTTCAGGGCCTGCGCTCGAGAAGAAGGGCGATCTCGCCGGGCTGCTCACCAACCTCAGCCCGCGCGACGTGTTGTTCATCGACGAGATCCACCGGCTGTCAGCGACCATCGAGGAATATCTGTACCCCGCGATGGAAGACTTCCGGCTCGACATCACCATCGACTCCGGGCCCGCCGCCCGCGCGATGAAGATCGATCTGCCGCCCTTCACGCTGATCGGCGCCACCACCCGCACCGGCTTGCTCACCTCGCCCCTGCGCGATCGTTTTCAGATTCAGGAACGGCTCGAGTTCTACTCGCCGGGCGATCTGCAGAAGATCCTCACCCGCTCCGCGCGCATTCTCGGGGTCAAGCTCGAGCGGGAAGGGGCCGAGGAGATCGCCTCGCGCGCCCGTGGCACCCCGCGCATCGCCAACCGCCTGTTGCGGCGCCTGCGTGACTTCGCCGAAGTCGAAGGGGAGGGCGTGGTCACCAAGGCCCTCGCTGACAGCGCCCTGAAGCGGCTCGACATCGACGCCAGCGGCCTCGATCACATGGACCGCCGCATTCTGCTGACGGTGATCGAAAAGTTCGGCGGAGGCCCGGTGGGCGTGGAAACCATCGCCGCGGCCGTGGGCGAAGAGCGCGACACCATCGAAGACGTCTACGAGCCCTACCTGCTGCAGGAAGGCTTCATCCATCGCACCCCGCGCGGACGGATGGCGACGCTCCACGCCTACGAGTACTTCGGCAAAGTCGCTCCCCGGCGCGACAGCCAGGGCGATCTTTTCTGAAATCGCGACACCCACGTCACACCGGCTAACCTGCCAGAATCGCGTCAGCTGTGTCGTGACCACCGGAAATTGGTGTGGTGCAGCCTTACTCCATCCAATGATTCCGCGCGGTTTTTGCTTCCGAACTACCAGTTTCGTGGCATATGCGTTGCTCAACGCGCCGCATCACGCCGGGTGTTCTACCGGCCACCAAAGGGCGCGAAACGTCATGGCCGGCGACTCTTTCGAGCAGCGAACACTTCAGAGAGCGGTACTGGTTGAAGGGGTAGGGCTCCACAGCGGGTCGAAGGTGTCGCTGCGTCTGTTGCCTGCACCTGTCAATCACGGCCTGGTCTTCGCCCGCATCGATTTGCCGGGGCGACCGATCGTTCGGGTGTGTTCCGAGTTCGTCACGGACACCTCGCTGGCCACCACGCTGGGCGTGGGCACCGCTCGCATCGCCACCGTCGAGCACCTGCTGGCGGCGCTCTCGGGCCTGGGCATCGACAACCTCCGAATGGAGATCGACGGTCCCGAAGTTCCCATCATGGACGGCAGCGCCGCTCCCTTCGCGATGCGGATCTCGGAAGCGGGCATTCGCCACCAGGGCGAGCCCAAGAAGTTCCTGGTGATCAAGAGGACCGTGACGGTGACGGACGGCGACAAGTTCGCGACGTTCTCGCCCGCGCGCCGCTTCCGCATCGACTGCACCATCGATTTCAAGCACCCGCTGATCAGCGATCAGCAGTTCATGCTCGAGTTCAGCCATCGTTCGTTCATCCGCGAAGTCGCCCGCGCCCGCACCTTCGGGTTCCTGCGTGACGTCGACAAGCTGCGCGCGATGGGCCTGGCCCGCGGTGGCTCGCTCGAGAACGCGGTGGTGGTCGACGACTTCTCCATCTTGAACCCCGAGGGGCTGCGGTTCCCCGACGAGTTCGTGCGTCACAAGTTGCTCGACGCGCTCGGTGACGTGGCGCTGCTGGGCCACCCGGTGATCGGTGCGCTCACGGTCTACAAGACCGGCCACGCGCTCAATCAGAAGCTGGTGGCGAAGGTGTTGTCCGATCCGGCGAACTTCGAAATCGTGCCTGCACGCTCGGGCGAGCTGGTCTCGCTCGAGCTGGAGCACGACGACTTTGCGCCGGTGCTCGCCCCCTCGGCAGCCTGAAGCTGCTGTAGGTTGGCACCCGGTGCCCTCGATACCCACGCGCGTGGTCTGCCTCTGGCTGCTCGTCGCGGCGGGCTGCACCTGCCGTGAGCGCGCCCTCGAGCCCGTGCCCGCTTTCATTCGCGTCACCCCCGCCCAGCTCGACTTCGGCCGGTTGGGGGTGGGGCAGGTGGGGTCGAACACCGTCGAGGTGATCAACTCCGGCAAGGCGCCCATCGAAGGCACCTGGTCGCTGCGCGGGGAAGCGTTCCTCAGCGACGACGGAAACCCTTCGCGCGCGGCGGTGGGTTCCACCGTGATGGCGATCCGGTGCGCGCCGTCGTCGGTCGGCATCTTCGATGGCGAGCTGGTGATTTCGCTCGCGGGCTTCGAGCCGATCTCGGTGCCCCTGGCCTGTGAGGGCGTGGCCTCACCCGACTGTGTCGCATCGGGGCCGTGCCGCGTCTCGTCGTGGGACGTCGCGGCGGGCCGGTGCGTGGAGCACGATCAGCCCGAGGGCCTGAGCTGCGCGGGCCACGACGTCTGCCTGCTCGACGCCACCTGCCGGGCGGGCCGCTGTGAAGGCGTGCTGCGCGACTGCGCCGACGCAGACCCCTGTACCGCTGACACCTGCGACCCTTCACGCGGGTGCGAGCACCACGGGCCCATTGCGTGCCCCGGAGCGGGACCTTGCCGGGTCGGTTTCTGCGCGGCGGGCACCGGCTGCACGCTCGTCGACGCGGAAGATGGAGTTCCCTGCGGCGCCCGGCGTTCCTGCACCCTGGCCGACGTGTGCATCAGCGGTCAATGCGTGGAGCGCGATCCCCCCGACGGGTTCACCTGCGCGGCCGGCGGCCCGTGTGGAGGCGCAGGCACCTGCGTGTACGACGTCTGCCAGCCGTCTCCCATCACCGCGCCGCTCCAGCCCTCGTGGACGCTCGCCGTGCCTCAGCCTGATGGCGGACCGCCCGAGATGTGGAGCGATCTCTTCGCCGATCGCGACGGCGCCCTCGCGGTCTCGAGCTACTTCAAGTCGCCCCCGCGCTTGCGAGCGAACACCGCGGCGCCGCTTCAGCTCGCCAGCGCCGCGCGGCGGTGCATCAGTTGGCTGGGGTGGGTGGTGTGCGGCGATCTCCCGGCGACCCGTGATGCGCCGGTCAGTGCGATCGATACCGTGACCGGGCAGACGGTGTGGACCTTTTCAGGCGCGGCCGCGGCCATTCCCGAGTTCGTCGGCACCGGCGTCGACTTCTTCACAGCGCGCCTGGCGGTGCTCAACGAAAACGAGCTGCTCGTGCTCTACGAATCACGCACGCTCTCGATGGAGGGCGTCGACCCGCGCTGCCGCAACTTCGGCATGGTACTGCTCGATCGCCAGGGGCAATACCTGCGCAGCCTCTTTCTTACTGACCCGATCTTTGGCACCTGCAATCACCCTCACAGCTACGGGGTCGCGGTCGACGCGCAATCGAACCTGTATCTCGCGTTCACCCCGAGCGATGCCGACAACCCCGCCACCAGCCTCACCGGCACCATGGTGTTCAGCTTCACGCCAGCGCTGCAGTTGCGCTGGCGACGGTTCGTTCCCGGCTTGCAGGGCGGTGAGCTGGCGGTAGGCGACGGGCTGCTCTTCCAGGAGCACAGCGAAGAGGTGCGCCAGGCGCAGACGGGCAACGTGGTGGCGACGCTCCCGCTCTGGTTCGGTTTGGGGGTGATCGGCGGGGGCCTCGCACTGCCGACGGTGCCCAACGTGAACCTGCTGGTGACGCAATCCACCAGCACCAGCCAGCCCGGGTGGCAGCGGCGGCTCGTCGGAAACTTAGGGCGCGCTCCCTTGAGCATCGCCAGCTGGGCCTCCCCCTGGGGGCCGCGCGAAGTGGCGTTGGCCTTCACCAGCGATGGCACGCAAGTCTGGCTCGAGGCGACCGAGTTGCTCACCGGCGCTGAGGCGTTCACCTGTCCGGTCAATCTGCCGGAGGTGCCTGCCTTGACCGCGGTGACGCCCGGCGGACTCGGCGTGATGCTCGGCACCGTGCCGCTCGGCGCGAGCTTGCCCGTCTGCGAAAACTGCGACCCGAAGTACGCCCGCACCCAGAGCAGCTTCGGGTGGCTGCCGGTGCCCGGGCTGCAACCGTCGGCTTCGGCCCCATGGTCGGCTCCATGGGGAAATGAAGGGCACTCGCATCACGAAGGCCGATGACTCGTTGTGGCAATTCGCCTTGTCCCCGACAAGAAGATTAGGTCAACTCGGAGGGCCAATGTATGCGAATCGAAGAGACTTCACGCCAGCTACGTCATAAGTGTAAAGGATCCAAAAATAAGCAGAGTTGGCTGCACATGCACTGTATAGACCGACGTTTGCATCAATTGTTCCGCTCAGGGAATCATTAACCTGACCATCAATCGTTCCTTTAGACCATGCGGCGGTACCTCCAGCGGATGAGGAGAGCCGCAGGTCGCCACTAGAACTCAGAGAGTACGTGAGACGAAGATAAGTTCCGTCAGCGCAGGCCGACCCGTTGTGCGCAAGCGTTCCTGGGGTGTCGTGGGCTAGGAACGACCAAGCGGAGCCATCCCAAGCATGAATGATATCGGCGGTCACTTGGTCTGTATAGAAGATGTGCAAAACTCCGGACAGGTAGACGGCGCCGATTGCTGAAACGACCGAATTGTTGGTGAAACTTCCATTGCCATCTCGCGTTGCGAACGACCATGAACTCCCTCCACCCCACCAAGAATGTCTCAGGTCAAAATTGGTGGAATCGGAGTAGAAAATGTGAAGGTGTGTTGCGGTAGCAACCAGAGTACTGTAGCCCCCCATTACGCCGTTTAAATGGCCAGATAGCGAGTCGTGACCATCTTGGTCTTGAAAGCTCCACGTATTTGAAGTGGAAGGGCGCCAACCAAGTCGGAGATTTCCATTAGTTGCATCAAAATATGAAACGAATAACCAGTTGGTGCCGCCCGAGGTGAATCCTGCTGCGCCAATGGTTCCACCACCACCGATAAGGGCCGATATTCGACCATTTGCACCGCCCGCTCCGTCAAGGTTCTCGAATTGCCAAGAGGTTCCATCGAACCATCCGTGCCTGAGTAACTGTGTGCTGCCAAACTGATTGACGTAGAATACGTGAAGTTTTCCATCTCCGGACCATGAATAGGTTTTGATCTCGCCGAATATTTTGAGATTGCCGGTACCCCCGTCAATCGTTGACCACGTGCACGCCAATGACGTGCCTGAATATGGCGGTCGACACCAGCGTAATTCGGACGTTCCAGCCGAGATATTCCTGTCGGACGCAAACAAATGCAAGTCAGATCCGTAGTACGCGGCCGCCGGATACTCTAGGGTGTGTCCTGATTGGGGTGTTGCTATCGTTCCGAAGTTAGGACTCGCATTTGCGAACTGAGCAGAGATCGCAAAGAGAGTGATGATTGCTCTGCTCGTCATTGGTTTGTTCATTTCTTGGCCGACCTTCGGGAGGACCGCAACAGTAGGAAAATGGTTGCCTGTAGAATTGGGAAGTATTCGACCACGGAACTGCCGCAACCATAGCGGACGGTTGGGAGCGAAGGGGTTGGAGCTCCGCCATCCGGAGCCCCCGCTATGTTCGGGTTGGTCCCTGCCGTCAACTCAGCAGTGTCTTTCACACCATCGCCGTCGCTGTCGATGCCATCAGCCTCAAGTTGATCGAGCGCTGTCATCAAGCTAGCCACGTCATTGGCCATCAAACCGCGCTGACGAAGTGCTCTTCCAAACGGAGTGTTCACCGTCCCAATTCCAACCTGACCGTTTGTGTGGCAGAGGGCACAAGATTGCTCCGGCGGCGACGCTAATGAATATTTGGTCTGAATGACGCTAGGAAACTGGTCAGTTGCCGATGCGGAAGTACTGAGAAGTCCAACGAAAGCCAAATACCTTAGCATTGCTAATTCTTCCTTTGTGACGGTAGTTCAGCGGACAGTCTAATGTCGCAGCCAGTGATCGCTGGGTGGAGGAAATCCTAGCCGCCCCACCAATGCAAGAGGGACGATCTCTTGCATTGGTGGGCCGCCTCGTGGCCACCTGATCTATCGTCCGCAGCGAAACCATGGCCGAGTTGGAGTTCATCCTCGAAGCACCTGAACGCGGCCGCGTGCTGGCGTTTCCGTCGAAGTCGTTCGTGATCGGCTCGGACGATGACTGCCAGCTCTGCTTCAAGTCGGCCCTGGTCGCGGGCCATCACGCCGAAGTGGTGAAGGACACCCGCGGCGAATGGTGGATTCGGGATCTCGTCGGCACGGGCGCCGTGGTGGTGAACAACAACCCGGTGCTCGATGAGCGCCTTGCCGTGGGCGACAAGCTGCGGGTCGGCGACGTGGTGATGCTGGTGCGCGACAGCGGCGTCAGCGCGAATTCGAGAACCCGCTCGGGCGATCAGTTGATGGTGGTCGAGCCCCTGGGCGAGCTGCAGCCCGACACGGTGATCGGCGAGCGGTACAAGATCATCAAGCGCCTGGCGACCGGCGGCATGGGCGAGGTCTATCGCGCGGTGCACGTCGAGCTGGGCAAGGCGCTGGCGCTCAAGGTGATGCTGCCCGAGC
>JAYVNA010000697.1:0-3289 GCA_043758715.1 Archangium sp.
GCGAGGACGATGCTGAGCAGGAGATGTTTCATGGGCTCGTGATGGAGACGGTGACGTTGTAGTTGCCGCTGACCTGGCCATAACCCTGAACGGCCACGACGTAGGTGACGCCAGCAGTAGAGAGGAAGTTGAACGCTTCGTTGCCGCTGGTGGTCGCGTCGGCATAGCCCTCGTAAGCGCCCTTTCGGAAGGCGGCGACCAGGACGTCCTGGGTCGCGTTGCCCGCGGTCACGTAGACCCGCCGGCCGGTGCCCGTGAACACGTAGTACTGGTTCTGCTGGTACGAGTTCGCGGGGAAGCCGCCGCCCAGCCCGATGCTGCCGTTGAAGGGAATCGGCGCGGGCGTGAACATGCCCGACAGGTCGCCATCCCCCGCCCCGAAGTCCGACGTCACCGGCCCCACGTTCCAATGCGCGAGCACCGCATTGATGCCCGCGGCGTTCGCGCCCGGCTGGGCCTTGAGCGCAGTGGTAAACGAAGCGAGGGTGGTGAGCGCGTCGGTCTGCTTCTCAGGGCCGTTGAGCACGTCGTAGACCGTGCCCAGCCCCACCCCGACCTGATCCCAGGTGCCGTCGGAGGTGCTGTCGTAGAGATCGTAGAGAATGCGCAGCACCGCGTTCTCAGAGAAGGCATTGGGCGTGGGATCGTCGGTGGGGCTCGGCACCGTCTCGGCGTCGTAGCCCCAGGCGTAGAGGGTGGCGCCGCTCCAGAGGCTGTCGGCGTACATCGTCTCGGGCAGCACCATCGCCGCGCACGCCGTGCCCCAGGCTTCCCCAAACGCGATGCGCGGATCGAGCACGTCGCCGCGCCCGTGCGGTCCACCCGGGCTGTCCGAGCGGGACAGGTTCGCTTCGAAGTAGTGCCCCCACTCGTGCACGATCACGTGCGAGTCGAACTCGTCGGTGTCGGTGCCCGCGAGGCCGAGCACGTAGATCTCGTTCTCCGAGGAGGCGAAGTGCGAGGTGCTGATCTGCCCGAGCGCCTTGTCGCCTGACTGCGGCGCGTTGTTGGGGCTCCAGTTCACTTTCAGCGCGGGGAAGTTCACCGTGCGCACCGCCATGAAGGCGCGCGCGGCCGTGTACATCGAGTCGAGGATCGCGAACGGCGCGGCGCGGCGCGGGTTGCCGAAGCTGGTGCCCGTCCACCCGCTGCTGGCGTGGAGATCGAGCGTCGGCGTCCCCGCGGTCAGCGTGCTGCCGAAGGCCCAGGTGGCGTTGTTGGCCGTGTTGTCTTCGACCTGAATCGAAGGCGAGGTGGAGCGCGCGAGCACCTGCACCTGCAGCGCGCCTCCGGTCGGCGTGTACGAGAGCGAGTACGCGCCGTCGGCCGCGGTGGTGCCCGTCGCGAGAACCGTGGTGCCCTCGAGCACCCGCACCACGGCGTTGCGCACGGGCTTCGCGGTGGTCTGGTTGAAGTACATGTTGCCGCCGCCGCCTGAGACGTAGCGGACCGGTACGAAGTCGTAGGTGACGTGGCCGCTGACGGTGTTGGTGCCCGTGCCGCCTCCGGTGCCTCCGCCTGCGCCGCCTCCGGTGCCCGGCCCGCCGCATTGGGTTGAGTTGGTGCAGGCCGCCAGGGTCGTGAAGCACGAGGTGGCTGCGTCGCACGAATAGGCCGAGGTCGCGTTGCAGCCGGGAGCGATGCCGGTGGTGTTGCAGATGATGCTCGCGCTGCCGCCGCCTCCGCCCGTGGTGCCGCCACCACCGCCCGTCGTCCCGCCGCCGCCGCCCGTGACGCCTCCGCATTGTCCCGAAGCGAGGCAGTCGGAGTAGGTCGCGAAACACGAGCTCGCCGCGTCGCAGGAAAACGCTGCGGTGGTGTTGCAGCCGGCGGCCACGCCGGTGGTGTTGCAGTTGGCTCCCGTCGTTCCCCCGCCCGCTCCGCCGCCGGCGCCGCCGCCCGTGAAGCCTCCGCCGCTGCCACCGCCCAGTCCACCCGACGCGCAGCGCCCGAGCTGACAGGCCTGCGGAGCCACGCACACGTCGCACGCGTTGCCGGCGGAGCCGCAGGCGTTGAGCGCCGTACCGGGCTGGCATTGATCGAACGCGTTGCAGCAACCAGAGCAGTTGGCGGTGGTGCAGTTCGCCGCGGGCTCGGTCAGACAACCCGTCACGCCCAGCAGCACGCCCAGGGTGACGATGAGCTGGATGGTGAGCTTCATAAGGGCCCACGAGAACTCAAGGCGCGGCGGTTTGCCAGCCCTTCAGTTGAGACGGACCTTCGTCTTGATGCCGCTCTTTACTTCTTCCTGAAAGGGCGGCTCCTTCGCGCCCTCCTGGTACACCTGCAGGACGATCGTCGATTGATCGGGTGAGACGTCCTCGACTTCGAAGTTCATGCCCGGAGTGGACGGCGGATGCTCGAGTTCGACCAGGACTGCGACCGAAAGTGAGGAGTCGTTCGCCCGGCGATCTTCTCGGAGCGAGAGTTTCGATTCCTTCACCACCAGCGGCAACGGGGCTCCGGAGATCGAGAGCTTCAAGGGCCAGGTGGCCATCTTCACCAGGCGATCTTTGAGCTGCGCGACTTCGGCGCCGGCGAGCTGGCCATCGCGGTTCGAGTCGACTGCTTCGCGCAGCAGCAGACAGCGCTCACCGGCGTCGACGTCCATCACGATCAACGCGGAGACCTTCGTCTTCGTCAGCGTGAAGGTGAGTTTCTTGTGGAAGCCCTGCGGGTGCCCGAATGCGGGCAGCGCCACGAGCAGGAAGAGAAGCAGCTTTCGCCCCTCCCCCCGAGGTGAGTCATTCCGGATCGCTGTGGAACCCATAGTAGAGCTTGCGCACGTCCGGCATCACCCGCGGCACGAAGGGCACGTCGTTACCCACCGGCAACACGCGCTTGGGAACCTTGAGCGGGTTGTGAACCGCGGTGTCCACCCAGATCGGGTTCGTGAAGCCATACGGCGTCACCGTCTGCTTCATCGTCGGCTTGTACTTGCCGAACGTCGATGAGAACCCGAACGAGGCGCCGATCACCCCGACCGCGTCGCTGATCTCGAGTGACGGCACTTCGTACGGTGTGAACACCGGCCACATCGACTCATCGCCCGCAGCCTCGATCAAGATGAACGAGCCATCGGGAATGTTGTCGTAGTGCTTCTCGACGTCGAGCCGCAGCACCTCGCGGGTATCGGGCACCGGGATCACCTCGAGAATGAGCGGCACCTTCACGTCGCGACCACCGCGGCGCACCGTGACGCGCTTCAGATCCATCCACGGGGCCGCCCGCGCGATGATGTGCACGTCGACCCGCCCATCACTCGCCACCACCGTGCTGCCGAGCGGCT
>JAYVNA010000698.1:0-3280 GCA_043758715.1 Archangium sp.
CTCCCGTCACGCCCCTCAACTCGCGCCTCACTCGGTTCGTCAGGGCTGGAAGATCTCCGCCGCCGAGGTGGGCCCCGACGGACTGCTCGGCCCCACGGCGCTCGTCACCCGAGCCGTCGCAGCCGCGGCGAGCCTCGTGGGCGAACAGGAAACGCTGACGGCCGTTTCCATCGAAGACCTGAAGATCGTCTCGCCCGTACACGCTGGCGCAGAGCTCGTCGTCACCGCGGCCCTCGAGCGCGAACAAGCAGGACAGCGCGTGGTCTCGGTCGTCATCCGGCATGGAGAACCAGGCGCCCAGGGCGGTATCGCCGCCGTCGGTGTTCTCAAGTTTGCCGTCCTGACCGAGACGTGGCAGCCGACGCTCGCTTCGCGCTCGCTGCACTCCACGGCCCGGCGCGGAGCGGCGCTCGGTCTGACCCCCGTCGAGGCCAGCTTCCGGGTGACCGGGGGCCCCCGCGCGCCTTCCAACCTCGACCTGATTCGGCGCGTTCAGGAAACCTCACTCGTTTCTGCCCAGGGGTTCGCACGTCACCCCGTGGCCTTCGACGCCATTCACGGGCTCTCGGTGCTCGGGCAGACCCACCCTGGCCAGGCGCTGCGATTGCAATGCAGCGTGGTGTTTGCCGAAGGCGGACTGGTGACCGTGCTCAGTCGGATCAGCGACGAGAAGACCCAGCACGACGTCTTGTGCGCGCTGGTTTCGTTCAACTCGAGAGGCCGGGTGCCGGCGTTGCGGCCTTCCACCGCCGCGGGGCGGGAAGTGAGTCAGGACATCGCCCGGCTTCACCTGAAGGCGGCTTCGTGAATGTTCCCTGACCCGATGGCGGTCGGGGCTCGTCTCTTTGGCGCAGCACGAATTGACGGCGGTCGCCGAAACGCAGCTGGGTCCACCCGCCCAGCTGACGGGTCGGTTCGAAACCCGCGCTGACGAGGCGTATGGTCCTGCCATGCAGAGGCTGGTGCACGCACTCGACGCCGCGAAGGCGACTCGCTCGAGAAAAGCCAAGGTCGGTCACCTCTCGGGTCTGCTGCGCGTGCTCTCGCGGGACGAGTTGCCCATCGCGTGCCGGCTCATTCTGGGGCGCGTGCTGCCAGTCGGCGACACTCGAAACCTGGGCGTGGGTTGGGCTTTGCTCAGCACCGCCGCCGCCGAGGCGTCGAAGCAGCCGCTCGGGGTGGTGGCGCTCAAGAGCCGTGAGATGGGCGACTTTGGAGACGCGCTCGAGGTGCTGCTGCCGGCCGGCGATCGCCAGCTCCCCCTGCTCGAAGTGCCGGGGTACTTCGAGCGCATCGCCACCGCCCGCGATCGGGACGAGAAGCAGAGGGTGCTCGTCGAGCTGCTGAGCCGCGCGGCGCCGTGGGAGGCGCGCTACCTGGTCAAGGCGATCCTGGGAGAGCTGCGCATCGGCGTTCAGCTCGGCATCTTCGAAGAAGCGCTGGCGGAAGCCTTCGGCGCCACGCTCGAAGAACTGCGCCGGGCTTCAGCGCTCACCTCGGACCCCGGCGCCCTGGGGCTGCTCGCGTACGACAAGCGGCTTACGAACGCCGACGTCATTCCCGGCAGCGTGGTCGCCTTCATGCTCGCGACCCCGAACGAAACGGTGAAGGAACCCATCGACCCCGCGCTCACGATCTTCGAAGACAAGCTCGATGGCGTGCGCACGCAGGCTCATGTCTGGGACGGCAACGTGAGGCTCTTCGCGCGGGGGCAAGACGAGGTCACCGCGCAGTTCCCCGAACTGGTGGCGCAGCTCAAACGACTCCCGCGGGCTTCGGTGATCGACGGCGAGGTGATCGCGGTGAAGCCCGATGGGCAGGCGCGGCCCTTTCAAGCGCTGCAGGCCAGGCTCAATCGGGACGCTCCGAGTTCGGCGGTGATCGCCGCCACTCCGGTGGCCTTCGTGGCGTACGACGTCTTGTTCGACGGTGAGCCGCTGCTCGACCAGCCGTGGACCGAGCGCAGGAAGCGGCTCGAGGCCTTGCCCCTGCGTGTCAACGCCACCCAGACCTTCAAGCCCGGCGTCGACCTCGACGCGCAGCTCGATGACGCCTTTACCGCGGCACGCGCGCGGGGCAACGAAGGCCTGGTGCTCAAGCGCATCGACGCCCGCTACGAAGCGGGGCGGCGCGGGAACGCGTGGCGAAAAGTGAAGCGTGCCTTCGCCACCCTCGACGTGGTGATCACCCGCGCCGAGCGGGGCCACGGTAAACGCGCGGGCGTATTGTCCGACTACACCTTCGCGGTGTGGAACGAGGACCAGCTGGTGGAGATCGGCCGCGCCTTCTCCGGCCTCACCGACGTCGAGATCAACCAGATGACCACCCGGCTCGAGGCCATCACCGTCAGCAAGAATGGCCCGTTTCACGTGGTGCGCCCCGAGCTGGTGATCGAGGTCGCGTTCGATGGCCTGCAGAAATCCAATCGGCACGGCAGCGGCTTCGCGCTCCGCTTTCCGCGCATCGCGCGCATTCGAGACGACAAGGCCCCGAAAGACGCCGACACCATGACCACGGTGCGAGCGTTGTTCGAGACCCAGGTCGACTCGGGCCATCGCGAGCCCGAGCCCCAGATGGGGTTGTTCGAGTAGCGCTACCGGATGGTCACCGGCACCCGCGCGGTGTTGTTGGTGTAGCTGCTCTCGAACAACGCCCGGCCCGGGTTGACGATCACCTCGAGGTAGTAGCTGCCCGCGGGCACGTTGGTGACGTCGATCCACTGGCAGTCGAGCGAGGCGATGTATTCGTCAGCCCAGCCCGCGGTGATGCCCTGGTAGTTGCAGTGATACTGCGGGTCGTACGTGCTCCCGGACATGTGCAGGTTGTCGCCCAGGCAGAACGACTGCTTTCGCCCCGTGCCCACCACGGTGCCGTCCCCGCGGACCAACCGATACGAGGCGTAGCCGTTGAAGTGATAGTGGCCGTGGCATTCCGCGTAGCTGAAGAGGTTCGGACTGAAGGAGGGATCGCCGAGCACCAGGTCGCGCGTGCCGGTGTTCGAGGTCAGCGTGGGAAACCGGAGCAGCTTGCGCGTTCCCGAGACGTCGACACAGGCCTCGTTCACCGCGCAGGAATCGGCGCCGAAGGTGCGTGTCTCGAGGTACCAGGACGCGAGCTCGGTGGCATCGACGCGCAAGTCGGGCGCAGGGCAACTGCCGTTGATGGGCGTGAGGCAGCCGAAACGTTTGGTCGAGTCGGCCACGTCGTTGAGCGGCGAGACCTGGCAGCACAGCCGCCCGCTCGAACAACCGGCCGAGCAATGATCACCGGGCGCTCCCAG
>JAYVNA010000699.1:0-3278 GCA_043758715.1 Archangium sp.
AAACTGGGCGACAAGGTCTGCGCGTTGCTCGTGCACGGCGGGTACGCGACCCACGTGGTTCGCGGCGAAGCCCACTGGGTCAAGGTGCCCGAGGGGCTCGATGACGCCGAGGCCGTCTCGCTCATTCTCAACTACGTCACGGCCTTCCAGATGATCCACCGGGAAGCGCAGCTGCAGCCCGGCCAGAGCGCGCTGGTGAACGCGGCCAATGGCGGCGTGGGCCAAGCGCTGTTGGACCTGCTCCGGGCTCACGGCGTCACGGCCATCGGCGCCGCCGCGAAGGCGCGCCACGCCCACATGGAGGCCTATGGCGCCACCGCCATCGAAGGCCGCACCGCCCCGCTCGACCTGGGCGTGCACGCCGTGCGGCCCGAGGGCGTCGACGCGGCGTTCGATGGCGTGGGCGGAGCGCACACCGGCCAGTGTGTTTCGGCGACCCGGCGCGGAGGAATCACCGTCTGGTACGGCTTTGGCGGCGCGAGCGGTCTGCCCGCCCTGGCGCGCTCGGCGTTGGCCTGCTTCGTGGGCTCGCGGCTGCGGGGCCGGCGCGGGGTGTTCTACGGAATCACCATGCAGTACCGGAAGAACCCGCAACCGTTCCTCGAAGACCTCCCGAAGCTTTTCGCGCTGTTGGGCGAAGGGAAGATCAAGCCGCGCATCGCAGAGTGGCTTCCCCTGCTCGATGCCCGGCGGGCCAACGAGCGGCTCGCAGCAGGCGGCATCGAGGGCAAGGTGGTGCTGGTCGCCGGCCTGTGAGCCGAGGCGGTGGAAGCTGCTGGCGACCTCGCCCGGGAGTCCCTAGAAGCGCGCGGCCATGTCGACCCGTTCTCCCGTTGCAGCGCAGCCCGACCCGCAGCTCCTGCTGGCCCTCCAGTCCTGCATCAGCCCCCGCGGAGTGCACCTCGGCTGCAACGCGGTGCTCTCGGCACTGGCAGGACCACCGACCGCCACGCTCTCAGCACTCGCCTCGTTGCCTCTGGGGCGGGTGGGCCAGCGCATCGTGGCGCTGCGGTACTTCATCGCCAACGGTGAAGCCTGGCTGCGCTACTTCGCGTGGGAAGCGCCGCTCGCGCGTGTCGATGCGGGAGCTCCGGGTCGACTCCGGGAAATCTGGGCTCGGATCCAGGTGGCGCGCACCGTGATGGCGGACGCTCCCGTGTGGGAGAGCATTCTCGAGTCCGCGTCCCTGTCGGTGCTCTCAGCGCACCTCGAGCGCGCAGCCATCGACGACGAAGAAGGCATGCGCCTGCTGGTCGCGCTGCACCGGCACCCTGCCCTGGTGGCGCAGCTGCGGCGCCGGCTGAACCTCGAGGCCGCGACGCTGACGGTCAACGCGCCGCGCACGGCCGACGTGATGTACCTGGTGACCTACCCGCTCGATCGCCTGCCGGCGACCACGGTGGGTGAAGGCGCGCTGCGCTACGTGATCGTCGCGGACAAGGGCGAGATGGGCGTGCGGGCGGTACGGGAAGCGATCGCCTTCGGAGCCACCCCGGTGGTGCTCTTCAGCGAGCAGGACGACGCCACCTCGCTGCAGGTGCGACTGGCGCAGCAGGCCGGGGGCTTCGGCATCGGCCTCGCGGGCTCCTTTCGCGAGAGCTACGCCAACGCGAAGCAGATCGCCCAGAAGGTGCACGCGGCCTACGCGGCGCGCTTCGGGAGCCAGGCCGAGGTCGAGCTGGCCCGCTCGGCGCTCTACCCGGGCTATGGGCCGCTCGCGGAGAACAGCGGCGCCATTCAGCTCTTCCGCGAGGAAGGGATCGTCTTCGTGGGCCCGATGCAGGACGTGGTCGAGCGCGCGGGCGACAAACGAAAGTTCCGCGGCATCGCGCAGGCGATCGATCCCCGCGCGGTCACCCCGGGCATCGTGCTCGAGTCGTCTGACGCGGAAGAGATCATCGCCGCGGTCGGCGCGGGTCACGCCGCCGGGCGCTTCACCTTCCCCGGACGCATCAAGGCGGCCAACGGCGGTGGTGGGCGCGGGCAGGTGGTGGTCGCGACCTTCGAAGAAGTGCCGGCGGCGGTGAAGCGGGTGCTCTCGGAGATCAACACCAACGGCTGGGACGCAGGCGTGATGTTCGAGCAGAACATTCCCGAGACGATGCACCTCGAGGTGCAGGTGGTGCGCGATCGCTTCGGGAACACGCGGCACTTCGGCATGCGGGACTGCACCGAGCAGCGCGCCAGCCAGAAGATTCAAGAAGAAGCGCCGCCTGCGCTGCTGCGCGACAAGCCCGAGCTGACGGAGCGCATCTGCGGCATCGCGGCCCGCATCGCCGACGAGTGTGGCTACGTGGGGGCGTGCACCGTCGAGCTGATGTTCAAGGACGCGCACTTCTACCTGCTCGAGATGAACACCCGCATTCAGGTCGAGCACCCGGTGACCGAAGAAGCGCACCGCGTTCGTCAGCCCGACGGCACCCTGGCGCCGCTCGACCTGGTGGCGCTGCAGCTGCGCATCGCCGCGGGCCGCCCGATTCCCTTCGAGCAGGCCGACGTCGTCAACACCCACGTGGCGCGCGAGTTCCGCATCAACGCCGAGTCCTGGCGCGCCGACCTCAAGGACCCGCGCGACGGCAAGCTGGGCCTGTTCTTCCCGAACGCAGGCGTGTTCGACGCCCTCGAGATCCCCGAGGCCCAGGCGATTCGCGCTCAGCTCGAGCGCGACGGAGTGAAGGGCCTGGCGGACGTGCGGGTTCGGTTCGACGTGGGCTTCGAGAAGGGCGACACGCTCGTCAACAAGGACCCGACCTTCGGCAAGCTGATCATCGCCGTCGCGGTCGAGCCGGGCTTCGAGACCCAGCGCTACGAGCTGCTGCGGCTCGCGTCGATCGAGGTGCTCAAGACCTTCCGCATCAGGGGCCGGCAGGTGATGCCGACGGGCGCGGTGATCCCCGACTCGGTGTTCCAGACCAACGTCGAGGCGCACCAACGCATTCTCGAGACCACGATGCTCCGCGAGCACGGGCTCTCGACGGCGCAGGGGCGGCATGTGGGCTGGGTGGTCTCGATGCTCCGCGCCAGCTAAGTGAGCGGGGCCGCCGATACCTCACGGCTCGGCACGAAGCGCTTCGATGACCCAGCAACGCGCTCCGTGAGGCTGGCCTTCACGACAGTGGGCGATCGCACCCGGCGGCGCGCCGGTCTCTTCGAGTGCATCGGCGAGTACCACGAGGTTCTCGTCGTTCACCTCTGCGGGCAGCGAAATCGAAACCGGGAGCAGGCCCGTGAGCCAGACCGCGGTCAGTGCGTGGGGCGAAATCGAAAGCAGCGTTCGC
>JAYVNA010000700.1:0-3278 GCA_043758715.1 Archangium sp.
GCTCCCGTTCCGCCACCGCCTCAGCCCAATGCACCTTCGGCCGCGACCCGCTCGCGTCGATGATCGCATCGGGCGCCGCGGTGCCTTCGAGGCCCGAGGGAATCTTGGTCGCAAACAACATCACCCGCGCCCTGCCCCGGTGCAGCTCACGAGCGGCCCGAATCGCAGCGATGGGTGAATCCGTCCGATGTACCTCGACCTGACCGCGCTCGCGGTACTCCCGCAGCAGCAGCGACAGCACACCCTCCTCTTCATGGAGCGCCACGTCCTCCGCGTCGCTGATGAAGATGAGTTCGAAACGCAGCGCCTCGGTGTTGAGCCACTCCGACAACTTCCGCACCAGCGCCGTGACCGACCCGAGCAGCCACACCAACCGCTGATACGACTCTCCGGGATCCTTCACCCGGCAACGCTGCAGCGACGCGTCGAACACCAACACCAGCGTCCGCTTCTTCCGCACGGCCACCGACTCATCGCGCGCGTAATACAGCAGCTCGCCCTCGACGAAGCGCACGTCGAAGAGATCCGGTCGTGAGTCGGGATCATCACCCTGCTCCATGTAGATGAGCTCGCTGGTGACGAGGTTCTCCACGCTGCCCTGGGTGCTGATGCTCGAGAACCCGCCGACCGGATACGCGGAGTCCTCCTCGATCGCCGTCGGCGCATCGCCGTCTTCGAACACCTGGCCGCGAAGCCGCGTCGGCAGATGCTCGATGACCGCCTGCGCGACCTCGGCCAACTGCGCGAGCGCGACCCGGGCTGCGAGGCCTTTGAGCGCGGCGAGGTTCTCCATCAAGAAGACCTCCGCGTCGGAGAGCAGCTCGCGGGTCCTCCGGGCGGCGCGCGAAAGTTCGTTGAACCCTTCGACGATGCGCGCGGCGATCTCCTCGTCGTAGAGCGCGGCGCGGCCCGCCTCGAGCACCTCGTCCGGAGGCCGCGTCGCGAACCGCCGCACCAGCCCCGTGCTCACCCCGGTGCCCAGCGAAAGCTTGAGCCGGGACAGCAGCTGCGCGGTCACCAGGCCCACCGCCGCCGAGCGCAATTCTTTGGGGAGCCCGGCCACCGCTTCCGTCAGCCGCGTCCACCTTCGATCGGCGGTGAGCCGGGCGAGCACGTGATCCTCATACCCACGAATGGCATCCCGCACCGGCTCCAGCCCCGGCGGCGGCACCGGCAACAACCGCTCTCCATGCAGCAACGCGGTGAGGTCGAACACCAGGGTGGGCGCGGCCAGCAACGGCCTCTCTGAATAGGCGGCCTCGAGCGCGCGCACCGAGGTCTCGAACCAGGTCGGCGAAGTCGCGGCTTCACGTGCCAGCGACATCGCCGCTGACAGAAAAGCCTCCGCGCGTGGGCCCTCCAACCGCTCGTCTGACATCGCCTTGTGACTATAGCTACGGAGGGATATTGACTCTGGAATCAATTTTCTGCTCCAACGCGTCATCCACGCAGTTCAAGAGGGTGTGCCCATGGGTTCTGAGCTTCGATTCGATGGAAAGGTCGTCGTCATCACCGGCGCAGGAGCAGGCCTGGGCCGCAGTCATGCGCTCTTCTTCGGCAAGCGTGGCGCGCAGGTGGTGGTCAACGATCTGGGCGGCTCGGCGACGGGCGGCGGCAAGAGCTCAGCGGCGGCCGACAAGGTGGTCGACGAGATCAAGGCCGCCGGCGGCAAGGCCGTCGCGAACTACGACTCCGTGGAAGACGGCGACAAGATCGTCAAGACCGCGATCGACTCGTTCGGCCGCATCGACGTGCTGATCAACAACGCCGGCATTCTCCGCGACGTCAGCTTCCAGAAGATGACGAAGGAAGATTGGGACCTCATCTTCCGCGTGCACGTCAACGGCGCTTTCCGCTGCAGCCACGCCGCCTGGCCGTACATGCGCGACCAGGGCTACGGCCGCATCATCTTCACCACCTCGGCCGCCGGCATCTACGGCAACTTCGGCCAGGCGAACTACTCCGCCGCCAAGCTCGCGCTGGTCGGCCTCTCGAACACGCTCGCGGTCGAAGGCGAGAAGAAGAACGTGCGCGTCAACGCGATCGCGCCCATCGCGGCTTCGCGCCTGACCGAGACGGTGCTCCCCAAGGACATGCTCGAGAACCTGAAGCCCGAGTACGTCACCCCGCTCGTCGCCTGGCTCGCTCACGAGGAATGCCAGGAGAACGGTGGCCTGTACGAAGTCGGCGGCGGGTACTTCGGCAAGCTGCGCTGGGAGCGCACCGAAGGAAAGGTGTTCAAGCTCGGCCGCGAGATCTCGCCCGAGGCCGTGCGCAACGCCTGGGACGACGTCACCGATTGGAAGAAGGCGACGCACCCTTCGAACATCACCGAGTCGCTCTCGACGGTGATGAGCAACCTCTCCACCAAGTCGAAGGGTGGCAACGAGTTCATCGATGTCGATCAGGCGCTCGGCTACGAGCTGCCCGAGCTCGAGTCGTCGTACGACGAACGTGACCTCGCGCTCTACGCGTTGGGCGTGGGCGCGGGAAAGAACCCGGCCGACCCAAACGATCTGCATCTCGTCTACGAGCGCAACGGCGACGGCTTCTACTCGTTGCCCACCTACGGGGTGGTGCCCGCACTCAACGCGATCTTCAAGATGGCGTCGGAAGGCCAGACCGCGCCCGGGCTCAACTACGGGCTCGATCGCATTCTGCACGGCGAGCAGTACCTCGAGGTGATGCGCCCGCTGCCCGCGAAGGCCACCCTCAAGCACAAGGCGCGCATCAGCGAGATCCTCGACAAGGGTAAGCACGCGGTGGTGGTCACGCACTTGGACAGCTACGACGCCGAGACCGGCGAGCTGCTGGTGAAGAACGACGTGTCGATGGTGGTGAAGGGCGCGGGCGGCTGGGGCGGCGATCGCGGTCCCGCCACCGAGCAGGGCCAGGCTCCCGAGCGCGCTCCTGACGCGGTGGTCACCGAGAAGACCTCCGAGAACCAGGCGCTGCTGTATCGCCTGTCAGGCGACTGGAACCCGCTCCACGTGGATCCCGAGTTCGCCACCATGTTCGGCTTCCAGAAGCCGATCCTCCACGGGCTGTGCACGTTTGGTTTCGCGGGCCGCGCGGTGGTGAGCGCGTTCGCCAAGGGCGATCCCCGCACGTTCAAGAGCATCAAGGTGCGCTTCGCGGACTCCGTGTTCCCCGGCGAGACCCTGAAGATCGAGATGTGGAAGGAGAGCGAGCTCAAGGTGCTGCTCCGCGCCACCGTGGTCGAGCGGAACAAGGTCGTGCTCAGCAACGGCGTCGTCGAGTTCTACCCGGAGATCCCC
>JAYVNA010000701.1:0-10142 GCA_043758715.1 Archangium sp.
TCGGCGGCGCTGAGCCCGGTGGATCGGAACCCATCGAGCGCCACTTCGGCTTTGCCCGCGCCGATGGCGCCGCGAATGCTCTCGGCTGATTGCTGCGCGAAGCTCGGGAGCAGCGCCACGTCGAGCGGCGCCACCTCGGGCGGCGCTTCGGCGTCGGGGTTCGTCTCGATGGCGGCGAAGCGATCGAACTGCTGCCCGGCCTGGTGCTCGGGCACCGGCTCCGGTTCGAGCTCGATCGACATCGGCAGGTGTTTGGGCAGGCTGCGTTTGACCGGCACTTCGCCGCGCGGCTGCGCGTCGCCCAGCACCGGCTCGTAGAGATCGAGTTCTTCGCCCCACCCGAAGAGCGGCCCGTGCAGCATCAACACCATGCCGGCCACCCGGGCGCCCACGAGCGCGCCGTAGGAGATCACCAGCTGCGTCGCCACCCGCCCGAGGAAGGGGACCACGAGATAGGTGTTCACCAGCATCGCGATCGGCACCGAGACCAGGATCGTCGCGCCCACGCCGAAGATCCCCGCCAGGTACACGCCGAAATCGGTGCCCAGGCGCGCGGTCACCCCGAGCACGCGAATGGGGTTGATCAAGTGCACCACGCTCGTGTCGGTCGCCGCGCCAATGTACGCGGTGGGACTCCAGAGCACGGTGAGGCCGAGCGCCACCCAGTTGAGCCAGGGCCGGTCGGTGTACATGCCGTAGAGCACCAGCCCCCACCCGGGAAACGTCACCAGGGCGAAGCGGGCGATCGGCATCAGAATCGACTGCAGCGGGTCTTGAAAGTCGGACAGCTCGAGGTGCTCGCTGCCCCGCGCGGTCGAGCGCGTGAGGCCGAACAGGCTCGCCAGGGTAACGCCCCAGCCGATGAGGGCACCGAGGGCTCCGAGGTACGAACACGCCGCGAGGAACATCGAGATGCCCAGCCACGCGGGCAGCCCTTCGCCCCGGAAGGGAAAGACCCACGCGGTCGGAACGCGCTGCGCGAGGGTGGCGGTGTCGGCTTTCTTCCGAATGAGAGGCTCGGCCACCTCGCCGCAGAGGCTGCAGACGAGCATGGTGATGGGGTTCATCACCTTGGTGGCGGTGCAGTCGGGACACAGCGGCTGGTTGCAGACGGTGCACTGCCAGCCGGCCGTGGCGGTGTGGCGCTCGCACTGCAACGCCTGAGGGGGAGCGAGTGGCTTCACCGCGAAGTCTTGATGTCGGGGTTCCGGCCTCCGCCGCCACCCGAAGGCGGTCGCACGACGGCGACCTTTTTCTTCAGTACCAGCGACAGGCTCTCGCCGGTCATGTCGGTGAGCGTGGCCTCGGCGGGCTCGTACCCATCGGCCGACACCCGCACCGCCACCGGCAACTTCACTTTTTCGACCCGCGCGTCGAACGGCGTCTGGCCCACCCGGGATCCCGCGAGCTCGATGCTCGCGCCCGACGGCTCTGACTCGATGCGCACCACCAACGGAGGCACGGCGCGGGGCGTCTCCTGGGGACCACCTCCAGTGGCCACCGGGATCACCGGCTCGATCGGTTTGGGGTCTGGCCGGGTGAAGAACCAACCGCCCACCGCGAGCGCCGCGACCACCACCGCGCCGCCCAACACCAGCGGCAACGGCGACGACCTCGAAGGCGGAGGCAAGGCCTGCGTGCCCTGCACCTGCGTCATGTTGTTCGTCGACAGCTTGTTGCGATCGACCACCGTGGCGCCGGTGGCCGCAGGGCGCGAGAGACCACCCACGTCGAGATCGGTGAGGCCCGAGTCCTCTTCGAAGAAGCGCGGGTCGGCTTCCTTCGCGATGCGCTCGGCGTAGAGGTCCTGCATGAAGGTCGCGAGGTTCGAGCTGGTGGCGGAGATCGCGTTCTGCAGGGCGAAATCTTCCAGCGCGTTTCTCAGCTCGGCCGCGTCCTGGTAGCGATCTTTGGGTTCCTTCGCGAGCGCCTTGAGGGAAATGGGGTCGAGCCCCGAAGGCACCGAAGGCTCGACGCTCGAGGGCGCGGGCACCTGGCAGGCGCGCACCAGGCGCTGGGTGGCCAGATCGTTCTCGCCCTTGAACAGGCGGCGCCCGGTGAGCTGTTCCCACAACACGATGCCCAGCGCGAACACGTCGCTGCGGCAGTCGAGCTCGTCGCCCTGGGCCTGCTCGGGCGACATGTACGGGAACTTGCCCTTCAAGATGCCGGTGGCGGTGTGCTGCGCGCGGCCCGCGGCCTTCGCCACGCCGAAGTCGATCAACTTCACCGAGCCATCGAAGCCGACCAGCACGTTCTGCGGGCTGACGTCGCGGTGCACCAGGCCCAGCGGGCTGCCCTTGGCGTCTTTGGCCTTGTGCGCGAAGTCGAGACCCGCGGCGGCGTCGGCGATGATCCGCAAGATGACGCCGATGGGAATGCCCTTGGCGGCCGCGGCGGCGCGCTTCTCGATGCGGCGCACGTCTTCACCGGCGACGTATTCCATCTCGATGTAGTGCACGCCCGCTTCGACCCCGAACTCGTTGATGCGCGCGATGTTCGGGTGGTCGAGGCGCATGGTGATCTTCGCCTCGTCGCGGAACATGGTGAAGAACTCTTCGTCTTCCACCAGGTGCGGGAGGATTCTCTTGAGCACCACCAGCTTTTCGAAGTCGTCCTGCCCCTTTTTCGCGAGCAGGACCTGGCCCATCCCTCCCGAGGCGATCTTCTTCAGCAGCTGGTAGCGCCCGAAGGGGATGCCCATGGGAAAGGTGGGAAGAGTCTACCCGCCGGGCCCCGTTCAGCGGAGTGTTCTCTTCGGGCGTCAGCCAGCCCAGGTCGTTGATCCGACGTCAGATTCGAGGCGGGTCAAGGCGTTACCGCGCGGTAACCGGCCAGGCAGGTGGTTGCCAGAGGGCCCCGTGATCAACATCCTGCCGCCCATGCTCAACATCCTCCTGGTCGACGACGAGCCCTCGATCCTCCTCGCGGTGGAAGAGGCGCTCAAGAATGAAGGGCATCTGGTCACCACAGCGCTCGACGGGCTCTCGGCCCAGGCCTCGCTCACGGGCAAGGTGTTCGACGTGGTGATCAGTGACGTGCGCCTTCCGCGCGTCGACGGCTTCACGTTGTTCAAAAAAGTCCGCCATGAGTCGCCGCGCACCAGCTTCATCTTGATGACGGCCTACGCCACCGTTCCCGATGCGGTGGTGGCCCTCAAGCTCGGCGCGGTCGATTACCTGCCCAAGCCCTTCGAGATGGAAGTGCTGCTCAAGCTGCTCGAGCGCATCGAGCGCGATCGATCGCTGAGCAAGAACTTCATCACCCAGCGCCTGGCGCAGCTGCCCGGCGACGAGCTGCTGGGCAACTCGCCCCCGATGGAACGGCTGCGCGAGCTCATCGAGCAGTACGCCGCCAGCGACGAGCCTGTCTCCATCGTGGGCGAACGCGGCACCGGCAAGCGCCTCGCCGCCCTCACCCTGCACCAGAAGAGCTCGCGGGCGAACCGGCCCTTCGTGGCGCTGAGCTGCGTGGGTTTCCCCGCGAGCCCGGGCGCGGTGGAGCTGCTCGGCGCCCAGGAATCGCACGCGGCCGAAGGCGGCACGCTCTTCCTCACCGAGCTGGGCGAGCTGCCGATGTTCGCGCAGGTGCGGCTGCTGCGCTCGCTCAAGGAACGCGAAGAGGGCCGCAGCGATCTCCCCGACGTGCGGTTGATCACCAGCACCATGGTGCCGCTGCGTGACCTGGTGGCGAGCGGCCAGTTGCTCGAGGGCCTGGGCGAACGCCTGCGGGTGCTCGAGGTGCCCTTGGCTCCGCTGCGCGCGCGCGGCGATGACCTGATGTTGTTGCTCGAGCAGTTGCTGCGGCGAATCGCTTCACCTTCCTCGCCCCCCGAGCTCTCGGTCTCCGCGCTGGCGGCGCTCTCCGCCTATCCGTTCCCGGGCAACGTCAGGGAACTGGCCCAGGCGCTGCGGCGTGCGCTGGTGGTGTCGGGTGGCCGCCGGGTCGAGCTTTCGCACCTGCCCCCGGAGATCGCCGGAGAGCAGCCGGAAGAAGGGGCCGCGCCCACGCCCGAGACGCGCTCGTTGCCTGAGGCGGTGCGCGCGTTCGAGCGCGAATACCTCAAGCGCGTGCTGCAGAAGTCTGAAGGCCACCGCGCGCGCGCCGCTCAGCTGCTGGGCATCTCGCGCAAGAACCTGTGGGAGAAGCTCAAGGGCTACGGGATCTCCGACGCGGAGCTGGCCGGCGTCACCACCACGTTCACCGGGGAAGACCGATGAACAATTCCGCGGTAGCCGAAGAGGGCGCCATCGACACGCGGGAGCTGCTGCGGGTGCTGTCAGCCGTCAAGCAGGGCGACTTCAGCAGCCGCATGAGGATGCGCGGCTCGAAGGCCAACAAGCAGGTCGCCAGCGCGCTCAACCAAATCATTCTGCTCAACAGCCAGACCGCCACCGAGTTCGAGCGGGTGGCCGACGCCGTCTCGAAGGAAGGCCGGGTCGAGGTGCGCGCGCGGCTCACCCGGGCTCCGGGGCAGTGGGCCGCCAAGATTCGTTCGGTCAACGCGCTGGTCGGCGCGCTCGCGCAGCAGAGTGACGAAATGGGCCGCGTGATCGGCGCGGTGGCCAAGGGCGACCTTTCGAAGAAGCTCGCGCTGACCGCGGGTGATCGCCCGCTCAAGGGTGACTTCCTTCGCACCGCGCGCCTGGTCAACGGCATGGTCGATCAGCTCAGCTCGTTCGCCTCCGAAGTGACGCGCGTCGCGCGCGAAGTCGGCACCGAAGGAAAGCTCGGTGGCCAGGCCGTGGTGAAGGGCGTGGGCGGCACGTGGAAGGATCTGACCGACAACGTCAACTCGATGGCCTCGAACCTCACCACCCAGGTGCGCAACATCGCCGAGGTGACGACGGCCGTCGCAGGCGGTGACCTCTCGAAGAAGATCACCGTCGACGTGCGCGGCGAAATTCTCGAGCTAAAAAACACCATCAACACGATGGTCGATCAGCTCAGCTCGTTCGCCTCTGAAGTGACCCGCGTCGCCCGCGACGTCGGTACCGAAGGCAAGCTCGGCGGCCAGGCCGTGGTGAAGGGCGTGGGCGGCACCTGGAAGGATCTCACGGACAACGTGAATTCCATGGCGAGCAACCTCACCAGCCAGGTGCGCAACATCGCCGACGTGACCACCGCCGTCGCCAAGGGCGACCTCTCGCGGAAGATCACCGTCGACGTGCGCGGCGAGATTCTCGAGCTCAAAAATACCATCAACACGATGGTCGATCAGCTCAGCTCGTTCGCCTCTGAAGTGACGCGCGTCGCGCGCGAAGTCGGCACCGAAGGAAAGCTGGGCGGCCAGGCGGTGGTGAAGGGCGTGGGCGGCACCTGGAAGGACCTCACGGACAACGTGAAGTCCATGGCGAGCAACCTCACCAGCCAGGTTCGCAACATCGCCGACGTCACCACCGCCGTCGCAGGCGGAGATCTGTCGAAGAAGATCACCATCGACGTGCGCGGCGAGATCCTCGAGCTCAAAAACACCATCAACACGATGGTCGATCAGCTCAGCTCGTTCGCCTCTGAGGTGACCCGCGTCGCGCGCGAAGTCGGCACCGAAGGCAAGCTGGGCGGCCAGGCCGTGGTGAAGGGCGTCGGCGGCACCTGGAAGGACCTCACGGACAACGTGAACAGCATGGCCACCAACCTCACCACCCAGGTGCGCAACATCGCCGAGGTGACCACGGCCGTGGCGAAGGGCGACCTGTCCCGGAAGATCACCGTCGACGTGCGCGGGGAGATTCTCGAGCTCAAGAACACCATCAACACCATGGTCGATCAGCTCAACTCGTTTGCCAGCGAGGTGACGCGCGTCGCCCGCGAAGTCGGCACCGAAGGAAAGCTCGGCGGCCAGGCCGTGGTGCCCGGCGTGGGCGGCACCTGGAAGGACCTCACCGACAACGTGAACTCGATGGCCTCGAACCTGACCACCCAGGTGCGCGGCATCGCCAAGGTCGTCACCCACGTCGCCAACGGCGACCTCAAGCGCAAGCTGGTGCTCGACGTGAAGGGTGAGATCGCCGAGCTCGCCGACACCATCAACGGCCTCATCGATACCCTGGCGCTCTTCGCAGACCAGGTGACCACCGTGGCCCGCGAAGTCGGCATCGAAGGAAAGCTGGGCGGCCAGGCGCGCGTGCCCGGCACCGCCGGTCTCTGGAGAGATCTCACCGACAACGTCAACGAGCTGGCCGCGAACCTCACCACCCAGGTGCGCGCCATCGCCGAGGTCGCCACCGCGGTGACCAAGGGCGATCTCACCCGCTTCGTCACCGTCGGCGCGCAGGGCGAAGTCGCGGCGCTCAAAGACAACATCAACGAGATGATTCGCAACTTGAAGGAGACCACCCGCAAGAACACCGAGCAGGACTGGCTCAAGACCAACCTCACGCGCTTCACCCGCATGCTGCAGGGCGAGCGCGATCTGGCGACGGTCTCGAAGGTGATCCTCTCCGAGCTGGCGCCGTTGATCAGCGCTCCGTACGCGGCGTTCTACGTGGCCGAACACGACGAGGGAGAAGAGCTTCTCCGCCTGAGCGCGGGCTACGCTGCGGGCCCCGACGCGGGGGTGGGCAGCAAACGAATTCGCCTCGGCGAAGGGCTGATCGGGCAGTGCGCCGCCGACCGCCAGCCGATCTTCGTGAGCAACCTGCCGGCCGGCTACGCCCGGGTCGCTTCGGGCCTGGGCGACGCGCCCGCCACCCACCTGCTGGTGTTGCCGGTGTTGTTCGAAGGTGAGCTCAAGGCGGTGCTCGAGCTGGGCAGCTTCAGCCCCTTCACCGAAGTCAACGTCGACTTCGTCAAGCAGCTCACGCAGTCCATCGGCATCGTGCTCAACAACATCGGCGGCAACATGCGCACCGAGACGCTGTTGCAGCAGAGCCAGGCGCTCACCGAAGAGCTCACCGAGATCAACAAGCGCCTCGAGCAGCAGAAGACCGAGGTCGAACACAAGAACCGCGAAGTCGGCCAGGCCAAGGCGGCGCTCGAAGAGAAGGCCGAGCAGCTCTCGCTCGCGTCCCGGTACAAGTCGGAGTTCCTCGCGAACATGTCTCACGAGCTCCGCACGCCGCTCAACAGCCTGCTGCTGCTCTCGCAATACCTCTCGGAGAACGGCGACGGGAACCTCTCGGCCAAGCAGGTCGACTTCGCGCGCACCATCAACAGCGCTGGCACCGAGCTGCTCGAGCTCATCGACGACATCCTGGACCTCGCGAAGATCGAGTCCGGCACGGTCGCGGTCAACGCGGGCCCGGTGCGGGTGCTCGACATCAACGACTTCGTCGAGCGCAGCTTCCGCCAGCTGGCCGAGAAGAAGGGCCTGGTCTTCCAGACGGAGATCGACACCGCGCTGCCGCCCACGCTCCACACCGACGTCAAGCGCCTGCAGCAGGTGCTGCGAAACCTGCTCTCGAACGCCTTCAAGTTCACCGAGAAGGGCAGCGTGGTGCTGCGCATCTTCTCGGCGCAGACGGGGTACTCGCCCGAGAACCAGGGCCTCGCTGGCGGAAAGGTGTTCGGGTTCAGCGTGACGGACACCGGCATCGGCATTCCGCGCGAGAAGCACCGCCTCATCTTCGAGGCCTTCCAGCAAGCCGACGGCACCACCAGCCGGCGCTATGGCGGCACGGGCCTGGGTCTGTCCATCAGCCGCGAGCTGGCGCAGGTGCTCGGTGGCGAACTCTCGGTGGAAAGTGAGCCGGGCGAGGGCAGTACCTTCACCCTGTTCCTCTCCGAGAAGTACGCCTTTCGCGCGCGCCAGGACCGCGTCATCGACGCCACGCCTTCTCAGCCGCGCCCGCCGGGGCCCCGGCAGGAAGACGTCCCCCAGCGGCCCTTCGACGGGCTGCGGCGCGTCACCCTGGAGCCCGGAGGCCGCGCGTTGCTGGTGGTGACTGAGCGCGCAGAAGAGGCGGCCGCCTGGCGCGACCTCGCCCGCGAACAGGGCCTGGGCCTGCAGGTGCTCGATCACGTGGACGGCATCATCGAAGCCGCGCGGCGCCCCGAGGTGGTGGGAGTGGCGGTCGATCTCTCGTTGCCCGGCCGCGATGGGTGGATCGCCCTCGATCGCCTCAAGCGCGATCTGACCGTGCGCCACCTGCCGTGCTGGCTGCTGGGCCACGCGACCGAAGAAGAGAACTCGCGGCTGTCGTGCGCGGGTGCGGTCTCGGTGCTCGAACCCAACGCCGGGGGCATCGCCGAGGTGTTGTCGGCCTTGAGCGCGCCTCCCGCTGAGGCGACCCGGTCGGTGCTTCTGCTCGACCCCAACCCGCACGACACCGCGGGCATCAAGGCGCTGCTCACCGAGCCCGCCACAACGGTGGAGCTGGTGCACACCCTGGACGAAGTGAAGGAGCGTTGCTCGCGCACCCGCTACGACTGCCTGGTGATCGCGCTCGACGGCTCAGAGCTGAGCGCCCGGGCGCAGCTGCGCCTGCTGGCCGAGCAGGGCCTTGCACCCCAGCACCGCCCGCGGGTGGCGTTCTTCTCCACCCACGAAGACCCCTCGGAAGAATGGCGTTGGGCGATGAAGCCGCAGCCGGGGTGGATCGCCGGGTTCACCCGGTCGGCCGAGCGGCTGATGGAGCTGGTGAGCCGCTTTCTCCACCGACCCTTGAGCTCGTTGCCTTTCCCGCAGCAGTCGCTGGTGCGCCTGGCGTTGGCGACCGACCCTCAACTCGCGGGGCGCACCGTGCTGGTGATCGATGACGACGTGCGAAACATCTTCGCGCTCACCGCGGCGCTCGAGCACCACGACATTCACGTGGTGCACTCCGAGAGCGCGGCCGAGGGCCTGCAGCAGCTCGAGGCCAACCCCAGCGTCGACCTGGTGTTGATGGACGTGATGATGCCGGAGATGGACGGCTACGAAGCGACCCGGGCCATTCGTGCGCGGCCCGAGTGGGCTGACCTGCCGGTGGTGGCGCTGACCGCCAAAGCCATGAAGGGCGATCGCGAGAAATGCCTGGTGGCCGGGGCGAGTGATTACATCGCCAAGCCGGTGAACGTGGACAAGCTCATCTCGGTGTTGCGCGTGTGGCTCGAGCCTCGCGCCCCTGCGCTGGGTGGGCTCGCCAGCGCAGCCTCGGCGGTGGCGTAGATGGAAAAGGTGAACATCCTCGTCGTCGACGACGACGAAGGGAGCCTGATGGCCGCGGAGGCGGTGCTCGGAGATCTCGGGCAGAACGTCTTCAAGGGCAGCTCGGCGCGCGATGCGTTGAGGCTGGTGCTCACCCACGACTTCGCGGCCATTCTGCTCGACGTCAAGATGCCGGAGATGGACGGCTTCGAGTGCGCCAAGCTCATTCGCGGGCGTGAGCGCTCGGCCAGCACGCCCATCATCTTCCTCACCGGCATGGACGAGGGGCGGCTGCCGCGTTTCCAAGCCTACGAGGTGGGCGCGGTCGACTATCTGATCAAGCCCATCGAGCCGTCGATTCTCCGCAGCAAGGTGGCGGTGTTCGTCGAGCTCGCCCAGAAGACGGCCGAAGTGCGCCGGGTGGGCGAGATGCTCCGGGAGAACGAAGCCCGCGAACACGCGCGCAAGCTGCTCGAACGCGAAAAGGAAGCCGCGCTCAGTCAGCAGCGCTGGCTCGAAGCGATTCTCGACGCCCTGCCCACGCCGCTGGTGTTGCTCGACCCGATGGCCCCCGAGCCCCGCTTCGCCAATCGTTCGGCGCGCGGGCTGGCCGGTGGGGTGTTCGCCGGTGCCCTCTCGAAGGACTGGGTGCTCACCACCGGTGAAGGCGCGCCGCTGCGCGAAGAAGAGCTGCCCACCCGCCGGGCCGCCCGGGGCGAGCGGCTGGAGGGCGAGCTGATCAGCTTCCGTGGCCCGGGTGGGGAAGGCGCGGTGGCCGCCTTTTCCGAGCGGCTGCCCGCGCAGCACGGCAACACCGAGACGGTGCTGGTGAGCCTGCACGACGTCTCGGTGCTCAAGCGCGCCGAGAGCACCCTGCTGGAAGCGCTGGCCGCGCGGGAAGACTTCATCGCGGTGGGCTCGCACGAGCTGCGCACGCCCATCACCGCGCTCAAGTTCCAGGTGCGCAACGCCATCAAGAGCTGGGAGCGCCCCGAGCTCATCACCAACCCTTCCGAGCACGCGCTCAAGTACCTCGAGCAGGTGCGCAGCAGCGTCGAGCGGCTCGGCCGGC
>JAYVNA010000702.1:0-10107 GCA_043758715.1 Archangium sp.
CCGCCGCCGGTCGCGGTGCCGCCGCCGGTCGCGGTGCCGCCACCGGCACCAGTTCCACCACCGGCACCAGTTCCCGCGTCGACGACGCCCGCATCGAGGACACCCGCGTCAACGCTGCCTGCATCGGCGCTGCCCGCATCGACGACACCTGCGTCAACGCCCGCATCGACTACGCCAGCGTCAACGCCCGCATCAGGGACTGCGTTTGGAATGCACGCCGGATAACCGGAGTAGCCGGTTGCGCATTGATTGCAGAGCGTGCCCGCGTACCCGGTCGCGCACTGGCACGCCGTGCCGCACGTGCCGTGTCCCGAGCAGACGCTGAACACGCACGCACTGCTCACGCATGAGGGCACAGCGCCGCAGGCGATGCTCAGCGCCGATTGTATGGGGGCCGGTCGCTGCGTCAGCGTGCCATCACCGAGCTGACCGCTTGAGTTGTCGCCCCACGCCCAGACTTCACCGTTCGCCAGCAGCGCTGCCGAGAACGACTGGCCCGCAGCGATGGCCACCGCCGGCCCCAGATTCGAAACGTGTACCGCGCCTCCGTAGTCACCGAGACCACCCTGACCCAGCTGTCCCGCATTGTTGGCGCCGAAAGCCAGCACGCCACCATCGGCCACCAGGGCCAGTCCGTGACGCTGGCCCGCGGCAACGGCCGTGATGTTGGTCAGGAGCGGCGATTGCGTGGGTTGGGGGTGGTTGGTGCTCGTGCCGTCACCCTGTTGTCCATAGCTGTTGAAACCCCAGGTCCAGACCGTGCCATCGCTCTTCAGCGCCAACGTGAAGTTGGCCCCCGTCGCAACGGCGATCACACCCGTGAAGCCGCCGTCGCCTATCTGGGTCGGCGCAACCACCGGCGAAGAGGCTGCACCGAGCCCCAGCTGCCCGCTGGAGTTCTGGCCCCAGGCCCAGACGGTTCCGTCTGCCTTCACCGCGAGCGAGTACGAGTTTGGCCCTGCAGAGACAGCGATGACGTTGTTCAGGCCCGCCACCGGCAGCGGCGTCGCTGAAAACGTCGGCGTCGCCCGACCCAGCTCGCCGGAGTTGTTGTCACCGTACGCGAGCACCGTGCCGGCCGTCGTCAGGATCAAGTGGTGCATCATGCTCGTCGATGCAGCCGCCGCCGCTGGGGCCGGGAGCGTGCTGGGCGTGGTGTTGGGCGAGAAGAGCGCGTCGGCGGCCGCCGCTCCCCACACCTGGAGCCCGCCATCGGCCAGCACTCCGATGCCCGAGTAGGCCCGCGAGCCGAGCGCCTGCACGCCGGTGAGGCCCGAGACCAGGACTGGCGACGATGAGTCGGTCGTCGTGCCGTTGCCGAGTTGGCCCGTCGAATTTCCTCCGAGGGTCGTGACCGAGCCATTCCACTGCACAAGTCCGAGGTGAAAATCACCGGCCCCGAAGCGGGGCATCGCGCAGTCCGGCGCCACCGTGCACGCACGCAGCGCGGCAGGTGATGAACCTTCCGCCTGTCGGAGCGAGCCGATCTCGTCCGATGGAGACGCGGTGGAACAACACGACAACGCCAGCACACACACCATAAGAACGACACGAGCCATGGAAACTCCAGTGAAAGAAGGGGTCAGACATCAGGTCAGGGCAACAGCCGGAGCACGAACGCGTCTTGCCCACCGGCGTTGGCCGGCTGCGTCGCCCACGTGCCCGCCGTGCGGCCGCCGATGAAGATTCGGCCGCTGCCGTCGAGCGCGACTCCGCCCACGCCGTCAGCGCCGGGGGAGCCCCGCTCGTACGTGAAGCGCTCGGTGCCCGAAGGGTCGAATGAGCGCACGAAGACGTCGACGTCGCCGGCGTTCGTCTGCCCCGTCAGCACCGCCGCCGTCGTGCCCACCAGCGCCACGTTGCCCGCTGCGTCGACCGCGAGCGCGTCACCGGTGGCACCGCCGTTCGCAGCGACCTCGCGCAGCCACAGCGCGTTGAGCGTCGCGTCGTATTTGCGCACGAAGCCGTCAGCCCCGTAGTGCACGTAGCCGGGGAAGGCGGCGTACGTCTGGCCCGCGACGAACACGTTGCCCGCTGCATCGACGGCGACGCCGTTGCCGCTGGTCGGTGAGTTGGTGCCGAACTGCGCCGTGGCCAACACGGTGCCACTCGTCGCGTACTTGCGCACGAAGGCGTCGGGGGTGCCCGGGCCGCCGGTCAACGTTTGCCCGGGGAGCGCGACCTGCGTGCTGCCGGTGACGAAGATGTTGTCGCTCGCGTCGGTCGCCACCGCGTTCACGTAGACGGGGTTGTTGCCGGAGCCCTGAAGCTGCTGAACCCAGACGAGCGCACCGGTGGCGTCGAGCTTGAGCAGCACGCCGTCGTAGATGGCTCCCTGCGTGGTGGTGGGGAAGGCGGCGGTGGTCGAGCCGCCGACGAAGATGTTGCCCAGGGCGTCGAGCGCGATGGCCTGCCCGTAGACGCTGCCCGAAGGCGACGTGTTCCCGAACTGCTTCGTCCACTGCACCGCGCCGGCCGCGTCGTACTTGCGAACGAAGACGTCGTTGTAACCGACCAGCGTCTGGCCGGGGAACGTGCTCGAGGTGTTGCCGCTCACGTACACGTTGCTGCTCGCATCGACCGCAACGCCCAGCGCCGTGTCGTAGCCCGTGCCGCCGAACTGGTCAGTCCACGTCACGGTACCGTCGGGGCCGTACTTGCGAATGAAGCCGTCCGCTTGCCCGCGGTTGGTGAAGCCCTGGAGCGCGCCGCTGGTGGTGCCCACCACGATGATGTTGCCGCTCGCGTCGACCGCGGTGCCAGCCACTGCATCAGCCGCCGCGGTGCCGAACTGCCGAACCCACGTGCACGCCCGGTTGGTGGTGGCCGAGCCCGGGTACTGTTCGAATTGATCAGCCGCGCACACCGACCAGGCCGTGCACGAGGCGGCGTTGGAGGTCGACGTGTACGTCCCCGATGCGCACGCGCTGCAGCTCTGGTTCGACGTCGCGCTGCCCAGGGTGCTGGTGAACGTGCCCGCGGCGCACGTCGTCCACGCAGTGCACGAGGTGGCGTTGGTGGTGGTCGAGTAGGTGCCGCTCGCGCAGGCCGTGCACACCTGGTCGCTGGTGGCGGTGCCGGCTGCGCCCTTCAGCGTGCCAGGAGCGCAGGCGCGCCAGGTCGCGCAGGAGGCCGCGTTTGCCGTCGACGAGAACGTGCCCGAGGCGCAGGTGGTGCAACTGCGATCGCTCGTGGTCGTCCCGCTCACCGCGACCGAGCTGCCGGCGGCGCACGAAGCCCAGGCGGAGCAGGTGGTCGCGTTCATCGTCGTCGAGAACGTGCCGCTGGCGCAGGCCGTACAAACGCGGTCAGCCGCCGCGGTGCCTGCGGTGGTCACCGAGGTGCCAGCAGCACAGACCGTGAAGGGCGAGCACGCTGCAGCGTTGGTGGTGCTCGAAAAGGTGCCGCTCGCGCAGGCCGCGCACGTGCGGTCACTCGTCGCAGTGCCTGCCGTCGTCACCGAAGTACCCGCGGCGCAGACGGTCAAGGGTGAGCACGAGGGCGCGTTGGTGGTGCTCGTGAAAGTGTCGCTGGCGCACGGGGCGCAGGCGCGATCGGTCGTCGAGGTGCCCGCGGTCGAGACCGAAGTGCCGGCCGCGCAATCTCTGAACGGCGCGCATGACGCTGCGTTGACGACGCTCGAGAACGAGCCGGTGGCGCAGGTCGCGCACGCGCGGTCAGTCGTCGCGGTCCCGGCGCCGGTCACCGAGGTGCCCGCGGCGCAGTCGCTGAACGGGGCGCACGCCGTCGCGGCGTTGGCGTCGTCATCCCACGAGTTGACGCACGGGCTGCTCGCTGCAACGCCACCGGCGCAGTACCTGCCCGGTGCGCAGACGGCGCAGGTGCCGCTCGAGTTGAGCGCGCTCCCGGCAGGGCAGGAAGCGGCCCCCCCACCGCCGCCTCCTGCCGAGCCGCCCCCTGCTGCGCCGCCGCCCGTTGCAGCGCCACCCCCGATGCCGCCACCCGTCGTGCTGCCACCGCCGGTGCCCCCGTCCTCTGTCTGCGAAATGGGAGGACAGGCCGACAGGGCCAGAAGCAGAAGGGCTGCTGCGAGAAGACGAATCATGAAGGCTCCAGGAGGCGGTGGGGGACTCCACCGCTCGGAGCAAACGCGAGGCCCACCCACGCGGCCTCGCGCGCTCAGCAATTCTCGCGACTTCTGGCTGGTGAATCCCTTCGACAGGGCGTCACGTGACGAAACGTTTCGTCACCGTGACGAGGGGGCTTCGAGGCCCGTTTGCCGCAGCCACGCGGTGACCTCCGCTGCATCAGGCTCGTTCTTGCTCTTCTCGAAGCCTTCCCGGGCGCGCGTCGCCAGCGTCAGGGCCGCGGCGCGATCATGCGCGGTGGCGAACGCGAGCCGGGCACGGGTGAAGCTGCGCGAAGGTTCGAGCTGGCTAACGCAGGCCGTGCCATCGCACCGCGCCGCCGATTCGTCGACTGACGCCGCCGACCCTTTGAGATCGCCCTGCTCGAGCTGCGCCTGGGCCTTCATGACGTAGAGGTCGGCGATGAAGGGGTGCTTCGGCACGCGCGCGAACAGCAACCCGATGGCCCGGTCACACTCGGCGAGCGCGGTGTCCCAGTGTCGTTGCTGCAGGGACACGTTGCAGAGGTTCGCGTGAACGATGGCCACGTTCGGGTGCTCAGGGCCCAGGGTCTTTTCGAGAATCGCGAGCGCCTTTTGATACATCGAGAGCGCGTCTTCGAGGCGGTGGTTGGCCTCGAGGGTCTGGGCCAGGTTCGAATAGCTCGCGCCAAGCTCGGCCGAGCCCTGGGCGGTCTGCTCGCGAACGTCGACCACGCGCTGCAGGGCGACCGCGGCCTCGTCGATCTTTCCGGCCTTCTTCAGCGTGTTCCCGAGGTTCATCAGCGACGCGACACAGCGAGGGTGGCGTTCACCCACCGCGCTCGTGCAGCCGGCGATGGACCGACGGAAGAGCACCAGCGCTTCGTCGAACCTGCCGAGCTTCGAGAGCGCCATCGCTTCATTCTGCAGCCCCGCGATCATCAGCTCATCGTCGTCAGCGGCCTGTGGGCCCAGCGCCTCGATCGTTGCCTTCGCCTGAGCCAGCGCGGTGGGCCAGTCTCCGCGCAACTGCGCCTGTTGCCCGAGGTCGGACTGCACCATCGCCATCACCTCCGGGGCGTGCTCGAGGTGCGACGCCGCGGCGAGCGCGTAGCGGCTCATGCGCTCACCTTCTTCGACGTTGCCCAGCAGCGGGCCCTCGACCAACGCGAGCGCAGACCAGGCGCGGGCCTTGAGCTCGTCGTCGTTCGCGCGCTCTGCCGCGATGGCCGACTGGTGCTGCTGAAGTCGGGCCCCCTTCGAGTCTCCGCTCACGGCCAGCGCGAGGCCCAGGGCGTTGTGCGTCTCAGCCATCAGGACCGGCTCGTCGAGTGAATCGGCGGTGACGGTCAGCGCGGTCAGCGCGCTGATGGCCTCGGTGTTCTTGCCCAGGTGATAGAGCGCTTCGGCCTTCCTCAGCTCGGCCGCGGCGGCGCTCACTGCCGCTTGCCGCGCGGGGTCGACGGGGGGCGCGAGGGCAGGGTGATCGCAGTGGCTCACGCGACGCAGCCCTCGGGTCGCATCGACGGCCCGTTCGACCATCGCCTTGTCGGCGTGCTCCAGCGCCTGAAGGAGCGCCTGGGCCTCGTCGAGTCGGGTGGCGAGGCAGGCCTGGCGCAAGGCGTAGAGCGGCTCGGTTTGAACGCCTATGACTCGCGTCGCCACGCACGAGCTCTGCGCCGCACGCGACCAGCTCGTAAACCAGGCGTCGAGACTGTGCGCGGTCGAGGTGAACGCGTCGGTGGCGCGAGGTGAACCGGAAGCTGTGAAGGCCGCTTCGAGCTTTGAGCGAACCGAGCCGCTCCACAGCCGTTGAGGGCCCTCGCTGCCTTCGAGCTCACAGGCCCGCTGCCGTGCATTGCGAGCGCCCGTCACGAGGATCACCGACCCCACCGCCACGGCCGCGAGCACGAGCCAGGGGGCCCACCGCCGGGGCGGGCGCTCGCGCTGCGACTGGAACACCGAGATCAACTCGTCCATCGAGGTGAAGCGCGCTGCCGGGCTCCACGACAAGCCCTTCTCGAGCGCTGACCACACCCAGGGCGGCGTCGAGCCTGCGCCTGGCTTCTCGAGGGGCGGTGCGGCCAGCTCACGAAGCGCCGCGAAGTCGAAGGGCCGCTTCCCGTACAGCGCCTCGTGCAGGCAGACGCACCAGCTGAATTGATCCGACCGCGCGTCGGCGACGGCCCCGCGGGCCTGCTCGGGGGCCATGTACGCGGGCGTGCCGAGCAGGTCGTCACCGCTCTCGACCGCGTCATCGTCACGCCGGGCGATGCCGAAGTCTGCGACGCGCACGCGCCCATCGGCCCCCACCAGCACGTTGGGCGGCTTGAAGTCGCGGTGCACGAGGCCTGCGCCGTGGGCCGCTGCCAGACCTCGCGCGGCCGCCAGAAAGAGGTCGAGCGTCTCTTGCCAGGTGCGCGGAGTGCGCAGCCAGGCGCCGAGCTCCTGACCTTCGACGAATTCCATGGCGACGAAGACGCGGTCGCCTTCTGCCGCCACGTCGTGCACTGAGACGACGTTGGGGTGGTTCAACCGGGCCAGCGCCTGCGCCTCTGCCTTCAGCCGGTCGCGGGCCCTCTGGCTGACCGCCGTGCCTCGCCGCGGCCGAATGACCTTCAGCGCGACGCGACGATCGAGCTGGGGGTCGTACGCTGCGTAGACGGCGCCCATGCCGCCGGTGGCGACGTGCTCGAGCACCACGTAGCGGCCCAGCGAAGCACCTCGCGGGAGGGGCTGGCTTCCCGGGGTTGGCGCAGGCCCCGAGGCGTTGGTGGCGACGGGGCGCACCGTATCTTCGGTGCCGTGCGGATCTTCGACGGGGCTTCGAGTCTCTTCCGATGTGGCCAAGGGCTTTCCCCCGCTGAGCGCGCTTTGGAATGTTTCAACGCGGCGTGCCCCGATGCTAGGGGGGGCGTGCGTGGAGACAAGAGAAGACACCCGCGACTCGAACGGGACATCGCGCCCCGACGCTCCGGTCGCTGCGGTCGCGGTCGTCTTCGAGCAGTCGGCGACCTGGCGCGCTGCGGCCGTCGGTGAGGCGCCGCTGTTGATCGGCCGCGGTTCCGAAAATGGCCTGGTGTTGACCGACGATCTCGCTTCGCGCGAGCACGTGTCCGTCGCGTGGGCCGACGGCACGTGGACCGTCACCGATCTCGGCAGCCGCAACGGTACGCACCTCGATGGCAAGCGGCTCTCGGGCGCGGTCAGTGGCCCGTGGCGGTGTCTTCGGGTCGGGCACACGTTGCTCGTGCCGATCGATGATCTGCGGCTGCGTGGGCCCGTGAAACACGACGGGGCGCATGTCACGGGTGTGAGCCTTGCCGCGGCGCTGGAGCGCGTGCGCACGGCCGCAGCCTCAGAGCGCACCTTGACGGTGTTCGGCGAGAGCGGCACGGGGAAGGAATTCGCGGCCCGCGCGTACCACCAGGCTTCGCGCCCTCAGGGGCCACTCATCAGCGTGAACTGCGCGGCGATCCCACACGGCGTGGCCGAGCGGCTGCTGTATGGGGCCAGACGCGGGGCGTACAGCGAAGCCAAAGAAAACGCCCCCGGCTATTTTCAGGCGGCGCATCGCGGCATGCTGTTCCTCGACGAGGTGGGCGAGCTCGCGCCTGAGGTGCAGGCCAAGTTGCTGCGGGCGATCGAGACCGGCGAGGTGCTGGCGCTGGGTGCCGTGCAGGCAGAGCAGGTCGATGTGCTGGTGTGCTGCGCGACGAACCGCGATCTCGAGGCGGCGGTGGCGCGAGGGGCGTTGCGGGCCGACCTCTACTACCGGCTGATCGAGGCCCAGGTGCGGCTGCCTGCGTTGCGCGCGCGCGTCGAAGAAATTCCGTGGCACATCGCGGCGGAGGTGCAACGAAACGGGGCCGGCCTCAGCGTCTCACCCAGGTTCATCGAGGCGTGTCTGCTGCGGGAGTGGCCGGGCAACGTGCGCGAGCTGCTGGCTGAAGTTCGCGCGGCGGTTGACGAAGCGCGCCTGACGAAGTCGGCTCAGGTGCGGTCGGCGCACTTGCGGGTGACGGCGGGTGAGCGGGCGCGGGCCGAAGCAGATGAGTTGAAGCGACGCACCCCCGTGGCGCGTGATGTGACTCGCGAGCAGTTGCAGGCGGCCCTCGATGCGCATGGCTCTGTCACCGCAGTGGCTCGGGCGCTGGGGCTGCATCGCACGCAGGTGTATCGGCTGTTGACCGAGTTCGGCATGAAGAGCGAGAGCTGACCGCCGAAGCGTCTGGGCGAGACCTCGAGCGGAGCACGTCGCGTCAACAGAGCATCGCGAAGCCACCGAGGTAGAGAGACGCAATCAACGCCAGCACCTGCGATTCCTCTGAGCGCGAGCTGCAAGCCCGATGCAATCAACGCGTCGAGTGCGGGGCCCGCGGATCCCCTTCAGTGGCGTCCATCGTCCCGGTACCGTTTGACCAGCCGCAGCCACGTCGACATCGACTCGGCGCTCCGCGGGTCCTGGTGCTGAATCGCCTGCTCGAAGTCGGGCCTGCCGCGAAGAATCGCCATGGCATCGCGACACACTGACTCGACGAGCTTTCCTCGTTCCTCCAGGCTCAAGCCCGCAGGCCCGAGATGTCGTCCTCGATCTCGTCGCGTAGGGTGTTGCGTCGCGCCGCGAGGTGCTCGAGAAAATGCGCTGTGCGCTCAGCCGACATGACTTCAGTCTAGCGCATGATTCAGTCATTGCCCTTGATGCACGCGACCGGGCTCAGCCGCTTCTCGACGTGCGCCAGGCCCGCCATTTCGATCGAGCCCAGCACCTGCTCGAGGTCTTTGTAACAAGGCCCTGACTCATCGAGCGGCGTGTTGCGGGTGTTGAGCACCACACCCAGCTTGCCCATGCGCAGATCCGTCTCCTTCTAATCGAGCGACTTCTTGGCCTGCGTACGTGACAGCCGCCGGCCCCCCCCGTGGTTCACGGAATAGAGCGACTCCTTTGCGCCCTCGTCTGCGAACAGAATCGCGCTGCCCGTCTCCATCGAGCCCGGAATCAGAATCGGGTGACCGGTGGCTTCCCACGTGGTGCCTTCGAGCGCCGCGTGGTTCTTCGGGAACGCGCGCGTCGCGCCTTTGCGCGCCACGAAGCGGCCGCCTTCTCGCTGAATCAGGTTGTGTGAGATCTCGTAATAAATCTTCGCCTCGCCCCCGAAGACCGACTCGACCGCCTCGCACACCGCTTCACCGATGAGCAGCCGGTTCGCGATGGCGAAGTTCGCCGCCATGTTGTGCAGGTTGCAGTACGCCTTGCCCGTCGCTGAATCAGCGTCGAACCAGATCGCGTCTTCGCTGCGGTGACCCAGCCCCAGCAGCTGCGCGCCCGTCACGAAGAACTGCTTGGCGATGTTCCACCCGAACCCGCGGCTGCCGGTGTGCAGCATCACCCACACCTTGCCATCCTCATCGACCTGCATCTCGCAGAAGTGATTGCCGCCGCCGAGGCTGCCGAGCTGGAAGAACAAGAAGAACAACCCGCAGATTGGGAGCAGAGGTCGCGATGGCCGGCGCCGCGCGCCAAGCAGATTGCCATCTGCCCCTGCCCCGAAGCGTGACCTCCGAGTCAGGTGGCAGGACACACCCGTGGAGTGACGGCCCTCACCGTGAAGCGGGTGGTGTCCGTCACATCGCGAGGAGCAACTGCGGTGGAGCGGTCGCCGGAGGCAGCACCCGCGAGGGGAGCGCGACGCCGAGCTCGGTGAGGCGCGCTTCGGCCTGATTGCGGGTGGAGTGGAGGCTCCTGATGGTGCGGCGGCCACCGCAGGGACATCGGAGCACGTCAGTGCCGAAGGTGGCCGCGCGCGTGGCAGCGACGCTGTCTGCGAGCACGTTGCCCAGCCCTGAGCCGCCACCGCTCGACGTGCAGGCCTTCAACGGCGCCGCGCTGGCTCGTTGAGGGAAACCGGCGGCGAAGTTTCGCCGCTGGCCCCGTCACCGACCGCGAGTCGCACCCGGACGGGTACGAGTACAGCCGCTTCTGCGAGCGGTACCAGCTCTGGGCTGGGCACCTCGGTGTGACGATGCGGCAGGCGCAC
>JAYVNA010000703.1:0-10090 GCA_043758715.1 Archangium sp.
AGGGCGTGGCAGACCTCGAAAGCGACTCTCGGACTTCCCGGCCCTCGCCGCTGAATGGGACGCCACCAAGAATGTCGGGACCCCTGCGGAAATCTTCGCATTCAGTTCAGCGTCCGCTTGGTGGCAGTGCCAGATCGAACGGGCGCATCAGTGGATGGAGGTGGTGGCGACCAGGACTCGCTCTGGCAGCGGCTGTCCAGCTTGTGGCGAGGGAAAGAAGGCTCGAGGCAGACCGCGCCGGTGGCTTTCCGACTACCCCGAGGTCGCCTCCCAGTGGCACCCGACGAAGAACGCGGGAAGGACCTCGGCGGAAACCTACGCATTCAGTTCCGATTCGGCTTGGTGGATGTGCCCGCTGGGTCATGAGTACGAAGTGACTGCTGAGGCCCGAACACGTCATGGGACTGGGTGTCCAGCGTGTGGGGAGGGCAAGAGGGCTCGCGGTAGGCCGAGGAAACTGAGATCTCTCGCGGACTACCCGAGCCTTGCCGCCGAGGGGCACGCAACACGCGACGCGCAGAAGACGCCCGCCCAAAGTGCTCGCACCACGCTGCCAAAGCGCGCAGAAGTCGCACCCACCGGCGCGGCGAGGGTGCGCAGTCCACGCAGGCTACTCTCGGACTTCCCAGCGCTCGCCGCCGAGTGGCACCCCAAACGGAACGCCGAGAAGACGCCCTCCGAAACCGATGCAAGCAGTTGGGAGTTGGTCTGGTGGCAGTGCCCGGTGGAACGCGACCATGAGTACCGAGAAGCCGTATCGACCCGAATCCGCGAAGGCGCGACTTGTCCAGCGTGCCTCGCTCGGAAACGGCTCTCAGAATACCTGTCAGCTCACGCTGCAGACGTCAGTTCCTCTTCCGGCGCGCGCAGCCTGACGCTGTCCGCCGAATCGCACTCAACGAAGAAGGGAGGAAAAACTCCTGCCCCTCGAGACGGCCATGCGTTCAAGCTTCGGCGACGTCTGTCTGACTACCCAGCGCTCGCCCTTCAATGGCACCCCACGAAGAATGCCGGGATCACACCCAAGGAAGTCTATGCAAGTAGCTCTGATTTGTTTTGGTGGCGTTGCTTGGTTGCGAGTGACCACGAGTGGACAGCGTCAGTCGCCGGTCGAACGCGGAAAGACGCAGGTTGCCCATCCTGCGCAGGGATACAGGCGTCATCCACGAACTCGCTGGGCGATCTTTCCCCGAAGACCGGGCTGGAGTGGCATCCGTTCAGGAATGGCGAACTGACCAGGTTTCAGGTCGTCGCAGCGAGTGACCTCAGTCGTTGGTGGAAGTGCTCAAAGGGGCACGAATGGGAGGCAACGGTTGTCAGTCGGACCACCGGCGGCGGGGGCTGTCCGAAGTGCTACGACGAGCAGAATCCGCTCTCGGTGTTGTTCCCCAACCTTGCCCACCAGTGGCACCCGACGAAGAACGCGGAACTCAAACCTGAACAGGTCCCCGCGAGCAGCAAAGACAGAGCTTGGTGGAGATGCTCAAAGAATGCGGCCCATGAATGGGAAGCCACGATCGCAAGCCGCACCACTGGTCGGAGAGGTTGTCCGAGATGCTTCGAAGAGCAGAGTTCCACGACCAATTCACTAGCCGCCTTGTTCCCGGCCCTTGCCGCGGAATGGCATCCAACGAAAAATGGTCTACTGCCACCCTCGGCGGTGAGGCCATACAGCGGCAAGAAGCGTTGGTGGAAGTGCAGTATGGGGGAGGATCACGAGTGGGAAGCGGCCGTCCTGAGTCGAACGTCTCTGGGAACGGGTTGCCCGCGCTGCAACAAGGGTTGGACGGTATCGGGTGTCCGCGCCTTCGTCGAGTCTCTGCTCCCGCACATCGACGCGCTGAGCCCGGCTGAGCGGTACGCCATCTTCCAGCAGGGCGGTCTTCTCGACACCCAGGGGAAATCCAGGGGTTTCGTCAAGGCGCTCGCGACCGGCAGGTTCCCGCGTCATGAACTGGAGAAGTTTGCCGCAGGTGTCCCTTCCCTGGTCGACGCCTTTCTGGCCGACAGATCGCTAACGCTGGAGGGAATTGATGGGGCAAGGGGGGACGAAGTCGACTCGTCGTTAGAATTGGCTCCTCCTGTTGAGCCTGCCAAGGACGAGGCCCCGCTCCCTGTCGTCCAGGCGCGCGATGCTCTCGCAGTTCTCGATCATCACCTCGTCGCGTCCGCAGACGAGGAGGCTGCAGCCTTCTTGGTGGCCTCTGCGCGGGGGAAGTTGTGGCGGCATGTGTACCTGGATGAGGCGGCCGCGGTAACCCAAGCGCGAGCACATCAAGGCGGCGCCTATTCGGCAGAGGTGCGCGACTCCTTCCTTGAAGAGTACGGGGCGGCCACTTCGCTCGTGATTCCAAAAGAATACTCCTTCAGTGTTGACGGAAAACCAACCCCACCGAATCTGATGCAGCGGCTCGTTGCCGTTCGCGTGAGGGATTTGCGACGGTATGGCAACTGGTCTGGCGCGGGTGCGGGCAAGACCCTCTCGGCAGTTCTCGCTACGCGGGTCGTCGGCGCCAGATTGACAGTCATCTGTTGCCCGAACTCGGTGGTGGGCAACTGGGTTCGCGTTATCCGGCAGATCTTTCCTGATAGTGCCGTTGCCGAAAAATCTTGGACTCCGCGCTGGGTGGGCAATGGTCCCCGCTTTCTCGTCCTGAACTACGAGCACTTTCAGCAACCAGATTCAGAGACGGCCCTCAAGAGTTTCCTTACGCGTGAAACTGTTGCTTTTGTCGTCATCGACGAAATCCACTACGCAAAGCAGCGGTACGCCGAAGAGTTCTCAAGGCGAAAGCGACTTGTGATGGGGTTGATCACCGCCGCCCAGAATCGCTCTCCCGGGCTTTGTGTGCTCGGCATGTCGGCAACACCCGTCATCAACAACCTGCAAGAGGGGCGAAGCCTCATCGAGTTGGTCACTGGTGTGGAGCACGCCGAGCTCGATACCCGAGCCACCATTCCGAATTGCATGCGCCTCTATCAACGACTCGTCGCGCTCGGAACGCGGTGGCGCCCCGACTACGCGCACCAATTGGAGGAGCGTGTCGTCGAGGTGGATTGCACGGCGGAACTAGCGGCCATCAGGGCGCTTGGCCGGGGCCAGGGGCCCCTCGACCTTGAGCGAATCCTTACGCGAGTACGCCTCCCCGCCATCCTCGCCGCATTGGAGCCGGGTCGGAAGACGCTCCTCTACACTCACTATGTCGAAGGCATCGACAAGCTGCTCTTCGACGCGGTGTCAGCAACTGGACTGAAAGCCGGCCTCTACACCGGCGATGACAAGACCGGCCTGGAGGGCTTCCTCCACGGCGATGTCGATGTGCTCATTGGCTCCAGCGCCATCGGCACCGGCGTAGACGGATTGCAGCACGTCTGCGATCAACTCATCATCAACGTGCTCCCGTGGACCCATGCCGAGTACGAGCAACTCGTCGGGCGCGTCTACCGGCAAGGACAGCGTTCGAACCGCGTCCAAGTGGTCATCCCGACGACCTTCGCCGTCGTCAACGGTGAGCGATGGTCGTACTGCGACTCAAAGCTCGCGCGCATTCACTTCAAGAAGTCGATCGCCGACGCGGCTGTGGACGGTGCCGTCCCTGAGGGGAACTTGCGGAGCCCTGCACAGGCGCAGGCCGATGTCATGGCGTGGCTGGAGCGCCTCGATCGCGGTCAGGCGCCGCAGGTTGCACGCCGGCCGATCACCGTCCCTCTTGACGGTCACGATTCCGAGATTGAGCAACGCCGGTTGGCAAACTTCGGTGACTTCGCGGCGATGAACGCGCGATGGAACACCTCCACCAGCACGGCGACGGCTCGGCGACTCGCGACCGATTCCGAGGAGTGGGAGCGGTACCACTCGCTCTACAGGAAGGCGCGCGAGACCTGGACCGTGGTCCCGTTCCAGGAGGCGATCTCCTGGGCGAAGCGGCGTGAGGGCTACGTCATTGGCGATTTCGGATGCGGCGAGGCACTGCTCGCGGCCGCGGTCAGCGATCGTCACGTCGTGCACAGCTTCGATCACGTCGCTATCAACGACCGGGTTCTTGCCGGCGACATGGCGCATGTCCCGCTGGACAACGATTCCCTTGATGTGGCCGTGTTCAGCCTCTCGCTAATGGGCGCCAACTTTACCGACTACGTGCGCGAGGCGCACAGGACGCTGAAGCTGGACGGCTTGCTGTTGCTCTGGGAGTCGCGTTCGCGGTTTGAAGACCCTGTGGCCTTCTGCCGGGATCTGGAGCGTCTCGGATTTCGAGTGCCGATGCCGGAGGAGCGGGGTCCGTTCGTCTACATCGAGGCGCGGAAGACGGAGCGGTTGCCTGACCCGGAGGTGTGTCTGCGCTTCTGAGCCTGGGTTGATCTTTGGCGGCCACCTGGTCGAGCTCCACTCGCGGGTGGCCGCAGCCTTCAGTCGCCGGTTCCTTGGTAGGATCTGCGGTGTGCTTCGGTGAGCGTGCGTGAAGTCAGGAGGGAAAGTCTGGAGGGGCGTTCGTCCCAAGTGGTGGCAAGGAGGACGACCGATGAAGAAGGCGCTGGCAAAACTCGCAGAGTTGCCGGGGCAGTTGGAGAGGCTTGGAGCGGTGATAGACGACGCCCGCGGAGGGAAGGACCGGAACGCCATGATCCTCGGCGTGGTGGAGGTGCCGAAGCTGCAACACATGTGGACCGCCGACGGCCCACCCCGGAGGCACTGCGGATCCGCGACACCGGAGTCAGCGTCGAGCCGGCGGTGACGACCTGGGCGCTGCTTGCACCGAGCGTCGTCATCTTCTCGTAGAACTTCGTGTCGGTCGCCACCACCACCGTCACCGTCACCGGCGACCGTTCTTCACGCGCTTCCCTTCTTGGACGCAGGCGCCTTCGTCGGCCTCGGAGTGAAGATCGCCCTGGCGAGTGATAGGTGAAGTCAGGGTCCCACTTTCCGGAGGTCAAGCACCACGATGGATCTCGACGAGTCCCACGGGCCCAAGAAGAAGCGACAGCACTACGTGCCTCGACTGCTGCTGCGGCGCTTCAGTTCTGACGAACGCCGCGTCTCGGTCGTCATTCTCTCTACCGGGAAGCGCATCGACAGCGTCGGGCTCAAAGAGCAATGCGCGGAGTCGTATTTCTACGGCGAGGACGGCGTGCTGGAGAAGGGCTTCGAGGCAGGTGAACGCAGGTTCAGCGAAGTGGTCGGTGACTTGGGCGCGGCTCGCTTGGCGGCGTTGACCACCGCCGACCTGTTCCAGATCAAACTCTTCGTTCACTACCAGCGTCTCCGCACAGCGGGCGCCGCGGAGCAGATGGATCAACTCACCGCGAAAACCGCCAAGGAGTTGATGCCGAGAGGGCCGAGCTTCGAACGGCTCCCGGACTTCGATGGCATTCGCGTTCGCCTGACGAACGCACCCCAGTTCTTGTTCGCGCAGGCGACCATGCTGACGCCGGTTCTCGTGGATCTCGCGGTGAAGTTTCTCATCTCAGACCACTCGCTCGGACTGGTGCTGAGTGACGACCCGGTCATCGTCTGCAACCAGTACGCAGAGCACCACCCGGTCCTCGGTCCGCCTTGCAGCCCTGGCGGCACGACGGGATTGGCGATGAAGGGTCTTCAGCTGTTCCTGCCGGTCTCACCGCGCGTTTGCATCGCGGTCTTCGATCCCGGCACGTACGAATATGGCAGCCCGACGAACTCGCTCGTGCGCCTCGGGCTCGGGGACGTTCGACTGCTGAACACGATGCAGGTCGCCAACGCAGCGAAGTGCATCTACTTCGACAAGCGCGCCGGCACCGACTCCGAGGTGAGACGCCTCATCGAGGCCCGTCGCAAATTCACCGACTGGCGGACGCCTCACGTCACAGCTACGCCCTTCACGCCGCGCGGCGATGGCACCTACAGCAACTTCTTGCTCCACGAGATCCCCGACCTGAGAGTGGGCAAGCGCCTTTCTTGCGTGAAGGTAATTCGGAGCGAAGCCGACAACCTCGGCCACCTTCCGCCTCGCAGCCCTGAACTGCTCAGTGCCCCTGAGGACTTTGAGCGTTTCCTGCGGGCGAAGGCTGCAGCGGGGTGCATTCAGGCGATTCACGAAGCGGCTGTATCTCCACGGGAGCCACGATGAGACTCAACTACTCGCTTGCGCAACGGCCGCTGGAGATCTCGACTGTCTCAAACGGCCCCTATTTTCTGAACGGCGAGATCAGCCCCGGCCAGCATCGGCTGCGGTTCGTGTTCTGTTTCTCGACGTGGCACCCCGCCGAAGTGCGCATCCTCGATGCTCATCTCCAACTCGCCGGTCCCGGCGGCACCTCAGAAATCGGACGGGCATACTTCCAGCCAGCCGAGAGCACCTCGGCACACGGTGGGCGGCTGGACTTCGTCCTTGAACTCGACTCCCGGCGACTTGAGCGGCTCTGCGACCTGCGTGCGCGCGGTGCTGACATCCAACTTCGCGCGGCGCTTACAGTCTTCGCTTTGGGCGCTGGTCCAAGCGCGACGCTCGCTTGATGACGCTTCTCACCGGGGCGCTGCTCGAGTGGGAAGTTGGCCACGACTGAGAAGGACTTGCAGGAGGACGCGATGGCGGAGCGACTCGAAGACTACTGGGCACGGGTTGGCCCAGGGCTGGACCGCCTCATCCGGAACGAGGCGAATCGCGATGTCGAGATGTTGATGGAGCACACGATCGCCTTCATGGCCCACACCGTTGAAGGACTGCAGACCACAGCCACCCGAAATGCCGAACTACTCGGCACGCTGGACTCGCTCGACGTTCTCGCATTCGACGCTCTTCGGAGCGCGCACCAAGCGCAGCGCGTCCTCTCACTGGCAGGAACCGCTGTCGCGGCGCGCCTGTGCTTCGAGGGTTGTTGCAGCATGCGGATCATCACGGAAGCGGGGCCAGACGCCGCGACGTACGCCAATCGGTATGCTCGCTGGAGGCACGTCGAGACCCTCGAGTATTTCCGGAAGATCGGTGAGCCGTTGCCGTGGGAGGAGCTGATTCAGCACGCCACCGAAGCGGCGGAGTGGCTTCAGCCGGACACATTTCGAGTGCGAGACGGCGCACACTGGCTGAACGTTCCTCGATTCGGCAATCTCTTCGCGATCGCCGACTTCCTGGGCCTCTCGCGCGACTATCGGCAGATCTACTCGTCGGGCTCTTCCTTCGTGCACGCGAGTTCGACGCCGTCTCGCGTCTATCGCGTGGGCACCGAACTGCGCCACGTCGCGCCCGCAGTTCATGTCAGCCGCTACGGCGTCTCGGCAGCGGTGTTCGCCTTGCGGCTACACCGAGCGTTCCTCACGTTCCACGGGGTGCCCTTCGATCTCGACGAGGTGACCAGGCTCCTCGCCAGAACGCTGGCAGTCGCCGAAGCCCTTCATGCCGGACCGTAGGCGCAGCACCAGCTCGATCACGGGACGCTATGTCCCCAATGCACAAGGAGCCGGTCCATGTTCACGTTCTCGCGAGAGTTTCTGGAGATCTTCGACCGGCGCTTCTCGGACCTTCTCCAGATGGAGGGGCGCGAGTTCGTGTTCGGTGCCCGCGCCTGGCTTCTCTGGCTGCAGACCGATGTGCGCACAAGACTCGTCTGCACCGACTTTCTGAACGAAAGTGACGAGGCGCGGCGGGCTCTGGGCGCGGCGACGCGAAAATTTCTGCCTGAGATGGTCCACTGTCGGAATCGCCTCGCCGCCATGGAAGAGGTACCAGCCGACTGGCCGCAGCCTGTACCAGCAGGGCCCGTCAGTGCTGGGGGCATCGCGCACGAGGATGACTCCAATACCTTTCGCTTCTTTGACTCGCGGGCAGTGGCGCTGACCGAAGAGCCCTGCTTGCGGTTTCTTGCATTCGACCCAGTGACCAACCCCCTCAAAGCGCTTCACGAGGTGCTGAGCACGAAGCGGGGCCAAGCCAGTTACAGGACCGTTCAGGGCGGAGGCGCGACCAAGAGGAGTGATGCCGAGATCAAGTCGTTCTTCGACCGGCTCGAAGCCTGGGGCCCAGTCATGGATCGCTTCACCCCAGAACTCGAGTCGGTGTGTTTGGAGTTTCACGCGTCGGCAGGACGGGCCCTTCGTATTCTTGAGGAACTTCTCGTTCGCGGGCTGACGAATTCACGAGCGGACGAGCCCTCTTGGTTTGCGGAGGAGATAGTCGTCGTTCCTGACGTCCCCACCAGCTACTCCAGTTTCAAGAGCGCGATCTTGAGCGGACCGCGTCGCGGTCCAGCATCCGCAATGACCGTCGAAGTCGATCAGGAGAGAAGCCAAGAGATCAGTCAGTGGGTGGGGGTCCTTCGCGAACTCGCCCGCAGGCTGAACGCTGGCCTTCGCGAGCGGCTCGGCGGGAGAGCGCTCCTCGTGAGCGCGATCGATCGCTTCCGCCTCCGATGCGAACTCTACGACACAGAAGAGTTGCGCCAGCACGCTCTGCGCAAAGAGGAGGGCGAGATCCGACAGGCGGAGCTACGGGTCACACAGAAGTTGGCTCGCTACCTTTTCGACGCTGGATTTGACGTGCTCACCGAGGTCACCGCCGGTGTTGGCCGCGCGGACTTGGTGCAGATGGGCGGGGTCTACGTCGAGGCAAAGCAGGTCTCCACCGACGGCTCCGCGAAGACCAAGGTGATCAGGGGCTACACCGAGGCGTGTGACGGCGTCCGGGGCTTCCGAAGCAGTTCGGGCCCGGGCCCCGGTGTTCGGGCCATCGTGCTTGCTGTGTACGTCTTCGAAGGGCCCCTCTACGAAGTGCCGGCGATCCTTCCTGCTCACGGCGATGTTCCGGAGGCCTATCCGATCATCATCGATCTTCGAGACGCATCGCAGCGTGGGGCCAAGGCGAAGAAGGGGCCCGTGGCGATCCAAGTGGAAGAATTCTTGGCCGGGGAGAAGGCCTCAAGAAACTCTGTTGCCCCGGCACCGGTTCAGACGGTCGATGTAAAGTAGCGCGACGGAATAGACTTCACCGCGCTGGCGATCTGTGCCCGACGTACGCAGGCGGCGCAGTGGGGGCGGTCTGCTCGCCGTCTAGTCCCGCGCGTATTCAACGGTCAACGCCTCGGCCTTGACGGCTCCGCAGAGTCGGCTGGCGCAGGGCGACGATCGGCTGGCGGCTCTCGGTCTGGGTACCGAATCGAGTTCCTGCCGAGCGCCTCCGCTCACTTCCTCTGCCGCGGCGAGCCCAACACGCCACGCTTCGCGGCACAGATCCGCACGGCTGTGAGAGCGGACAGGGCGTCGAGCATGCGGCTCGCCGCTGTGCCACAGGTGTGCCAGAGGAGAACGAAAACAGGCTCAAACAGCGGACTCAGTGGAGGCAACCCACGACCTATCCGACTGAAACGAGTGCCCAAGGCCGGAATCGAACCAGCGACACGGGGATTTTCAAGTCCGTCCGAAGCCCGCGTGTGAGGCTCCCCGATCGGACCTCGCCCGCAATCAGCGGTTTCTCCGAACTGGCAGCTTCCCGAAAGCGAGGTTCACCGCGTATGGTTCCGCGGCCGTTCTGGAGGGAGTCGCCGCGAACAAGTCCACCAAAGACCTGCTCAGCAGGGTTCGAAAAGCAGGGTTCGACCGCGCCTTCATCGAGGCGGCGGTGCTTCCTGATTGGTGGGACGCATCCTGCGAGAAGGACGCGGCGCTGATCCCAGAAGTCGAGATCCGAATCGCGAGGTTCTTCCACGCCCCGCTCGCCGTGGTGCACGATCCCAAGCAGAAACTGATCGCGCCTGCCTACGCGAACGCCCAGCTGCGCAAGGTGTCCAAGATCACTGTGGACCAGCTGGGAGCGACGATCCACTCGGCGCTGAGCGTTGCCGCCGCCGTTCTCCGTTCCACTCGAGGCGCGCTGCCGCCAGTCGAACTGCCCCCAAGCGATCCGACTCATTGGCACAGCGAGCTGGCCCGAGGGGGAAGGGGTGTCACCCTCGATACGGCCACCGCTGACCTTTGGCGGAGAGGGATCCCGGTCATTCACGTGGAGGTCTTGCCCTCTCCGCGGTTCCAGGGGCTCGCGTGCGTCATCAATGGAAGGCCGGTTGTCGTGATCGGCCACAACACCGATGTCCCCGCGCGACTCCTGTCGCACCTGGCGCACGAGGC
>JAYVNA010000704.1:0-27679 GCA_043758715.1 Archangium sp.
GCCGTCGGTCGAGATCGTCGACTGGTCGACGGTGAGGCCGGTGGCGCTGCGGTTGAGGAAGTCGGCGAGCACCTGCACGGGCGCACCCGCGGAAGGACCCGACAGCTTCTGCCCGGGCTGGGTCGAGAAGATGCGCAGGCTCTGAGGAGCGTCCGTCACGGTCCCCGAGCAGCCGATGCCGGTGAACAGGACCGCGCCAAGAACTGCTGATCGAAGGTTTTTCACGTTGGAGATCTCCCAGGAAGAGAAGGCGCGGTGTAACGAAGCGAGGCGCGCTGCCGCAAGAGGGCGAGCCGCCCCGAACGATCTTTCTGTTTTGTGAGAAAACGGGAGCGCGCGAAGCCCGCGGATCAGCTCAGCGGCGCCGCCTCAACGAGAGGAGCAGGGCCAACGCGAGCGGCGCGGAGCCGAGCGACTGACAGGTGCAACCGGAACTGGTGAAGATCACCGCGCCCGCATCGGGCGGCTCGAAGCCCGCGTCGAGACCCGGGCCGGCATCGTCGATCCCAGCATCGTCGATCCCAGCATCGTGGATTCCAGCATCGTCCACTCCGGCGTCTTCGCCGCTGCCTGCATCGTCCACTCCGGCATCGAGTCCCCCATCCATCACTCCGGCATCGATGGTTCCGCCATCGCGGAAGTCGAAGCTTCGCGCCCACCCGCGGAAGTTCAGCGCGTTCGGATCTGTGTCGAACCGCCCGTAGACGAGCACGCCGACCGCACCGGCCGCGACGCCCCGGGTGCCGAGCGAAGGAGACGTGCCGTTGGCCACCACGTTTCGCGAGACCTGAAGGGGCGAGCTCACCCGCTCGAGAAAAATCGAAGAGAGACCGGTGGTGGCGTCGAACTCCGACCAGGCCATCACGGGCGGCGTGCCGGGCGCGAGACTCATGCTCCCCAGGCGTGAACCCGGTGACGCCGGCACCCCGACCACGAACGTCTGGGCCCCGTTGGTGAGACCCACCTTCACCAGATTGAAACCACCGGGCGTGCGATAGCTCAGGAAGAAGTTGGTTCCATCATGGGTGACCACCGGCTGGCTTCCCACCGTCAGAGTGGGTGTGATGGCAGACTGCGTCGAGGGCGAGAAGAGCGAGGTCTGAACGTCGCTGGGGACGCCGCGCTCGACGGCGAGCACGCACTTGCCGTTGACGCAGGTGTGGTCGAGGTCGCGGACGGCCTCCGTCCCCCGGGTGATGATCGTGCCCAGCGACGACGTCCGGCTCACGGTTCGGGTTTGGGGCCCGGTGACCACCGAGGTCTGACCCCAGGCCACCACCCAGCTCGCATTGAACTCGTCCCACGCGACCGAAGGGCCGGCGTTGGCCCCGCTCAGGTCGAGGGTGAGCGTGCCGCTCATCGGTCGATCGAGAGCGCTGATCATTCCCTGCACCACGCCGTCAGCGTTCAGCCAGACGGTGAGGTAACCGCCATCGGCGTCAGAGGCGGCGACGTCGAGGCCCACCACGCCCGCGGTCGATGCGAGCAGGAAGGGATTGGCGATCGCCACGCCGCCGTCATCTTCGAGCCGCGCCCGGGCGCCGCGCACGACGCCCGCGCCTTCGACCCACACGGCGAGGCCCTCCTCGCTGCCCTCGGCGAAGGCGACGTGCTCCAGGCGCACGGGCGGCGTCCCCTGCCCGATGACCGTGGGCTGGACGAAGCCGCCGCTGAAGTACGTCCCCCACACGTCCGAGCCCAGCAGCGTGTCCTCCGACCAGGTCGCGAAGAGCCCTCCCTGGCCGTTGCCGGCGACCGCGAGGTCCTTCGCGCGTGCGCCCACGGGCAGGCTTGGTGGCTGTGCCGGCACGTTCGCGAGGTCGACGAAGTTCAGCCGGTTCTGAACGAAGAAGCTGAGCATCGGCTTCGAGCCGAGCATGTTCGAGCTGCGCGCGAGCGCGGGGCTTCGGGCGCTCGGGAAGGTGTTGTCGAGCGCCCCAAACGAGCCGATGCGCTTGCCCACCACGTCGGTTCCCTGCTCCCAATAGACGTACACCGCGTCGCCCGGAAGCACGGCCTCCCCATAGGCGACCACGGGCTTCGTCGCAGCGCCGCCGAAGTTGGTCGGCGAGACGCCCTGCTCCATCGCGCCCAGGATTGACCCAGACAGGGCTCGGATCACCGGGGGGTTCGTCCCGACCGTGCTCTCGAACACCACGGTCCAATCGGTGCCGGAGGCCGCGACGGCAGGGTGGCTGGCCCGGCCCTGAGTCGAGTCGCTCGCCCCCTCGACCAGCTGCAGGTTCGAAGGCGTGAGCGTGGTGACGATGACCGCCCCCCCAGGTTCCACGTAGGCGAGCAGGCTGTCGCCGGAGCTGCCTTTGGTGGCGAGTGACGGTTGCCTGCCCGAATCGATGTCGAACGGCAGCGCTGGCACGCCGTTCTGGTCGACCCTGACGGCGCGCACCTGGTACCCGCCGGGGATCTCGGAAGCGAAGGCGACCAGCCAGCCGTTGCCGTCACCGCAGATGGTGGGCTCGAGTTGGCGAAGGCGGTCGGTCGCCACGGCGATGCCCTTGAGATCGAACAACACGCCGCTCGAGCTGAGGCGCGCGCCGAAGATGTCGGTGCCGTTCTGTCTGCGGTCGTCGACCCATGCGATCATCGGCTGCCCGGCATTGTTCAGCGCGATGGCGGGCGTTTGCTCGTTGCCCGGAAGAGGAACCGAGCCGGTGAGCATGGGGGCGAGCGGCACCTCGTTCGACACGAGGGGGTCGATGATCATCGGGAACGCGCCCGGCGCCTCGACGAGCTCGCGCGGCACCTTCAGCTCGAGCCCTCCTTCGACGTGCGTGACCTCGATGGGCAGCTTGCGGCCCGCGCGCACCACGAAGGCGTTGCCGTAGCGAAGCGCGTCGACCGCGCCCGGCCCGCTGAACACCTGGCCGTTGTCGTCCTGGTGATGCCAGGGCCCGCGCACGGAAAGCGAGAGCGTGAGCGCGCCGGTGCCGGCGGGCGGGCGCTGCAGAATGAAGGTCTGCTCGAGGCCTTCACGACCGTTGGTCCAGCGCTCCTCGAGCGCGCAGGCCCGCTGCGTGTGAAGCGTGCGTGGAGCGCGCTCGTCGACCACCCGGTTGCTCACGGTCGCGCGGCACGGCTTCGCGCCTTCCCGCCGCACGGCTTGAAGCGAGAACTGGAGTGACTGGGCGCCCTGCAGCTCGAGCGAGCCGTCGGCGTGCGAGACGACGCGATGGGTGGGCGTTGCAGAGACCCGAGCTTCGCCATCTTCGATGAACGCCCGGCGCGCCTCGGTGATGGCCCCGCCCACGTCAGGCGCGGTAGCGAGTAAAGCCGAAACGAGCAGCGAGCTGAGCATGTGCGAGGAGGATCGCCCCTGCGGGGGCGGGGAGCAACAAGGCCGCACCTCCGGCAGGTGTGCCACGATGCGGGTCGATGCTTCGTTGGCTGATGCTCCCGGTGCTGCTGTCGGCTTGCGGCCGCACCGCGCTGGTCCCGCCGGGCATCGTGCGGGTGTCGTTCTGCGGCGACGGCGTGGTGAACGTGGGCGAGTCGTGTGACGACGGGAACACCGACGACACCGACGCCTGCCTCACCTCGTGCGACTTCGCGCGCTGCGGCGACGGCGTGGTGTGGGCCAACCGCGAGCTGTGTGACCCGGGCCCCAACCCCGCCGACGCGGGCGGGACCTGCAACGCGCAGTGCACCGTGCCCAGCTGCGGCAATGGCCAGCTCGAGCCGCCCGAGCGCTGCGACGACGGCAACCGCGACGACGAAGACGCGTGCTCGACGCGTTGCCTGCCCGCCCTCTGCGGCGACGGGCTGCGCCAGCGCGGGGTGGAAGCCTGCGACGACGGCAACGGCAGCAACGAAGATGAATGTGTCGAGGGCTGCAAGCTGGCGCGCTGCGGTGATGGCTTCGTGCAGCAGGGCGTAGAGCCCTGCGACGACGCGAACACCGTCGAGACCGACGCCTGCTTGAGCGGCTGCATCGCGGCGCGCTGTGGTGACGGGCGGGTGTGGCTGGGCGTCGAGCCGTGTGATGACGCGAACACCGATGAGGGTGATGCCTGTCTGTCGAGCTGCCAGCTGGCGCAGTGTGGTGATGGTTTTCTGCAGCGCGGGGTGGAGAGTTGCGACGACGGCAACGCCGTCGATTCCGATTCGTGCGTGGGGGGCTGCGTGCCGTCGCGGTGTGGTGACGGCTTCGTGCAAGCAGGCGTGGAGCAGTGCGATGACGGCAACACCGTCGACCTCGATGACTGCACCAATCGCTGCACGGTGCCGGTGTGTGGTGACGGAGTGCGGGCGGGGCATGAGGCCTGCGACCTGGGCGCGGCGAACGGCGACACTCCGGCCTTCCGCATCACGCAGCCGTCGGGAACGCGCATCGGTACCGATGCGTTGGTGCGTTCAGGCACGGTGCAGCGCTTCTACGGCTACCGCAGCGCGAGCTCGCACACCGGGCTCGAGCAGGTGTCCGAGAGCCGCATCTATCTCTATGCAGACTCGGCGACGGGAAGGCTGTCGCTGGTCACCACGCACGGCATCGACTTCCTCGGGGGCAGCAGCCCGCGCCAACCGGCCTCCACGGTGGATTTCGACATCACCGGCCTTCCCCCGGGCGTGGGGGTGGACGTGGCCGACGACACCCCGGGCGAGTTCTTCCTCGGGCCTTCGGGTTCAGGCACCGCGTTCGGGCGTTGGCAGTTCGATGCGAACAGCGATGGCGGGGCGCTGGGGCCGCTGCCCTTCCCCGGGCATTGGCGAATCACGGTCACGCCGCGCTTCATGACGGGCATCAGCACCTGGGGCTGGGTGCGGGACGATGGGGTGCGGATCGCGCTCGACATGACGCAGCCCATCACCATCGAGGCGCTCGACACCGCGTCGCTGTGCCGTGAGGACTGCACCATTCCCACCTGCGGGGACGGACGGTTCGACGCGGGCGAGGTGTGTGACGACGGGAACACGGTCGGTGGTGACGGGTGCGCGGCAGACTGCCGCAGCCTCCACTGAATCTCTCAACTGTCTCCCTCTCCCCCGCGAGGGAGAGGGCATGCCCCGCTTCACTTCACTTCTTCTCGCGCAACGTCTTGCTCTGCTGCGCGCACACCTTGTTCAACTCAGCCAGGGTGATGCTGGTACCCGCCACGGTGAACGAGCGCTCCTTCAGCTCGGGGTTGCGGTGCGCCAGGGTGATGCCCGTCGCCGTGCACTCATCGAACTGCGCGAGCGCGTCGACCTTCTTCCCCGCGGCCATCAGGTTCTTCGCCTTCTCGTACGCGGTCTTCGGCCCGTCATCGAACGCGATGAGCGCCGCGAGCGGCTTGATCAACGGCTCGGTGGTGCCGATGCGCGCCGTGCACAGCCCCACCACTTCCTTCGGAGTTCCGTTGCGCCCATCGACCAGCACGATGGCCTTGGCCAGCATCGGGTTGCCCTCGACCATCGAGTTCCCTTCTTCCTTGCACGACTTGAACAGCGCGAGCGCCTTCTCGTACCCGGCCTTCTGCGAGCGCAGATCCTTCCCGCCTTCCGCCGCCTCGAACGCCGCGATGCCCGCCGAGTACGCCTCGCCTGTCTTCTTCCGCAGCTCACGCGCCTGCTTCGCCAGCTCGAGCGTCTCGATGAGCCCGAACTGCGCGTTGCGCGCGCGCTCGGCCGCAGCGGCGTAGCCCTTGTCTTGCGCCTCGAGCGGCACCTGGCCGTCGATCTTCGCGCCGTACTCATCGACGCTCTTGGCGGCCGCGGCCACGTCGGCATCGGTGCACGCCGGCTGACGAGCGGCCTCGAGCTTTTCCTTCGCCGTCGCGAGCGCCTCGGTGAGCACCGCGCGTCCATCGCTGCCGGCGAGCGCCACGGTGCGGCGGGCGATTTTTCCGTTCGCCTCGGTCACCCGCTTCTTCACCTCACGCTCGTAGGCGGCGTACTCGCGGCTCTTCGCGGTCAACCCGGCCCCGGCCTCGAGCGCGGTGGAGATGGCCTTCACTGCCTCGGTGGCGGCGCTCAAGTCTTTGTTGCTGATGGTGGGGCCCGCGATGAAGTCGAGCTGCTTGTCGGCGACCTTGCGCGCTTCCTCCACCCGGCCCTGCTGCAGCTCGACGTCGACCTCGATGCGGCGCTTGTTGATGCTCGCCTTGCTGTCACGCAGCGCCTGCCGCCCGTCGGCCACCTGCGCGGTGAGCGCGGAGTCCTTCACGTTCATGGTGGCGAGCGTCTTCTCGAGCACCAGCACCGCGCTGTTCGCCTCGGCGAACGCGTCGTCGTTGGGCGACTTGCCCTCGACCTTGCGCATCGCCTGGTTCAGGTCCTTGCGGGCGGTGGCGAGGGTCGCCAACTGAGCAGTGGTGTCGAGCTCGCCCTGGCGCTTGGCGATGCTGGCCTTCGAGTCACGCGCCGCCTGCCGGCCGTCGGCGATCGCCGCGCTCAGCGACGAGTCTTTCGGGTCCATGCCCTCGAGGGTCTTCTCGAGCACCAGCAACGCGCTGTTCGCCTCGGAGAAGGCGTCGGCGTTGGTCACCCGCGCCTCGACCTTGCGCATCGCCGCGTTCAAGTCCTTGCGGGCGGCGGCGAGCTTGCCGAGCGAATCTCCGGTGACGAGGTCGACCTTCTTCTTCGCCACGCTGGCCTTCGAGTCCTTCAGGGCCTGGCGCCCATCGGCGGCGGCGGCGATCACCTTGGGGTCCTTGCTGGTCACCGTCTCGAGGGTCTTCGCGAGCACCAGCAGCGCGCTGTTCGCCTCGGAGAAATTTTCCTCGGTGGGCGCCTTCGCCTCGACCTTGCGCATCGCCGCGGTGAGGTCCTTGCGGGCGGCCGAGAGCTTGCCGAGCACGTCGCCTGCTTCGAGATCGCCCTTCTTCTTGGTGATGCTGGCCCTGGAGTCCTTCAGCGCCTGCCGGGCATCGGCCGCGGGGGCGATCATCAGCGGGTCCTTGGCGTTGACCGACTCGAGCGTCTTCTCGACCACCAGGAGGGCGCTGGTCGCCTCGGAGAAGTTCTCCTCGGTGGGCGCGTTGCCCTCGACCTTGCGCATCGCCGCGGTGAGATCGCGCCGCGCGGCATCGAGGGAGCGCAGCTGCAGCTGCACTTCGACCTCGTTCAAGGTGCCCTTCACGGTCTCGACGTACTGCCCGAACGCTTCGCTGCGTTTGGCTTCGGGAGCGAACTTCTCGACCAGCTTGCGCACCACGATGGCCACCGTGCGCGCCTCGGCGAGCTGATCATCGCTGGGCTTGCGCTGGCGCACGGCCCTGGCGGCGATCTGCAGGTCTTTGAACGCGGGCTCGATCTCGGCCTTGAGGCGGGCCAGGCCCGTCTCGGTCCACAGCTCGTCCATGCGCTTCTTCGCGGTGGCGACTTCCCCGCGGGCCTTCTCAGAGATGGCCTTGTAGCTGGCGTTGGCCTCGAGCGGCTTGCCCTCGTCGAGGCGCTTGGTGAGCGCCGCTCCGGCTTCGTCGGCCGTCTTGAACTGCTCGTCGGTGGCGCCCTTACCCAGCGCTGCCATTGAAGAGGCCAGATTCTTGCGCGCCTCTTCCACCAGCGCGCGGTGCTTGTCGGCAGACAGCGCGACCCAGCGATCGTCGAACGCCTTCTTCTGCTTCGAGACGGTGGCGTCGACGTCGGCGAGGTAGGTGGCGAAGGCAGTGTCTTGACTGGCGAAGGGGCGGCCCTCGTCGGCTTCCTTCTTGAGCGCATCGGCGGCGGAGCGGGCGTCGTCGAAGTCCTTCTGCGCGGGCTCCTTCGCTTCGACCTTCTTCGCCGCCTCTTTCAACGCAGCCAGCGCGGTGTCGATCGATCGGCGGTGATTGAAGATGTGCACCTTCGCGCGGCGGGCATCGACGTACTCGCGCTGCGTGCGCAGTTCCTTGCGGGCCGAGAGCGCGGCGCGGGCGTAGTCGAGATCTTCTGGCTCGCGGTTGGCGCCGAAGTCGATGGCGTCCTTGAGGGCGTCGACCGCGGCCTTGGCGGCGTCCAGGTCAGCAGTGCTGGGCGGATCAGGCTGAATCTTTTCGACGGCCCTGGTGAGGTTGGTGCGCGCCGTTTCCAGCGACTTGCTGGCGGCGGCGACCGAAGCCGCTCCCTCGGCGGCGTGGGCCTGCGAGGCGGTAAAGGGAATGATTGAGGCGAGTGAGGCGGTCAGGAATGCGTGCGCGGCTCTCATCGGCGGGACCCTATCAAGGGTCTTCGCCGACCCTACGCAGCTTCTTCGAGGCGGCTCGAAGCGAAGGCGGCGACAAAAAGCAACACCATCGCTCCCATCAAGGAGGCCACGAACGAGCCATTGGCCAGCTTCGTCTCCTGCATCAGCACCACGAAGACCACCGAAGCCTGCCCCACCAGTTGGATGAGGCCACTCGAGGTGCCTTCCGGGGTGGGGCGGGTGACTTCAGCGCCGTACTGCATTCCCACGGGCACCGTGCTGGTGAGCCAGAACCCCATCCAGAATCCGGTGACCGCGAGCCAGAAGAAGGTGGTGGCGAAGGCCAGTCCCAGCAGCCCCGGCGCTCCCAGGGTGAGGCCGAGGACCAGGTAGAAGCGCCGTCGGCGTTGCCGATCAGACAAGACCGAGATGATCACCGCGCCGAACAGCCCGCCCCCGAGAATGAGCGCGCCGAGCAGGCCTGCGTCTTCTTCGTCGAAGCCGCGGGGCCGCACGATGCCTTCGATCCAGGTGGTGATGCCGTTGAAGACACCCATGCCCACGAAGAACACGCCCAGGTAGATGAGGAAGCTGCGCTTCTTGAGCGCCGACTTGAGGCCGTCGAGCATCAGCGCGCGCGGCTCGTCGATCACCCCGGGCGGGCGGGCCTGCGCGAACACCAGGAAGAGCAGCGAGCTCATCGCCGCGATGACGCCGTACGCGAGCTGAATCTGCGGAATGCTCATCGTCTTGAAGAGCACCGGCGTCAGGCCCATGCCGACGGCGGTGCCCACGAGGTTTGCGAAGGTGATGATGCCGACCGCGGTCGCGCGTTCGGCGGGGGGAAACCAGAGCGCGGCGCACTTGGTCCACGCGTTGAGCATGAAGGGCTGGGCGGCGGCGAGCATGCAGGTGCACAGCAGCACCAGCCAGTAGTTCGAGCCCGCGAGCCCGCGCAGCGGCCCGAAGATGCCCATCAACACCGCGCCCACGCCTGCGCCGAACTTGAAACCCTTGGTGTCGATCACCCACGAGGCGGGAATCGAGAGCGGCAGGTACGCGGCCATGTAGCTCATCGCCAGCACGCCGATGCCGAGCTCACTGGTGCCGTAGAACGTCGCCGACTGGTGCGCGATGGGGGCGTAGGCGATCCACAGAATCTGAATCGTGAGGTTGATGCCGGCGAAAACGCCGAGCACGAGCCAACGTCGGGGGGAAGTCACGCGGCGCAGCGTAGGACGGATAAAAGGATTGTCATGCGTGTACCGAAGGCCGTCTGGGGATTGGTGAAAGAGACCGCGCGTCACCTGTTGCGAAGGCCGGTGGTGGGACTGGTGGCGGTGGCGAGAGATCCCCAGGGGCGGGTGGTGTTGATTCGCCGAGGGGACACGGGAGAATGGTGTCTGCCGGGCGGCACGCTGGAGTGGGGCGAGACGCTGCGTTCGATGTTGCCGCGGGAGCTGATGGAAGAAGCGGGCGTCGAGCTGCTCGAGGCGGGTGAGCTGCTCGGCGTGTACTCGGCGTTCGAACGCGACCCGCGGTTTCATGCGGTGACGATGGTGGTGGCGGCGAAGGTGTCGGCCCCGATGCGTGCGCCGATGAACCCGCTCGAGATTCTCGAGGTGAAGGCGTTCGAGGTGGGCGAGCTGCCGAAGCAGCTCTCACACGGCATGAGCGAGGTGCTCGAGCGAGCGCTGACGGGGAAGACGAACTGGGAATGACGAGCTCCGAGCTCTTTCTCCCCGCGGGGGAGAGGGTCGGGGAGAGGGTCGGGGAGAGGGCAAATTGACCGCGTAATTCGCTCTGATCTGTCAGCGTTCGAGACAACCGGGGCGAAAAGCCGAGAACCCGCCTCGGCCGACAACGCAGCATGACCCTCTCGCGCGCCACCGTGTCGAACCGAGCTGCTGCCGTCCGCACTGCGTTGCTCAAGGCGGACTCGAACCACGACGGGAAGCTCTCCTCAGCCGAGCAGCGCAAGGCGACCACGCTGGTCACCGGTGCTTCCGAGGTGGCGTTGCGCGAGGCGTACAAGCAGGCGCGCATGGGCAGTGGCTTCGTCTCAGTCTCGCGGGCGCGGGGGCTGGTGAACCTGGCGCTGAGCCGGGCGTTCGCCGCTGACAGCAACAAGAACGGCCTTTCGCTGGCTGACCGGGCGAAGATGTCCGGTCCGATCGCGCGGGCCCTCACGCGTGGCGCGTCTGGCGGCACGGTGCACGAGCCGAAGCCCACGGGCGCGTTCGGGAAGTTCGGCCCCAAGGCAGCGAAGCTCGCGGCCGCGGCGGAGCGACAGGCTCGCCTGATGAACACCCGCGGCTGGTGCGCGCGCGGCGTGAATCGTTCACTGGGCAAGGCCGGGCTCTACGTCTCCCCCCTGCCGTCCGCGTACATGTACGCAAACAAGTTGGCGCACGATCGCCGCTTCCGCGAGATCAAGAACGTGAGCGATGCGCAGCTCAAGAAGTTGCCGCCCGGAGCGGTGGTGGTGTTTGCGCCCTACAACTCGCCGGGCAATCCCCACGGGCACATCTACGTGACGCTGCCGGGCGGGCGCGAGGCGAGCGATCACATTCAGGCGCGCTCGACGCGCGGTTCGCAGCGCGTGTTCGTTCCGATTGGGTAAGGGAAAAAGGCCTTGAGGAAGGCGGGGGTTAAGCTCGTCCTTCATGCTCAACTCGGGCTTGTCTCTCGAGCTTCGCACTCCAGTCGCTCGGGTGACCTGGCTTCGTGATGGTGACGCGGACGGGGCCCTCTGAATCAGTGTCCTGACCCGGATTCGCAGGCCCCGGTCGAACGGATCGAGAGCCTGTCGGTGACATGCACCGCCTCAACCTTTCAGCACCCCCTTCTTCGAGGCCTTGAATCCATCGCCAGCAAGACGAGCAGGATCCTCGGCGCCGGAAAATGAGCTGGCTCCCAGCGCGCCGCTCGCTGTCATGATGCCCGGATGCATACGACGCTCCGGTTGATTGTGATCGCCCTGGTGTCCCTGCCGGCCATCGCTGCGGCCCCCGAGGCCCCGCGCGCTTACGTGCGGCTCACGCCCGACATGGGTCCGCTCACCACCCTGCTCCCCGCCGAGCTGAAGAAGGCGAAGGAGAAGAAGCTCAAGCCCTTCCTCGAGCTGCGCGCCGAATGGTGCAAGCCGTGCAAACAACTCGAAGCGAGCATGAACGACAAGCGCATGACCGACGCCTTCGCGGGCACGTACCTGATCAGCATCGACATCGACGAGTTCGCTGATCAGCTGAAGAAACTCGGCTTCGACGCCAGCTCAATCCCCGTCTTCTACGAGCTCGACGCCAACGCGAAGTCCACCGGCCGCAAGATCGACGGCGGCGCGTGGGAAGAGAACATTCCGCAAAACATGGCGCCCCCGCTCAAGGCGTTCTTCTCGGTGAAGTGAAGTCACATGCTCACGCTCTGTTTGCTGCTGCTGTCGTCTGCCGCTCCCCAGAAGTGCTCGTTACCGATTCTGATGGTGCGCACCGACACGCAGCCTCGCACCGCGGCCTTCGACGCCGCCGCCCAGCGCTTCGACCGCGCGACCGCGAGCTGGAAGAAGCGACGCTTTCTCGAGGCCGCGTTTGATTTTCTCGAGGCGAGCACCGGCTTTGGTGCCGAGGGCGTCGAGGGCAATTGGAAGTACGCGCTGCAGAACGCGGTGATGGCGTTCGAGGCGTCGGGAAAACTCGACGTCGCACGCACCGAGCTCGAAGCCCTGGCCCGGAAAGATTCAGCCCATGCCGAGGTGATACGGGCCGCCGCGGTCGCGCTCATTTCACGGGTGGACTGCAAGTGAACGCACGAAAGAGATTGAAGCTGGTGCAGCTGCCCGTACCGCCCCCCGCCGCGATGGCCGCCACCGGCAACGTCCCCCTCGCCGCCGGCTGTCTGGGCGTCGCCACCCGCGTGCACGGCTTCTCCGATCGCGTGCAGGTCGAAGTGCTTCCGCCCGGCGTCACCGACGGCTCTGGCGACACCCTCCTCGCTGACCTGCTCGCGAGAGACGAACCCGACTACCTCGGCCTCTCGCTCTACCTGTGGAACGTCGATCGCAGCCTGCACCTGGCGCGCGAGGTCAAGCGCCGCTCACCGCGAACGAAGGTGCTCATCGGAGGACCCGAAGTCAGCCCCGACAACACCTGGCTGCTCTCGGAGCACGCGATCGACGTCGCCGTTTCCGGTGAAGGCGAAGAAGCGCTGTCCGACATTCTCCAGCGCGAGCTGAGCGGGGCCGATCTGCTCGGCATTCCCGGCGTCTCGGTGCGCACGAACGGCGGCATGTCTGCCTTTGGCCCCGCGCGCGCGGCGAAGTTCCCGCTCTCGGACTACGCCTCGCCCTACCTCGAGGGGCTGGTGCCGGTGGAAGCGGAGCGTTCTGCCTACGTGGAAGGCGCGCGCGGGTGCCGCTCGAAGTGCACCTTCTGTTTCTACCCCAAGGCGGCGAGCGGCATCCGGGTGCTCAATCCCTCCCAGGTCGAGGCGGTGGTGTCTGGTTTGCGCGATCGCGGCGCGACCGAGCTCAGCTTTCTCGACCCCACCTTCAATCACCGCCCCGACTTCGAGCTGGTGCTCGAGGCGCTCATTCGCGCCAACACCAACCGCGCGATGTCGTTTTTCGCCGAGGTCCGGCCCGAGGGCTTGAGTCAGCAGCACGTGGTGATGCTCAAGGAAGCAGGCTTCGACAAGCTCGAGATCGGCCTGCAATCGGTGAGCGCCAAGACGCTCAAGCGGGTCAAGCGCGGCGGCAACCCCGCGATGGTGGCAGCGGCCGCAAAGATGATGCGCGCCGAAGGCATCGACCTGCTGGTCGACCTCATCGTCGGACTCCCCGGTGACACCCCGGACGACGTGATGCGCGGGGTCGATTTCCTCGAGAAACACGACCTCGGTGACTGCGCGCAGGTGTTCGCGCTCTACGTGTTGCCGGGCACCGCGATGCGCGACACCGCCATTGAAGACGGCCTCGTGTTCGAGCCCGAACCGCCGTACCGGATCATTCGCACCGCTACCATGAGTGAGCAGGTGATTCACGACACCCTGCGGGAGGCTGAAGAACGCCTCGGCCGCCGACTCGACGAGAAGCCCCGCCCGCACCTGGTGGCGCCGGCCGCGGGATCGCTCGACGTGTTCGAGTTGAACCTCGATCGGGCGAACACCACCGATCGCGACGCCGCGGCCCGCCCCGGCTCGCAGCACTGCGCGTTGTGGTTCGAAGGCGATGATCTCTTCAGCCGCCGCGCGGAGCTGCTGCGCGCCATCGAGGGCCGGCAATCGGTCGACCCCTACGCCACCCTCGACGTGGTGCTCGTGCCCTCGCAGCCCTTCCCGCTCGATTTGATCAGCGTGGTGCAGGCCCGCCTCGACGCCGCCCGCCCCTCGTATGCCACCCGCAACCTCAAGCATCGCGGGGAAGAGCACTCGCAGCGGGTCAGCGTGGTGCTGCGCGCTGAGTTTCCCCTCGACTGGGTGGAAGCGGTGCGAACGCAGGCCCAGGTCTTCCGCGAGCAGTCCCTCGAGCAAGCGGTGCGTGACGCCGCGCGCCTGGGCGTCGACCTGCCCAATGCCCGCATCGTGGGCTCCGCGGGGCACGGCCCGGAGTTCGCCCGGCTCGAAGACAACGTCGACCCCGAGTGCGTGGTGTTCGCCGATCGCAGGCTCGAAGCCGATTGGCAACGGCGCGTGCTCGGTTACGGCGACGCGGGGCAGTAAGCCTCTCATCGCAGACATGGCAATCGGGTCCGGGCTCTGGAATACCCGCTCATCTCTCACGTCCTGGAGGCCTCATGAAATACGCCCTCGTCGTCGCCCTCGCTGCGTTGTCGATGCCCGCTTTCGCTGCTGATCAGGTCGTCACCGTGACCTTCGATTCAATCGCTGCCATTCCGAGCAAGAGCGGAGAGAAGCTCGACCCCGCGCTCTTCAGCTTCGGCCCCGCGGTGCCCGGCGAAGAAGACACCGGCCACGCGAGCAGCAACGCGTTCGGCAAATCGAAGGAAGAGGCCTGCCGCTGGGCGCTGCTCGGCACCTTCCTCAAGTTCCAGAGCAAGGCGAAGGCGTCCGGCAAGAAGGTCGTCGGCGTGCGCACCTTCGCGGGCGACAAGACCGAGAGCTCGAACGTCAACTGCGTGTGCCTGGCCGGGGGGATGGTCGTTCGCAGCACCATCAAGGCGACCTACAAGTGAGGGCGGAAGGCAAACGCCCTCATGAATAAGTAGCGCCTCGCCGTTCGACCATCGGCATGGCGAATGCTCGCGCTGGGTGAGACCCATCACCCAGGAGCATCACCATGAAGGCCCTCGTCTACGAAGGTCCCCGAAAGGTCAGCATTCACGACGTGCCCGATCCGAAGATCGAGCGCCCCACCGATGCGCTGGTGCGCATCACCACCACCAACATCTGCGGCTCGGATCTCCACATGTACGAGGGCCGCACCACCGTGGAGCGCGGCAAGGTGCTCGGCCACGAGAACCTCGGTGAGGTGATCGAAGTCGGCCCGGCGGTGGTGCGCGTGAAGGTGGGCGACCGGGTGTGCCTGCCGTTCAACATCAGCTGCGGCTTCTGCCGGAACTGCGAGAAGGGCTTCACCGGCTTCTGCCTCACCACCAACCCGGGCAATGCGGGAGCCGCTTACGGCTACGCCGAGATGGGCCCCTACCAGGGTGGACAGGCCGAGTTCCTGCGGGTGCCGTTCGCCGACTTCAACTGCCTGCGCCTGCCTGAGGACGCGGTGGAGAAGGAGGACGACTACGTGATGCTGTCCGACGTCTTCCCCACCGGGTGGCACGCGACGCGGCTTGCGCAGCTGCAGCCGGCGGAGTCGGTGGTGATTTTTGGCGCGGGGCCGGTCGGCTTGATGGCCGCGTACTCGGCGGAGATTCAGGGCGCGCGGCAGATCATGGTGGTCGATCGCCACCCTGATCGGCTGAAGCTCGCCGAGCGCATCGGGGCGGTCGCCATCGATGACTCGAAGGAAGATCCAGTCGAGCGGGTAATGGAGCTGACGAAAGGCCGGGGCGCGGACAAGGGCTGCGAGTGCGTGGGCTGGCAAGCGCACGATCCCCAGGGACACGAGCACCCGAACGTCACACTCAATCAGCTGGTGGCGTGCGTGCGCGCGACAGGTGCCATCGGGGTGGTGGGCGTGTTCGTACCGGAAGATCCGAAGAGCCCTGATCAGCTGATGAAGGAAGGGCAGATCGCGTTCGACATCGGCGCCTACTTCACCAAGGGCCTGCGCGTGGGCAGCGGCCAGGCGAACGTGAAAGACTACAACCGCGAGCTGCGCGACCTCATTCACGCAGGGCGCGCGAACCCGTCGTTCATCATCTCGCACCGGCTCAAGCTCGAGGCGGCGCCCGATGCGTACTCACACTTCGACAAGCGCGAGCCAGGCTGGACGAAGGTGGTGCTCAAGGCCGCCTGACGCGTCTTGTCCCCCTCTCCCCGCGGGCCCCGCGGGGGAGAGGGTCGGGGAGAGGGCTTACCGAACCGCCGCCACGGTCTCCTTGAACTTCTCGGCATGCACCAGCCAGGCGGCCGCGTTCTTCACGTAGCGCGCCGTGCCCGCGTCATCCCAGCTGATCGCCAGCCGGGTGAACCCGCCATCCATCAGCAGGCGCTTGCCGTCTTTCTCGTAGGCGACGGTGACGAGATTGCCCGCGGACCCGTAGAGCAGCGGCGTGAATCCGGCCGGCAGCTTCGGAGCGCGCGCGGAGCCGCCTTCACCGTCATACAGAGCCCCCGTTCGGCCGTGAGCCTCGGTGAACTGCACGGTCGCGATGGTGACGCCCTCGTAGAGATGCTCGAGGCCGGTGGTGATCAGGTGCCCCGCGCGCAGGCCGACCTTCCCCTGCCCGTCCGCGATTCCGACCACCTTGTCGCCGGCGAGATTGCCTTCCATGCGCAGGCCAGGCACCAGCGCGTCGGCCACCCGATTCGCGTCGGCGTAGAGCGGCTCGTTGTCGCCCCAGATGTACACGCCGTGGCCGGCGTCGAAGAACGACTTGATCAAGGCGAGGTGTTCGGGCTTGAGCATCGGCATGCCTGAAGAGATCAGCCAGAGCTGACATGACTTCTCGAGCGCCTTCTTCAGCTCTGCTGGAGAAGGGGTCGAGCCGTTCGGGTACACCACTGACGAGAGGCCCTTCTCCTTGAGCGCAGCGCGCGTGTTCACCAGGGTGTTGCCCACCTGATCGAGAATGAGCACGGTCTGCCCATCGAACGCGCCATCGACAGCGAGGTCGTACTGATTGCCTCGCGCGTTGCCGTGACCGTCCTTGGGGACTTCGAGTTCGGACTTCCGAAGGGTGACGGTGCCGGTCTTGAGATCCCGCACTTCGTCGTACGCCGTGGCCGGGGCATTTCGGCCAGCCGACGGCGTGTATTGCGCAAAGGCCGAGAACGCCACGAGGCAGACCGCGGAAAGAAGTCGCATGCCCCTTCAACGCGCCGGGCCCCGAGTCGATCTACACTCGGTCCATGTGGCGGTTGGTGGTGCTCACTTCATTGCTGATCGCAGGCGGAGCAGAGGCACGCCGCCGGCACCCGTGCGCGAGCAATGGGATGTCGTGCATTCCGGGGCCGTGCTGTCACGGCACGAAGTGCGAAGACAACGTGTGCCGCGCACTGGAGAAGGAATGGAGTGACGGCCCGAAGCCTGGCGAGTGGACGCCGGACAACCCGAGACCGCTCAAGAAGGAAGTGGCGAAGAAGAAATAAGCCTCGAGGTACGTGGGGCTTTCAGATTTCGCGCGTGCTCGTCGCCCGCAGGCTCTCGTCCCTGGCAAAGATCCTCACGGGACGAAGTTCGACCGAAACCAGGACCGGCTTTGGTTTGAGGAAAGGCGTATCGCGACGCGGATGCATGGTCGCTGTGGGCGTACTCGTCCGGATCAGGCTTCGTGAAAGTGACTCATGTCCCCAAACCGGAGCGGGTTCCGGTTTCGCTCAACTTCGCTCATCCGAGTAGCCATCTCGCTCCTCGCTGTCACCGAGTCTGGGCGCGCTGTGCCCGTGAACGTCATCACGCGATTACGTCTCCGAGCACTCGCCCGACGGCGCCTGCCCGGCACGAGCGACTCAATCGACCACGGACCGTTCCGCTGCGCGGTGGTCGCTTAGGTCGCCCACACGCCGCGCCCCAAGAGAAGCGACCAGGTCCCATGAGCGTCCTCGCCGCGAAGCTCGAGAGCCCGCTCGCGTCGTGCAACGCGCTGAACCCTGGATCCCCACGCACCCACGGGCTGTTGTTGTCGAATTCAGCGTCGGCGCGCGATGTCACTGCCCGCGGCGTTCCCTGAAGGCGCTCGTCCACTACGGGCAGGCGTTGATGGCGCTGCCGTTGAGCGTGATGGTCGCGTTCGCGATGCGCCGCACCTGACAACAATCATCGATGTGCGTGAGCACGATGCGATTGGTGCCCGACACCAGATACTGCCGCAGGTCCGCCGTCGCCCCGCCGCCGAGGAACGCGTAGCCGCCCACGACGCCGTTCGGATAGTTCGCGTTGTAGATGCTCACGCGCACGCCATCGTCCACGTCGGCGATGCTGACGATCATGCTGCTGACCGTGAAGCCTGACGGCAGATCGAACGTGGTCTGAAAGTAGGTGAAGTCACCACCCGCCCGGCAGGCGCAGAGATCCGCCGCGCCGTTGACGCCGCACATGGTGGAGCGGGTATCGAAGCTGATGTTCGACGACGCATGCGGCGCCCAACCCGGATCATTCGCTGCCGGAATGGTGGAGTACTGGTACTCGCCGGTATTGCCGTTGCTGGGAAAGGTCTGCGGCCAGCAGGTGGGCGGCTCTCCCTGGTGGATCTGCCACGGTGTCTGGGTGGTGCGAATGCACACGCAGCGATCGTCCATGCCATCGCAGTTCTCGTCGATGCCGTTGCCGCAGATCTCCGCAGAGGGCGTGCGCGCCGTGCAGCTGCCCCAGTTGCCCGCGCTGCAGGTCTCGCTGCCGGTACCGCACATCGACGAGCAGCCGCGGTTGAGCCCGTCGTCGATCTGGCCGTTGCAGTCGTCGTCGAGGTTGTTGCAGACCTCCGCCGTCGGAAGCCGCGCGGTGCACACGCCCCACGTCCCGGCGGAGCACGACTGGGTGCCCGCTCCACACGCAGAGCCACACGCGCGAGAGAGGTTTTCGTCGACCTGGCCGTTGCAATCATCGTCGAGCCCGTTGCACACCTCGGCGGTGGGCTGACGGGCGGAGCAGGTGCTCCACGCACCGGCAGTGCAGACGCTGGTGCCCGCTCCACACGCCGTGGTGCAGGCGTTGGTGAGCGCTTGATCGACCACGCCGTCGCAGTCGTCATCGAGCCCGTTGCAGGTCTCCGCGACCGCCAGCACTTCGCCCACGCACGCGCCCCACATTCCGAATTCGTCTCCCCCGCAGGTCTGCACGCCCGCGCGGCACACGCCTACGCCACGCTGCGAGGCGAGCCCGCTGAAGCAGGGACGGGTGTCGTTGGGCGTGCAGGTGCAGTCTTCGTCGATGACCCCATCACCATCGTCATCGAGGTGGTTGCCGCACAACTCGACCGGCACCGTGCGGCCCGCGTCGACCGCGTTGCCTGCATCGACCGCGAAGAAGACGGCGCCCTGCCCCGCGTCGCGGCCCGCGTCCATCATGCCGCCGAGGTGAAGCGTGCTGCCGTTGCCGCAGGTGCAGCCGGAGATGACGAAGAGGGTCGCGGTCAGAATTGAAGGTCGCACGCTCGACGGGTTTGCAAGAACCGGGGAAGTGCAAACTCGGCTTCTGAGAATAATTTCCGCTCTCAAGCCGGTGCGACGAGGGCCAGCGGGTGCGCTTCGCGCTGATCAGCCGATGCGCAGATGCGCTTCGAGCGCACTTAGAAGAACTGCACGCCCGCCGCTCGCAGCAGCCTCGTCAGCCGCTGCATCGGCAGTCCCTGGATGGCGGCGCGATCACCCTCGATGCGCTCGAAGATGGCCTGACCCCGCGCTTCCACCCGGTACCCACCGGCGCAGCCCTGCCACTCATTCGTGGCGACGTAGCCGTCGAGCTCGGCGTCGGTCAGCGGCAGCACCGTGAGCTTCGCGGTGTCGACCTCGGTCTCCAAGAACCCCGGACCCATCAGACACAGGCCGGTGTGAATCTCATGCGTCGTGCCGCGCAGCGAGCCGAGCTGATCCCGCGCCGCCGATGCGTCTTCCGGTTTGCCCAGCGTGCGGCCACCCGCGGCCACCAGCTGATCAGACCCAATCACCAGCGCCCGCGGGAAGCGTTCGGCCACCGCGCGCGCCTTCCGCTCCGCGAGCATCGCGACCGCGTGGTGAGCGCCTGTTCCCTCTGGAACGATTTCGTCGACACCTGGTGCCACGGCGCGAAACGGCAAACCGAGGCCTTCCATCAAGGCGCGGCGCGCGCTCGAGGTCGACGCGAGGATCAGCTCATCGAATGGCCCCAGGCTGGACATGCGTTCTTCCCCTCTCCCGACCCTCGCCCCCGCGGGGGAGAGGGAGACAATTTCACGGCGTCTTGGGCGTCGCGCGCAGGTCGAAGCGGCTCGCGGTCATCAGCGGCGTACGCTCGTCGAAGGTGAAGTCGATGTACTTCGCGCCCGAGTCCTTCTCGTGGCTCTCGAGCTTCGACCGCCCCACCTCGCGATTTTCCGAATCGTACGCGCGCATCTCGAGAATTCCCTCGAAGCCCTTCTCGAACGTCACGTACACGGTGATGGTGTGCTGCGCGGTGCCCTGTTCGCCTCGGGCCGCGCGGGTGATGCCCAGGCCATTGGCCGCCATGGTCTCGTGGGGGTTCACCTTCACCTCCATCAAGCCCTTCTGAATGCCCTTGCCCAGGCCCTTCACCACTTCGCCGGTGCCCTCGGCGATGGTCTCTGCGGCTTCCTTGCCTTCCTTCTTCACCGCTTCGCCCGCACCCTTGAGCATGCGGGCCTTGGTGGCGATGAGGAGGTTGCCCTCGTCTTCCGACGACTTGAGCTTCTCTTCGCGGCTCTGGCAGCAGCAGGCGGACAACGACACAGCGGTCACGGCGAAGATCAGCAGGCGCATGGGGCTGCACCATACCGCGTCAGGGCACATTCACCGTCGTGCGGCGCGCGTCGTCAAATGCTAGACTCATCGGTCTAGGCGATGGAACTCACGACGAAAGAACGGCTGATCAAGGCCGGGCTGCAGATGTTGCTGAAGCGGGGCTACAACGACCTCGGTGTCCAGGTGCTGCTCGACGAACTCCACGTGCCCAAAGGGTCGTTTTACCATCACTTCGAGAGCAAGGAGGACTTCGCCCTTCAGGTGGTGGACGCTTACATGATCGACGTTCACCACGGTCTCGACGCGTGCCTCTTCGATGAGTCTTTGCCTCCGCTCCAGCGCATCCGTCAGTTCTTCGAGGGAACGCGGGAAAGCTACCGAAAAGACGGCTACCTCGGCTGTCTGCTCGGAGGGTTGGGGCAGGAGCTCTCCGGCGTGAGCCCGGTCTTCCGGCGAAAGATCGAGTGGTGCTTCTCGGAGATCGCCAGGCGCGTCGCGGGGTGCCTCCAGCTCGCCCGCGCGCGCGGCGAACTCTCGCGCAAAGAGGACGTCAACCAACTGGCCAACCTGTTGGTGGACTGCTGGGAGGGTGCCGCGCTCCGCACCCGGCTGCGGCGGGACCCCGCGCCCCTCAATGCCATGCTCGATTTCTACTTCCGCTCAGCCTCCGGCTCCTGATTTGGGTCTTCCACTAGACTGAGCAGTCTAGTGCTGTTATCTCTTGGCCATCCACTAGACCGATCGGTCCAATGGGCCACCAACAGGAGCCAGCCATGCGAATTCGCAAAGACGACGTGGAAGTGAAGATGGAGATTCCCGGGGCAGTGATTCGCCAGCACACGGACTTCGGTGATGCCACCGGGCTGGGGAAGATCAGCGGCGAATACTTCAGCCTCGCCGCGGGAGTCGACACCACGCCTTTGTTCCAGGGCCTGGAAGGTAACCTTTGCCAGTGCCCGCATTGGGGCTTCGTCATCAAGGGCACGCTCACCACCACCGACGCCGCCGGCACCCAGGAGACCGTGAAGACCAACGATCTCTTCTACTGGCCTGGCGGGCACAACGTGAAGGTGACCGAAGACGCCGAGCTCATCCTCTTCAGCCCGCAGCGCGAGCACACCGCCGTGATCAACCACATGCGCGAGAAGGTCAAGACGATGTGAGGTCGCCGACACGGGCCGGCCCGCATCGCCGGCCTCGTGTCAGTTGATGCAGCCGATCGTTAGGTCTGCCTGCCCATCGTTGTCGACGTCAGCGACCAGCGGATACTCGATGAGCGTGCCCGAGGTGTTGCAGGTGGTGAAGCGCTCAGCGCCCGTCGCGGAGTCGTAGACGTGCAGGTTCACCTCGTCGGCGTAGACAGCCTCCACCCGGCCATCGCCGTCGAAGTCGAACAGCGTGCTGCCCGTCGCAGCGCTGCTGCAGTCCTGCGTCTGCCGAATCCACAACAGCGTCTGATCAGCGGGCGTCGCATCCATCAACTTCTTCCCGTCGAAGACCGCGTAGCCAACACCACCTGCGAACGCGACATCGGGGAAGCCGTCGAGATTGAAGTCACCGATGGTCGGCGGCCCGCCGCCACCCACGTTGCCCGCGCTCCCAGCGGGACACAGCGACGGTGACAAGGTCTGGTTGATGTCGATGCCAGAGCGAATCAGCCGGGCGTTGTTCGGCTGCGTGGGGTCGTAGCTCCACACCGCGAGCGTGTGCGTCGAAGATTTGACCGAGACGATCTCGGGTCTGCCATCGCGATCGAGATCTCCAATCGCGACAAAGCCCGCAGGCCCGGTCACCTGGGCCAGCACCGTGCCGTCGGCGCGCGAGACGCCCGCGGCGAACACGATGTCCTGCACGCCATCGCCGTCGACATCGGCCACCGTGTTCTCGCCCGTGAGGGGCAGCGCGCGAATGACCGCCCCCGTACGGCCATTGAGGATCTGTGTGGCCGTGACCACCTCGATGGTGCCGTCGCCCTCGAGATCTGCGAGTGAAATCGAAAGACACCCGTTCGCGGTCGCAGCCCAGCGCGTGGTGCCATCAGCACCGTTGAGTGCGTACGGCCCCGGGGCGCCGCAGCCGACGATTTCATTGCCGGGGACGCCATCGATGTTTCCTGAAGCGAGCTGGCTATTCGCGTTGATCACTCCGGGGCGCGACCATTTCTGCTGCAGCTGGCCGTTGACCACCGAGAGCGCGCGCGTGGTGCCCAGCGAGGTGTACGCGCCGCTCTCGAAGGTGACGACCACGATGTCGGGGCGATCTTGCGAAGTGATGCGGCCGTCGCAGTCATCGTCGTCGAGCTGCGCCACGATGGGCGCCATCATCACGTCGCTGGTGTACGGCGCGGCGGGGTTGCCCCACGCGTACTTCACCACCGGGCGGAACTGACCCGAGCTGCGGGTGAAGCGGCAGGCCTCGACACAGCTCCTTCCCGCAGCGGCGCCGGCGTCGGGCGGGCAGACCGGCGGTTCCGAGACGCACTGGCCCTGCGTCGGCGCCACGATGCACACCCCGGCGTCGATTTGCCCGGGGAGCGCGCGGGAGAGGTCGCAGAAGTCAGTGCCCTGACAGTCACTCGAGTCGCGGCAGTTGGCGCCTGGCAACACGCAGCGCTGAAAGCTGCAGAGCTCGCCTGCGCCACAGCACGACGAGCCGCACGCCGAGTCACCCAGGCAGCAACTGCCGCCGGCGCACACCCCGCCATCGCCGCAGGGATCTCCATCGGCGCAGACGCTCGCGTCCATCCCGCCGCCGCCCGAGCCTCCCCCGGTGCCGGAGTCCCTGCCCGTGCCCCCGCCGAGGCCCGCGTCCATGCCGCCGTCGTGATTGCGAACGGTGACCGAGTTGGTGCACTCGCACCCGAACAGACGGCAGAGGAAGCCGATGACGAGGGCACGACGCACCATGGGGTCCACCTTACCCGTGTCGCTCAGATCGCCTTCGCGTCGTGGGGCGGGGGCATTATGCTGCGGCCCCATGTTCAAACCCACCCCTGCCCTCCTCCTGCTGTCGCTGTTCACCTCGGCGATCGCGTGGTCTGCGACGCCCGACGAGACGAAGTGCAAGGCTGGTAAGGCCCAGTCGTGCGCCATCGCCGGCCGCGCGCGCATCGACAGCGAAGAGTACGCGCTGGCCAAGCCGCTGCTGGAGAAGGGTTGCAAGTTGAACTTCGCCGAAGCGTGCGACGACCTCGGGTGGATCTACGACGACGGCCTGGGTGAAGACGTCGACAAGGTGAAGGCCGAGCAGTTCTACGGCAAGGCCTGCGCCGGGAACTTCGCGCGCGGCTGCACCAACCAGGGCGTGATGTACCTGGGCACCGACGGCATCGAGAAAGATCCGAAGAAGGCATCGGCGCTGTTCACCAAGGCCTGCGACGGCAAGAGCTGGACAGGCTGCAAGAACCTCGGCCTGCGCTACCTCACCGGCGACGGCGTGGCGAAGGACGAGGCCAGGGCCAAGAAGCTCTTCGAGGAGGGCTGCAACAACGATCACGGCCCCAGCTGCTACGACCTCGCCGTGATGTACCAGAACGGCGAAGGCATTCCGAAGAACAAGGCCAAGGCGAAGGAGATGTTCTCCCGCTCGTGCGAGCTCAAGTACGACAAGGCGTGTCAGTACGCGAAGTGAATGAGCATCGTCTTGATGACGCGCAACGCCTGGAAGATCGCCGAGTACCGGCGATTTCTCGGGCGTCATGCCCAGACGCTGCTGATTGAACAACCTACCGATGCCGTCGAGGTGCTCGCAGCCTGGCTGCAGACCTCGCGCGCCGTGGTGGCCGACGAGAGCAACATCTTCGACCCGCAAGGCGACCTGGTCGACGAGCACTACACCGGGCCGGCGCGGAACATCTGCCGGCTGCACGCGTGGGTGCCTGATGACGTTCGCGGCTTCACGCGCCGCTCGTACATTCGCGAGGTGGCGGGCCACTTCGACGGCAGCAAGCTGCGCCCCACCGACAGCACCGCGTTCGATTGGGACACCGCGTTCACGCCCGCGGCGGGCGCCACGCTGGAACGACTCTCGGCCCTGGGCCTGAAGAACTCGGCCCGCGAGCAGTGCCTGTCTGCCTTTGCCAGGGCGTACCTGCATCACGAAGAGCGCAAGACGCTGCGATTGACGCCGATCGATCCCACCGATTGGGCGATGGATGCGCGGCTGCTGCTCGAACACCCGCTGTATCAATCACTCGAGCCGCGACTGAAGAGCGCGCTGCACTCGGTGGTGGAGAGCGGCGTGTTCTTCCGCTCCGCCAGGAGCCGCCGCGATGGGAACTACTGGTTTCCCGGGCTCAACGGCGGGCTGCCGTACGTGCCGAAGTCAGACGCGGTGCATGAGGCGACGTATCTGTTTCACGACGTGATGCACCAGCTGATGCCCGACCTCATCTTCGACGGCGCCAGCAGCGTCGATCACCAGCGCGTGTACATCGCGTACCGGATGATGAGCGAAGCAGTGAGCCTGGTGCTCGCCGACATGATCTTCGTGCGCGGGCTCACCACCCGGCCTGAGCTCAGCGGCTACGACTTCGGCAAGCGCCGCATCTTTCCGTTGTTCCAGGCCATCGAGCGCCGGGAAGACGTTCGCTGGTTGCTCTCGCAGGTGGTGGGCTTCGTCTTGCGCGGTGAGCCCGGGGAATTGCCGGTGCACACCGACGCCTGGCGCGCGTTCGAGGTGAAGTATTCGCGGTTCTTCGTCGCTGACTTTCAGTGGACGCGCATGAACTGGCAGAACCTGGTGGCGCGCGAAGGCATGGTGCGTGGGTGGATCTCGCTGCTCCACCCCGAGACGTTCCGCGCGCAAGGGTTGTGGTTCATCTCTGACGTGGTCGAACGCGTCGGTCGCGGGCTCGAGCTCGAGCCGCTGGTGAAGAAGTTGTTCGATGAGGTGTGGCACCGCCGCATCGGTCCCGCGCTCGAGTTCAGTGGCACGCCCGACGTGTCGCGCTCGACCTCGAAGGGTTTTCGCCGTTGGCTCACGGGCCAGTGCGCGTTCTTCGCGCGGTATCAGCCGATCATCGGGTTGCCTCCGTTGGCGCACGACCTGGCAGCGCGTGTGCGCGACCCACGGCCCTTCGAGCTCGCCGAGCGCACGCAGCTTCGCGAGCGCTTCGGCGATTTCGTGCGCGCGCAGGCGAAGACCGGCCTCATTTCAGACGACGACGCGGCGCTGTTTCCCGATTTATTTCCGCTGTTCGATCCGTACTTCCTGCGCGACTACGACGAAGCGCAGCAGGAGTTCGCGACCGTGCGGGAAGCGAGCCTGAAGGCGTTCGGCTGATCAGAACGCAGTCACGAAAGACTCCGCCGCAACAACGAGCAGGCCGTCGATCACCGGCTGCGACGGTGACCGCGCAGCACCGCCGTCATTCCCCTCACCAAGGAGTTCCTTGAATCGCTCAGGCTCACAAGCGCGGCTGCCCGGGAGTCGCCATTCGAAAGCTGCAGCCCTCCGTCAACCAGCACGGCGAAATCCATGAGGGTGAGCCTTTCGCTCAGGGACACTCACCGGCTGATCGCCACGTTGACCTCGCGCAGCAAGAGGCTGCTGCTGCCGCTGGCGATCGTGTCCCTGCTGTTCCGGAGGCGCTGAGCCAACTATGGGGCTCTCGATGGAGTTCTATGCGGGGTCCCCGGCCGACATCGGCCGCGCGTTCAGCGACGCCGCGCTCGAACGCTTGCGCGACGGCTCGTGGGCGCATGCTTGTGCTGACTTTTCGTTGCACCTTTCGCCTGATCAGCTCGACCTCCTCTCCGAGGAGATCGCCGCTTCAGTCGGGTGCGCTCCGCTGCTGCTCCTCAATTCACTCGAGGCAGCGCCGAAGTAGTGGCCATCACCTGGGTCGCGATGGTCGCTGCGACGCCCGATGCGTCGATTCCAGAAATCGTGATCAGGTGGATGACTGCTGTCGCTGAGGAGACAGGGGAATCGGGCGGACCGACTTCCGACGCGACCCGTGCAGTCCGAGCCCTCGTTCAGCTCTGCCGCGACTCGATGAAGCGAAGCACGCGCGTCGTGTTCGCCTGGTACTTGTGAGGACGCTTGCGATTTCCCTCACGGGAGAATCGGTTCAGCGCCGGCGGCGGACGTGACGAGCGCTGCGGGCGAGGGAGCCAGTTGAGGCTCGAAGGGTGCGTGGTGGAATGCGCACTCAGCGCACCGCTCGACTCGAGCAGGCCCTTGGCGCGCGCTTTCTGATCCTCGGTGAGCGAAGCGATGTGGTGGTGACTCGAAAAGGGGCGAGCGGGCCCGGGGACACGCGTTCGAGCACGTAATCCAGTGATTACATTTCTTCCGCTCCGGCGGAAAACCCTTCGGTCTTCACCGGCGGCGCGCGTTCGGCCGCCGACCGATCTTCTTCAGCAGCGCTCGAATCCGGCGAGCGACCGAATCAGGGACGCACGTTCGAGCACGTCATCACCCGATGACGTCATCTGAGCTCAGCGCTCGTTCAGCTGCTGATCTCGCGGCACCCTTTTCAGAACCCACGAGCGCTGACACACGAATGGCGGCTCGCTCGCTGGTTCTGGCCCCCGGCGCAGGTGAGCCAGAGCGGAAGAAATTTAATCACTGGATTACGTGCTCGAACGTGTGTCCCCGGACACCCTCGGACACCCTCGCCCACCACCACATCGCTTCGCTCACCGAGGATCAGAAAGCGCGCGCCAAGGGCCTGCTCGAGTCGAGCGGCGCGCTGAGTGCGCATTCCACCACGCACCCTTCGAGCCACAACTGACTCCCCTCGACTTCGACTTCGCTCAGCGACGACGGCGCGCGCGCAGCACCATCACCAACCCGAACGCCAGCCACGCCGAGCTCTCCGAGCCGGCCCCGCACGCGCACCCCTGCGCCTTCATCGCGCCTGCGGTGAAGGTCTGCACTTCACCGAACGCCGTCCCGCCCGCCGTCTGCGCGACGGCGCAGTAATAGAACGTGCCCTCGGCGGTCGGAATGACGCCGGTGAGCGGCTGCTCCGACTCCGAGTCGGTCAGCGCGATGCCTTCAGGCGGCACCTTCTCGCCGAACGCCGCGGTGCAGACGATCGGCCGGTCGCGCCCAATCTGGAACCAGCCCTTGCCCACCATGCCGGTGCTGTTCGCGCCGCCGGTGATCGTCGTCGTCCCATCCTCCGCCACGGTAGACGTCCCCGTGCGCGCCGTGGGCGTGGTGTTCGCCGTCTTGAAGGTCACCACCCCACCGAACGCCGCTCCGCCCGGGTTCGAGGCAATCGCACACACGAAGTACGTCACGCCCGGCTTGAGCCCGGTGAGCGCCACCGAGAAGGGCGCTGCCGACGTTCCCATGCCCAACGCGATGCCACCCATCGCTGGCACCCGGGTACCGAAGGTGTCGTCACAGCTCGCCGGCATGCTGCTGGTGTACCGGAACCAACCCGTCCCCGCGGTGCCACCGGGGTTCGCCGTGCCGTTGAGCGTGGCGTCATGCGCGGTCAAATCAGTCGCGGGCTGGGTGATGACCACCGGCAAGGGCGCCTCCACCGTGAAGGTGAGCACCTGGCCGAAGGCCGTGCCCACCACGTTCGAA
>JAYVNA010000705.1:0-10073 GCA_043758715.1 Archangium sp.
GAGCGCAACGGCGGCACCACCAGCGTGGGCTTCTTCCGCCAGCAGGGTGAATTGCCTGAGCTGACGGACGCTCCTGATCCGCGCGTGTTCTCGAGCGGCATCGGGTTCTTCTTTCAGAATGACGAGCGCATCTACCTGCACCCGCTCAACAAGGACGACGCCGCCGGGCTCACCATCATCACCCGCGTGGGTTGGTCGCAGCCCGATCGCACCGCCATGCCGTTCTTCGTGGGCGGCTCAGCGGCGTGGCACGGCCTGGGCGCGCGGGAAGACGACACGGTCGGCATCGGGTTTGGTTACTTCACCGTGGCCCAGCAGCAGAACGGCACGCCGGGGCCCGGCGCCGAGTTCTACGTGGAGGCCTTCTACAAATGGCGCCTCACGCATTTCATCAGCCTGCAACCCGACCTTCAGTACTACCGCACGCCGGGTGGCGACGGTCAGGACGCGTTGCTCGTCGGCGTTCGGCTCAAACTCAAAGGCTGAGGCAGCGTCCCGAAGAGCGCGTCCCACAGCGGGAAGGTGCCTGCGAAGTGGGTGTCGTACTCGCGCGGGTCTGCGCTGTGGTGCACCGCGTGAAACGCAGGCGAGGCGAGCACGAGGCCGAAGCTCACCCTCAGGTCGGCGTGCAGGAACGTGGTGAAGGCCTTTCGCAAGACCACTACGCTGGCGAGCTGCGAGAGCGAAGCGCCCAGCAAGGCGCCCGGCAGCCCGACCGCGAGCCCGTGCACCAGCGAGTCCACCGGGTGCTGGCGCCAGGCGTCGAGCCAGCTGAGCTCTTTCGCTTCGTGGTGCAGTTGGTGAAAGCGCCAGAGGAACGGCACGCGGTGCATCGCGCGGTGGATGAAGTAGCCGACGAGATCAGCCGAGACGAACACCAGCGCGAAGAGCGCGAAGCTGCGCGTCTCCTTCACCTGAACGAGGCCGCTCAGCGCGTCCAACACCGGCACGCCCAGCCACTGCATCAGCAGGGTGTTGAGCACCAGCAACGACGCGGCGAGCAGCCGGCCCTTCGGGACCTGGCGGCGCGCGCCGAAGAAGGCCTCGAGTGGAATGAACAAGCCCGCCATCATCAGCAGGAAGAGCAGCGTGCCGGGGAGCGCGTCGAGCATCGTTCAGTAGCCTTCGAAGCTGCCGAACGGTGACTTGCGCTTGCGCGGCCTGGAAGCGTCCATCTTCATCAGCTCGTCGATCCCGAAGTCGGGAAGCGCCGTGTGTTCGACCTTCGACATCTTCACCGGCTGAGGGTCCGAGAGCTCGTCCGAGAACTCGCTTTGCGGCTGCTGACTGGCTTCCGCGAGATCCGACCAGACGACGGTCGTGAGCGCGGTCAACGAAGCGGCCATCGCGAGGACTCCGGCGATGAGCGAAGGGACACGTCGGGCGGTTGACGGGGTCATGGCTGCTTGAAACGCAGCGCCTCGACACGGGATCTACCCACAGCGCCCTACCCGACGAAACCCGGTGGGTTAGCCCCGCCGCATCTCGATGTGGGGAATGCCGTCTTCGTCGTACGGCTCGCCGATCGGTACGAAGCCGAACGAGCCGTAGAACTTCTCGAGGTACCGCTGCGCTCCCAGGCGAATCGATTGACCGGGATAGAGGCGCTGCACCTGGGCGATGGCTGAGCTCATCAAGGCGCGGCCCGCTCCGGTGCGACGAACTTCTGGCGCCGTCACCACCCGGCCGATCGCCGGCTCTTCGGACTTGAGGCCTGGCGGCACGATGCGCGCGGTCGCCACCAGCAGCTCGCCGTCTCGCCCGAGGCCATGCCAACACTTCGGGTCGAGACCATCGGGGTCGAGAAAGGGACAGGTCTGTTCGACGACGAACACGCGTGAACGCAGCTGCAGCAGGTCGTGCACTTCACGGCCGCTGAGGCGATCGAACGGCAGCCAGTCGAAGGTCAGGGTCATTCGAGAAAGCGCTCGACGTCGCGCGTGAAGATCTCGGTCTTGAGCTGGGCATCCTGACCGGGGAGCGAGCGCAGCCAGACCAGCCCCTCTTCGATGGTGGCGAAGGTCCTCATGGGCGTCTCCGCTTTCGAGAGCAGGAAGAAGCCCGAGAGGAAAGTGCGCACGATCACCGCCCCCAGCCCCTTCGTCGTCACCACGATCGCCGAGCCCACCACCTTCCCGTCGAACTTCTTTCCCAACTCGACGCTGCGGGTGCGCACCGCCTCGTCGACTCGAATCATCGAACTGGCCTGCCCGATGACCGTCAGGGTGCTGATGCGCGGGTGCTTCGCGAGCAGTGCTTCCTGAGTGCGGCTGAGCTCATCGAGCAAGGGAACGCTGGCAGACCCACGGTAGAGGGCGACCAGCAATGAACCGGCAGCCCCCAGGCGGGCCTCGGATGACTCGAAGGATTTCACGAACTCCATGTGGGTCGCACACTAGCCCGGCGAGCGAAGCTTCAGCCGTCAGTGTTACATCGCGGCCATGCACGCACTCCTTTTGGCCATCACGCTGACGGCTGCCACCGGGCCGAAGTTCATCGAAGACGACTTCGGCAAGGCCCTGAAGCAGGCGAAGGCGCAGAAGAAGCTGCTCTTCGTCGATGCGTGGGCGCCCTGGTGCCACACCTGCATCGCCATGAAGGAGCAGGTCTTCACCCGCCCCGCGTTCACCGCCTTCGAGAAAGACGTGGTGTTCGCGAGCATCGACACCGAGAAGACGAAGAGCGACGCCTTCTTGAAGAAGTACCCCGTCGAGGTCTGGCCGACGTTGTTGTTCATCGACCCGGTCAAAGAGACGGTGGTGCTCAAGTGGCTGGGCAGCGCCGACGAGCTGCAGATGCAGGGACTGCTCGAGGCCGCGCGCGGTGGCACCGGCGTCACCCGGGAAGCCGACGAGGCGCTGGGCCAGGGCAACAACGGCGTCGCCGCGGAGAAGTACAAGGCGGCCTTCGACGCGGGCGACGTCAAGACGCGCACGGTGCTCGCGATGCTCTCGGCGATGTCGATGGCCAAGCAGTCTGAGGCCTGCGCGCGCACCACGGTCGAGCAGCTTCCGCTCTTCACCAATGCGCAGGAACGGGTCGGCGCGATTACCTGGGGCCTGGGGTGCGCGATCGAACTGCCCGAGGGAAAGCAGAAGACCGCGCTGCTCGACACCCTGGTGCGCGAGGGCACGAAGGCGCTCCCGCTCGAGGGCGTGCTGCCTGATGACACCTCTGGGCTCTACGAGGCGTTGGTGAGCGAGCGCGAGGCGGCGAAAGACGAAGCGGCCGTGGAGAAGCTCGGCGCGCAGTGGCTGGCGTTCCTCGATGCTCAGGCGGCGAAGGCCCCGAACGCGGCGGGCCGGGCGGTGTTCGATCCCCATCGCGTGGGGGCCGCGCTCGCCTCGAAGCAGCCGGCGAAGATGGTCGAGCCGCTGCTGCAGTCAGAGAAAGATTTTCCGAAGGACTACAACCCCTCGGCGCGGCTGGCCGTCATCTACCGCGAGTTGGGCAAGTTCGATGAGGCGCAGGCGGCGATCGAGCGGGCCCTGACCAAGTGCAAGGAAGGCCCGCGCAAGCTGCGCTTGTTCGAGACCAAGGCGTCGATCCTCGATCGCAAGGGCGATGCGGCCGGAAAGAAGAAGACGATCGAAGAAGCCGTGAAGTACGCGAAGAAGTTGCCGAAGACTCAGGTGAGCGCTGCGCGCATCGAGGGCCTCGAGGCTCAGCTGAAGTGAAGCAGGCCGCCGCGGGCTGGTGGTGAGTGACCTCGAGCTGCTCGAGTGCGTGCGCTACCACGAGCGTGACGTGCACTGCTTCGTGGCGAAGTCGTTCAGCGGTGAGCTTCGCCGGTCGGAAGAAGGCGTGGTCGCGTGGGTCAGCTGGGAGCAACTCGGCCAGGGGACCTATGGCGACTACAACCGGCGCATTCAGAAGGTGCTGCAGGACTGAGAAGCAGCGCAGAGGGTGCGTGGGTTTTCGGGACCTCGAACCTTGCTCGAAATCGAACGGGCCTCTCGAGCTTCGGGCAAGGACGCGCACGCGACGCCGTGGGTGCGAGGGGTCCGATGTCGTAATCCGGCGATTACATCTCGTCCGGTCGGAGCGGAAACGTCAGCGTTAGAAGCTCCGGCTGACGTTGATACCCGGCACGAGGCTCGCGCTGTCCGTGCGCAGTCCTCCAAACAGATTCAGGAACGGCGAGATCGCCCACTTTCCCAGCAGCACGGAGAACCCTGGGCCGCCCCGAGAAAGAAGTCTGCCTCGGCGAAGCGCAGCCCCGGCTGATCGTGAATGAACGCCAGATTCAGATCGATGCCGAGGTGTTCGTTCACCAGAAAATCGAGCGTGGCCACCACCACGAACCCACCTCGCCGTTGATCAAACGACCACTCGTACGACACCGACCCGATGAAGGTGATGTCGTGGCCCATCGGGACCGCGAGTGACACGCCGAGGTACGGGTAGAAGCCGCCATGCGCGTCCGGCGCAATGATTCCATGCGGCAGACCGGGATCTCCCGGCACCCAGATGCCCGCGCTCGCATCAACCAGATACAGATACCGATTGCCCCGCTCGGGAACGAACCCAACCTCCCCGAAGTCCGCCCGGTACTCGTCCTTCTCCTGAAAGTACGCACGCTCGGCCGTGAACGCGTACTTCAGGTTCGCTTTCACTTCCCTTTGGTCCTGGTGTGGCGGCTTCAGAAAGCCGGGCAGCACCCTCGCGGCCAGCGAGCCCACGCTGCAGACCGTGAAGAGCCCGACCAGGATGCTCACCACGAGCACGGTCCTCGAAGGCGACCTCGTCTGCGGCGGCCCGAAAGGCGTCGTCATTCGTCGACGTCGCTGACGTGATTGAACGGCTGACCCGCGGGGACCTTCTCTTTACCGATCGTCCGGTCGGCCGTGGAGACCGACCACACGTCGAGCGTCGAGTCGTTGTCGATGTTGCCCACCGCGACCGACGTGATCGAGCAGTCATCAGGGCAGGTGCCGTGCACTCCTGCTTGAGTCACCAGGCCAGCCGGAATCGCCGCGAGATAGGCCGCGCGCATGAACCCGGGAGCGACCGCCAGGTCTGCGTCGATGACGTTGCTCGCCGACAGCACATACATGTATCGGTTCTTCTTCTCGGGGCTGAAGCCGATCTTCGTGGCGTCGTCGGAGTACGTGTCCTTCTCGCTGAAGTACGAGCGCTCCGCCGTGTACACGCTCTTCAAGTTGCTCTTCGCCTCGGACTGCTTGGACTTGGACCCGAACTTGATGAAGTTGGGAATCGCGATCGCCGCGAGCATGCCGATGCAGCACAACATCGCCAGGCCGCCCGCCCCGAGAACGATGAGCAACACCGCCGCGGTCGATTTCTTCTGCGGGGCTCCCTGCGGTGAATTCATGGGCGTCATCGGCGGCTCCTACTGAGGGTGAGTGCTCAGCAGCATGAGCGCGATCGACACGCAGTAACAGGCGAACCCGCTCACGAAGAGCAGCAGCGCGACGTTGAGGTAGCGCGACTTCTGATCTCGAATGTCCAGCATGCGCGTGAGCGTCTGCTCGAGGTCGTCGGTGAGTTCCTGGGTGAGCCAGCGCAACCGCAGCACCCCGCCGATGGCCACCGCCGCCGCGCCGAGCACCACCAGAATGCCCACCGCCACCAGGTTGCGGGCCAGCTCGCTGGTCTGCGCGATGGCGCGGCCCGAAAAGCCGGTCACGGTGATCACGATGCCCGAGAGCGAGAGCATCACCTGCGTGCGCAGCACCAGCACCGAGAACTGCGACTGCACCAGCTCGTACGCCCGCCCTGTATCGCCCCTGGTGAGGGCCATGATGCGCTTCACTTCATCGACTGCAGCCACGGGTCCTGCCTCCCTTTTCCCTGCGCGAGTCGTGCTAGCAGACGCCCCCATGCAACGCACCGCGCTCACGCTTTCCCTGTTGGTCCTCACCGCGTGTGAAGTTCCGTACGTCGAGCGCAGCACGCATGTGAACTTTGACCCCGCTGGTGATTTCTGGGCGGTGCCGCTACCCAGCGAGCTGCGACGGCAAGACGACGGCAGCTACAACCTCGAGCGCTGGCCGGGACCGCGACCGAACTTGGTCAAGATGTGGCTCGAGACCATCGACTCGCGCGTGAAGGATGGCTGGGGTGTGAACGCGGGCGCGTTCTTCACGCTCTCAGGTCAGCTCGATGCCGCCTCGTTACCGAGCGCGGCGGTCACCCTCACCAAAGAAGCGTCGATTCAGCTCATCGACATCGACCCTGACTCTCCGGAGTACGGCCGCCGTTTCCCCGTCGACTCGTCGTTCACGACCGACGCCATCTCGTTTCGTCCCGCCTCGCTGCTCGCCGTCACCCCCGTGCAGGGCTTTCCCCGCCGCGAGTCGACGCTCTACGCCGTGGTGCTGTTGGATGGCTTGAGAGACACGGCCGGAAAACCGCTCGGCCGCAGCCGCGCCTTCCACGACGCGCTCGAGCAGCTGAAGACCGCCGATGAGAAAGCGAAGACTGCGCTCGCGCCGTTGCGCAGCTACCTCGACACCTCGCACTTCAACCGCGCGAAGGTGGTCGGCGGCACGGTCTTCCGCACCATCGACCCCAACGCGACCTTGAAGAAGCTCGCGGCCTGGGTCGAGACCTTGCCCGCGCCGGTGCTCGAAGTGCCGTGGACGCGCCTCGAAGAATTCCCCGACTACGTGCTCTACACCGCCCGCTACCTGGTGCCGCAGGTGCAGCCCGGTCCGCGCCCCGGAAAGGGCCGCATCGTGTGGAGCGCAGACGGGCAGACGCCGGTGCAGCAGGGCACCCAATCGGTTCGCCTCTCGCTCGCGATGCCGAAGTCAGCCGCGCCCGCGACGGGTTTCCCGCTCACCGTGTATTTCCACGGCAGCGGTGGCGAGTACCGCGAGGTGATGGATCGCGGGCCCCTCGCTCCCACCGCGCCGCGTGGCATGCAGGGTGATCCACCTCTGGGCTCGGGCCCTTCGACCTTCCTCGCCCGCCGCGGCATCGCCACCCTGGGCTTCGACTTTCCGCTGCACGGCGATCGCGACAACCCGCCCGACACCACCGGCCTGCGCCTCTACGACATCTTCGGAGACGTCGACTCCACCGTGGACAACATGTCGGTCGCCGCGATGGAGGCGGTGTACCTGACCCGCCTGCTCCCCGCGCTCGCCGTGCCGGTGCCTCTGGGCGGAACGTCACGCGTGAACATGGATCGCCTCTCGGCCATGGGTCACTCGATGGGCTCCACCATCGGCATTCCCGTGGCCACGGTGGATCCGCGCATCAAGGGCTACGTGTTCTCGGGCGCCGGCGGGCAGTTGATCGAGATCGCCACCGAAGCCACGCACCCGGTCGATCTCCGCCCCACCCTCGAGCTGCTGATGGGCTTCAAGGAAGGCGAGCGGCTCGACCGCACCCACCCGCTGCTGCACGCCTTTCAGTCTTTGTGGGACTCGACCGACCCCAGCGCGAAGGCGCGTCACGTCGCGCGTGAGCCGTACCCCGGGCAGCAGCCCAAGCCCTTCTTCCTCCCGCAGGGGCTGGTCGATGGCTACTTCCACCCCGGAGCGCAGGCCGTCATCGGCGGCGCGCTGGGCACCACCTTGCTCGGTGACGAGGTCGACCCCACCCTGCCCCGCACGCTGCGGCTCGACGGGCAGAGCACCAGCACCGCCTTCCCGCTGCGCAACAACCTCAACGGCGTCACCGGCGGCACGGTGCAGCTGCAGACCCCGTTCGAGCTCGGCCACTACATCGTGTTCGACGTGGCTTCCGTGGGCTCGCAGGTCGGCTGCTTCCTCGCCGGCGTCGGCACGCCAGAAGGCCCGGCGATCGTTTCTCCTCGTGGCCTCGACGACGCCTGCAACTGAATGACGCGCGCACCGAATCATCCGGGCTGGGCAGCCGGCACGCTGGGCGCGACCTCCTTGCTCGGCACCGCTCTTCTCTCGACGGGGTGGGTGTTCGGCAAGTATCCCAACCTGGCCGCGGCGCTGAATCGCGGGGAGGCCACGGCCGCGCAGGTGGGCGACGCGAGCCCCAGCTATCTGTTGCTGCACACGCTCACCTCGCCTGACTTCGTGCGCTGGTTGCAGGCTGGTGCCGCTGCCGCGACCGTGGCGGTGTTGTTCCTCGCCCTGCATCGCCAGGCCGGTGCGCTCGCCGCCTGGCTCGGTGCGGGGGCCCTCGCGCTCGCGCAGTCGTGGCTCATCTACAGCGCGGTGATGGAACCTGATTGCCTCATCGGCTGCGCGGTGACGCTGAGCCTGGCGTCGATTCCTCCCGCGACCGAGGCGCGGTGGTGGCGGCTCGCGCTCCCTGGGCTCGCGCTGGGGTTCGCCATCAGCCTGCGACCGACTTCACTCCTGCTCGCGGTGTTGGTGCTCGGTTTTCTCGGGTGGAAGAAGACGCCGCCCCGGCTGCTGGCCGCCTTCGCGCTCAGTGCGCTCTTCGCAGGCGCGCTGCCGTCGCTGCTGCTGCGCGCGAGGTTCGGCAGCGAGCTGAGCGCGACCATGAGCGCGGGCCAGGTGTTCCATCAATCACATCGCCCGGAGTCCGTCGGCTTCGCGGCCACCTTCCCCTCGCTGCTGAAGATCGTCGAAGCGCAGGAGATGGCGAGCGGTCCCCACCCGCCCGACTTCGCACACGAGCTGTACCGCGAGCTCGCGCAGGTGAGCGACCCGAGCCGGCTCGAGCCCACCGCCTCCGAGGCGTTCTGGGTGGGGAAGAGCTTCGCGTTCTTCCAACTCGAGCCCCTCGCGGCGCTGGGTCAGCTGCTGCACAAGGCCGTCTTCTTCATCGCGCCGCCGTCCACCGAGTCCGACATTCCCGCGGTGCAGCCCCTGCTGCGTCGAAACCCAGGTCTGCCGTTGCGTTGGCTGGCCTTGCTGGCCGCGGGGAGCCTGGCGCTGCTCGCCCTGCGTCGGAACGCCGCTGCGCTGCCCTGGGCGCTGCAGTGGGCCGCTTCGTTGGCCGTCGCCCTGCTGTTCTATTTTCACGGCCGCTACGCCGTGGGCCTGGTGCCCAGCCTCGCGGCGCTCACGGGCCTCGGGCTCTCGTCCGCGTGGAAGGAGCGAGGACCCCACGCGGCGATCCTCGCGCTCCCCCTGCTCCTGCTCGGCTTGCCCTCGGTGCGTTGGAACGACCGCATGAATGAGCGGCTCTCGTCGCTGAGGTCCGATGCGCCACCCGCGGAGCAGGCGAAGGAGCGGTATCTCGACGAGCAGGCCGCGCTGCCCGACGTGTTCTGGCCGACCTCTCCGCACGGCGTGGGCGTGGGCTTCGATGACGCCGAGCTGGCGCGCGCCGCCGCCGAACGCGCCGTCTCCCGCTACGGCACCAGCAACGCGGTCGATGCCACGCTCGCCGCCGCCCTCTGGGCGCAGGCCGGCCGCTGCGACACCGCGATCGAACTCGCCGACACCGCCTCGGACTTCACCTTCGCGCTGGGCGACAGCGCCATCGACCCGCAGCTCATCGCCAGTGACTGCCTGCTGAGCCTCGGTCACCCCACCGAAGCCCTGGAGCGCCTCGAGCGCACCAACCACCAGCACCCCGGCCGGGTCGAAGTGCTCGCACGCTTGGTCGCCGCGGGTGACACCGGCCACGCGACCGACGTCGGTCGCTGGGAAGACGAACTCGAATCACTGCACGACGCCGCCACCGTTCACTTCGTGCGCGCGAAAGCCCGCCGCCGCTGGGGCGATCCGCAGGGGGCGATCGACGATGCTGACTGGCTGGCGGCGCATTGGCCCCGCGCCCAGGCCTTCGCCGCCCACGAACGGGCCCTGGCGTTGCTGGACCTTCATCAGGACCAACCCGCGATGGAAGCCTGGGTGCTCACCGTGCCCGTGCGCGCGGCGCTCCCGGGTCAGTCGCGTTTCGACGCGTTGGTCGCTCAGCTGACGGAAGACCCTTCGACCGACGCGCGGGTGAAAGCGCTCGCGCTGGTGCACTGGAAGAAGCGCGGCAATCAGGAGCGCATCGACGCGCTGACCGCCGAGCTCAGAACCCGGCGCTGAGCACGAACACCCCGCCCTGCGAGACGGGCACGAAGGCCACCGAACCTCGGGGCGCGTCACCCACGATGAACCCGATGCCGAACGCGGTGGCCAACGCTCCGGCCACCA
>JAYVNA010000706.1:0-3251 GCA_043758715.1 Archangium sp.
ATTCCACATTCTTTCGCAAGACAAGAGCGCGGCGCCAAACCCGCGGAACTCGATCGCTCTTGGTCACCCTCTCCACCCATCACACGAAGTCTGGCGCCCCCGCCCGCTCCCGCGCCTTGAGGCCGCGTGTTCACACTTTTCCCGCTGAGGGCTCCTTCGATCATGCCCATTCAGCTTCGAATCGCCAGCCCCTGCGAAGAGCCGTGGGAATCGATGAAGGGCGACGAGCGCGTGCGCTTCTGCGACCGCTGCCGCCTCAACGTGTTCAATGTGAAGTCGCTCGATGAAGCGCAGCTCCATGCGCTCTTCGTCAAGACGGAAGGTAAACTCTGCGGCCGGGTCTACCAACGCCGCGATGGCACGGTGCTCACCCGTGATTGCCCCACCGGGCTCGCGAAGGTTCGCCGGAAGGTGCTCGCCGCCGCCGGGTTGATCGCCACGCTCCTGCTCGCGATCGTGAGCTTTCGGTTGCGCGAAGGGCCGGGCTGCCCGACTGACCCGGAGCAAGGTTGGTTCGGGCGACTGATCGGACCGCGGGTGTACCGCGCGCGCGAGGCGCTGCGTGACTCGCCCACGTTCGGCCCGCTGATCGACGAGCTCTCACCGCGGCCGGCCACCATGGGAAGAATGGTGAGGATCCCCGTGCTCAGGGACCCCGCTCAGCCATGACGCAGGTCGTTCTCCACCTTCGCAAGCGCCTGCGAGAGCGCGACGAAGGTCGTGTGCTGTGACGCGGTGACCAACGTCCCCGGCGGGAGTGATTGGCGCCGCGCGAGCTCCCCATCGGCGTCTTCCCAGGTCCACGCCTCGGGAACGGAGGCCACCTCGCGCAAGAACCTGCGGAAGTCGGTCTTGAGCGTCTGCATCAGCTCGCTTTCCACGCCGGCGTTGCGGGTGAGCGCCCCCATCGCCTTCACGTACTCGAGCGACGAGCGATGCCAACTCGCTGGCGCGTCGCGTGCGGGGCCCAGCCGCGGGGCGCGCGCCCACACGAAGAGGACCGCGAGGAAGAACGCCTGCAGCGCGGTCACGACCAGGTTGATGGGAACCAGCGAGGCCGGGAGGTGCTGGTGAAATTCGTCGAAGACCATCGGGCCGCGGGTCGCGAGCTGGGCCCAGAACAACGCGTTGTCGGCGAGCTCCAACCGCGCGTTCTCTGCGAGATCGGGTCCGGCGGCGATCCACACTTCACCGGCGCCCTGGTGCAGCCACCAGATCGCTCCGTCGCTCGTCACCGGCACGGCGTCGTCGTCATCGTTCAGGTGGATCATTCGATCGGCCGAGAGCCGCAGGTGCTTGGCCCCCGCGAGCAATCCCGCCGCGAAGGTGACCGTCACCGTGGTGCCGCTCACGTCCTGCAGGCCCGGCTCATTCACCAGCGGCGCGACCTCGCCGGCGTGAACGTGCAGCCACTCGTTGATCGCCGGCTGCGGTGCCTCCCGCGGACGCAGGTAGACGAGCGTGCCACCACCCTCGACGAAACGTTTGAGCGCGGCCACCTCGTCGTCGCGGATCTCCGCGCCCACCGGCGCCGCGATCACCACCACGCGGGCCTCCGGTGGCAGCTGGGTGAACGGTGCGTCGTGCGAGATGACCGTGCCGCCGCTCTCCTTGACCCAGGTGGCCAACACAGCCAGCCCCCGGGGGCCGGGGTTGGTGATGCTGGGCACGGGCGAGTCAGAGCCGGGCTCTTGCGCGGCGAGGCTCGCCATCAGAGAGAGCACCAGCAGCACCGCCAGGATGATCGGGCCCCGCCTCACGTGGGCTGCTCCGTGAGCTTGCGCACGTCGTCGAGGAAGCGGCGCGCTTCGGGCGTGGGCACCGTTTCCAGCGAATAGAAGGCGCGGTCGAACCAGGCGAACAGCGGCGCGACCTGCTGCACCAGCTCAGGCGGCGCGCCGCGGGTGGGCAGCTCGTCCGTCAGCTCGCGGTTGGTCTTCACGCGATCGGGGCGGGCGAAGCGGCGACGCTCCAACGACGAGAGCAACGACAACAACGCCTCGCGAATCGCTTCCCGGGGCGCGTTGCCGAGCAAGGCCTCGGCGCGGGCCAGGTGCTCGGTGGGATCATCGAGCTCGAGGGCGATGCTCGAAGGAGCGCGAACGGGGGCCAGCGCCTGTCCCCTTCGGCGGGCCAGAAAGCGCAGCGTGACGCCGCCACCGATCACCAACGCGAGGATCAGCACCAGCACGCGGGTGATGTTCGAATACGTCTCGGCGCCCGACGACTCGAACAACTTCTCGAACCACCGCGTCAGCTGAGCCATCAACGACTGCAAGGCCCCTGAGTTCCTCTGGCGGGCGCGCTCGAACCCCGGACGCTCGTAGATCGCGCTCAGGGGGGTGAGCTCGATTCGTTCGGGCGGCGGGCGAGCGAGCAGCTCACACGCGGCCCCCTGCTGCGAGGTGGAAAGGGTCGCGAGCCCGGGGTGCTCGCAGGTCGACAAGGTCAGCGCGACGACGAGCCAGCTCACGTGGCCAACGCCATCTCGAGATCGAGGCCTTCCCGGCGCACGCGCATGTCTGTGTAGAAGAACGTCTGGAACACCACGTAGAGCGGCGCGAGCACCGCTCCGAGGACCGATTGGATCAGCTGCAGCGGCAGCAGCACCGAGAGCGGCACCACGTCATTGAGCGTGTGCCCGGGGGTGAAGTTCGCCCCGAAGATCGCGCCCGCGATCAACGTGGGGAACGACGCGAGCAGGCTCATGATGAACAGCACCAGCCCCACGATGGTGACCAGAATCGTGAGCCGCACTTTGACGAGACCGGTCAGGCCCCCCTCCACCCGGCCTGACGAGAGCGCGTCGGCTCGCCGGAAGGTGCCGAGCGCGCCCAGCGGCTCGATGGCGATGATCTGTGAGACGAGAATGAACCGAATCGCGAACCACAGCACCAGGACGACCGTGCTGACGATCAACGCGAGGCCCGCGAGAATACCCAGGGCGATCGCGGCTGCGCGTTGTTCGGAAGATGCCAGCGCGACCGCTCCGGCGCCCAGGGCGAGCCCGGGCAGCATCAGCCCGATCATCACCAGCACGCTCCAGGCCATGGTGAGCAGGAAGGTGAGGGTGGTGGTGCCGAGTCGGGCCGAGGCGTGACGGAAGGCGTCGGCCGCGTTGGGGCGCGCGGTGCTCGTGAGGCGGCTGAAAGAGAAGTGCGTGGTGGCCACGCCCGCGATTTGCGCGACCAGCAGCGCTCCGAGGATCGCGACGGTGAACAGCCCCATGGTGCCGAGCAGATCGGGGAGCG
>JAYVNA010000707.1:0-10055 GCA_043758715.1 Archangium sp.
CTCTTCCCCCACCTCGGTTATCCCGCGCAGCTCGACCCGCTCATCGATCTCTCCTGTGCCGACGCCCCGGGCACCTGGCTGGTGGTCAGTGAAAAATACAACCCCACGCCGCTGCCACCTGAGGTGTTTGCAGAAGAACTGGCCCGCTGGCGTGCCACCAGACCCCTGACCGAGGTAGGACCTTTCTTGATCTTCGGGCCGCAGTAATCACTTCGTCGCGCGCAGTCCCCAAGCGCAGCTTCATTCGAGCTGCGAGTCCCAGAAATCGCAGTCGGCTGCCCTGAGCATCGTCTCTTCGGAGATCGGAACATCGAGCCGCAAGACCCGGTCGCCGGCCTTTTGATACCGGGGCCACTCGGGTCGTTCTCCACCGTTGGGGTCGCCCGTCCTGGCGAGGCTTGCCCAGTAACCCTGCATCGCCTTCTTGAGCCTCTGACCCGCGGGCTGCACGCTCAAGCCCTGAACCGAGTTGTCCCAGAGAAAGGGCATCTCGGCTCCATGAAAGGCCCCCAAGCCCAGCACGATGTCGAAGAAGCTTCTCGCGAAGTAGTAGCGGTAGACCGGTCGATCGAACGCGGCATGCGCGCGGGCGATGCGCCTCGAGTCGCAGAAGAAGATGTCACCCAGGATCCGCTCGCCGACCGCCCTGGGCGAGGGGGCAAGCCCATAATGCGCCACGACGGCGTCGACGATCTGAGGGCGAAACAAGTCTCCCAACGCAGCACGCACGTCGGCTTCGGTCTTCAAGTTCGAAGCCTTTGCAAAGAAGATCGAACCTTCGTCTGCGTTTGCCCCCACGATGATGGGCACGTTCGCGCTCTTGCCGGCTCGAAAGAGCGCGAGGGGTTGAGCCGCCACGACGTTGCCATCGACGGTCGGCCCCCACGACACCCCGTCACCAAAGACGACGTTGGTGTTCAAGGGCAGCGCGCGCACCACGTCGAGGGCGTCGTGTTGCCGAAGACACCTCACCACTTCGGGGTCGGTGCCCGTACACCCCAGGGCCGCCGCCAGCGCGCTGCCCTGCGCGTCGGCCTCAACCGCGGACGGCAAGGGGTAGGCGGTGCAGGGCGCGCTTTCCATGATCGCGCTCTGAAAGAACGCGGCGCTGGCCTCGGAGAGCAGGTGCATGCACACCGAGCCGGCGCCCGCTGATTCACCGAAGAGGGTGACCCGCGTCTTGTCGCCACCGAAGGCTCCGATGTTTCGCTGCACCCAGCGCATTGCCTCACGCTGGTCGAGCAGCGCGGAGTTGCCCGTGTTCTGGGCGTCCATCGCGCGCAGCGAAGGATGGGTCATGAAGCCCAGAGGACCCAGCCGGTAGTTGGCCGTCACCACCACCACGTCTTCCGCCCGCGAGAGCTTCGAGCCCTCGAACATGGGCTCATCTGCACCGCCAATGATGTACGCCCCCCCGGGAAAATAGAGCATGACGGGCAGAGGGCGGGTGATGACCCTGGGGGTGTACACGTTGAGATACAGGCAATCTTCGGCCGAGCCCTCCAACACCCCGCTCTGATCGACCAGGAGCTGCAGGCAGCGCGGCTGGGCGACGGTGGCATCACGCTGACCGGCCCAGGCTTCGTTCTGAACCGGCGGGGCAAACCGCAGCTCGTTCGTCGGGGGCTTCGCGAAGGGAATGCCCAGAAACGAGCGGGTCGACCCCTTGAGGCGGCCCGTCAGCGTGCCATCGGGGGTGGTCAAGCTCGCCGTTTGAGGTGTCGCGCAGCCGGCCGCGAGAACGAGAAGCCCCACCCACCACGAATTCATCGCTCGTTTCATGCCGTCTCCCTGGCGACCCGCTGGGCTTTGGGTAGTGCCGCGATCCGAGCGGCGCCGTGACGAGTTCACCGAGGTTGGTCGCTAGAACTGGGGCCGCCCCGCGCGCGCAGGCTCAGGAGCGTGGGAGGCCAGCACTCTTTCGGTGCGCCCGCTCAGCAGGCCACTTGCTGACGTTGCCATTCAGGGCCGAGGCTGCCGCCCGTACCCGTCAGCTCAGCTCGAGCAGCGTGAGCTCTTGCTGACGCCGCCCTCAGGGAACCCGTTCGAAGGAGAGGAAAATTTCGCTGCCCGCTACCGAGGGCAACACCGAGGTTTCGGCCGAGAGCGCGCCGCTGACGCGGCCGAAGGCCCGGGCCACCTGCTCCGCAGTCAGCTCCTCAGCGCGCAGTGAGATCACCGACCGCGTGCCGTTTCTAATCGCACCAGCGATGCCGCCCGTGGCGCCAGCGCGGCTCAGCTCTTCAGCCAACTCGCGCAGCATGACCGCGATCGCGGAGACGGCGATGGTGGGGGGCGTGCGGAGCGTGACCTCCACGTCGTCGTGAACCCAGTGCACGCCGCCCACCAGCTTCGTCAGGTGTTGCGCCAACTGACTCGCTGCCCGCGTCACCTGGGCGGCGCTGGCCTCACCACTGGGGGCCATCACCACCGCTTCGATCGCAAAAATGTTTTCCTGTACCCGGCCTATTCCCTCTGCCACGTCATTGAGAACGGTGAGCAACTCGTCGGCCGCCCTCGCTGCATCGCGGAGCCCGTCCAGCGCGGTGAGGAAGCCCGGAGTCGAAGGCCCGGCTGAGGCCAACAACGAGGTCAGCGCCTGGAGTTCCACCGCCGCGGTGCGCGCATAGGCGGTGTTCGAATTCAGCGGTCCCAGCACGTTTTTGAGTTCATTGAAGATCGGAGCGGAGGCGAAAGAGAGCAGCCGCTGCCGGGCCGCGCCGCGGCGCTCCAGTGAGAGCAGGGTGAGTCGATCGCTGGCGCGCACCGCGAGGTGCTGAAGATGAGCGTGTTCCTGCTCAGAAAACACCCTCGGGGCGGTGTCGATCACGCACAGCGACCCCACTGTCTGCCCGCCAAGCCACACCGGAGTGCCCAGGTAGGCCCTGATCCCATAGCGAGAGACCAGCTCTTGCGGCACGCGCTCATCGGTCTGAGCGTCGTTCACCTCGAGGGGGTGAGAGTCCCGAACCACGTATTGGCAAAAGGACACCGCGCCATCGGTGGCCTGGGCCACCGCGAGCTCCTTCGGCAGCCCATGGTGGGCGCGGAAGAGCTGGGTGCGGTCCAACAGGAGGGAGACGAGTGAAATCGGACTCCGAGTGAGCCGCGCCGCCTCTTCCACGATGAGCTGAAGCTCGGGGTCGAGGGTCCGGGAAAGCGCATTGCCGACGAGCGCGTCTAGACGTCTCCGCCCGAGGTGCGCGAGTGCATCATCTCTGTTCTTCACGTCAGACAACGTAGTCGCAAGACGCGAGCTCTACGCCAGTCGAGCTTCGAGAACCTGAACGATCAGCTCACAGCTCAGGGACCCGGCCCGAATCATTGCGCCGGCAGCGGGGTCAATTCACCCCGGACCAGACACGCATTGGCAAAACAACATCGGCACCGTGACAAGGCTTGGCTGGGGCCGACGCACTGACCGAGGTAGACCCTTCTTGATCTTCGGTCCATGTCGCGCGCAATCCCCATCCTCGTGCTGCTGCTGGGTCTCGGTTGCGGGAGGACGGCGCTCGTGCACTATTCCAGCGACGGCGGTGACGACTTCGCGGCGCGCCTGGCTGACGGCGGGGTCGACTGCATCGACGGGCGATTGGCCCTGTTGCCGGCGCGGCCGGTGGTGATGCTGGTGCTCGATCGCTCCAGCTCGATGAACCAGAACTTCCTCAACGCCCACGTCTCGAAGTGGAGCGCGTTGCGCGGGGCGCTGCACCAGGCGCTGCCTCCCTGGGGCTCGAGCATGGAGCTGGGCACGCTCATCTTTCCGTCCATCAACAGCGGCGCGTGCACGGTGGGCTCGACGGCCGACATCGACCCGACGCTCGACAACGTGAGCGCGGTGCTGGCGAAGCTCGACTCCACCTCGCCCAGCGGCTCGACCCCCACGGCGAGTGCGATCGAACGGGCCGGCGCGACGCTCGCGGCCCGGCGCACGGCGGGCTCTGCGAAGGCCCTGGTGGTGGCGACCGACGGCGCGCCCGACTGCAACAGCGCCCTCAACCCCCGCACCTGCGTGTGCGTCGGTGGCAATGGCACCTGCACCGCGGTGCGATGCCTCGACGACACCCGAAGCATCGACCGCCTCACCACCCTGGCCGCTTCGGGAATTCCCTCGTGGATCGTCGGGCTGCGCGGCGCGAATGATTCGTTGTTCGTCGACGTGCTCAACCGCATGGCCGACGCGGGAGGCCGGCCGCAGGTGGGCGCAGCGCAACGTTTCTACAGCGCCTCGTCTCAGCAGGAACTCGAGAGCGCCTTCGCCACGATTCGCCAACAGGTGGGCCGTTGCCGCTACCTGACGCCTTCGGTGCCCGACCTCGGAGGCACCATCGAGCTGCACCTCGACGGCACCTTCCTTCCCTACGACGCCACCATGACGAGTGGTTGGACGTGGGTCGACACCGGCAACGGCGAGCTCGTGCTCAACGGCGACGCGTGCACGCTGTCGGAAACGCTTCCCCTCGAAGCGCTGGAAGTCGTCGTCAATTGCGCGCGGTGACGCGCCAGCGCGACTGCACAGCCCCGAGGCGAACGCGCGGGATTATCGCAAACTCTTGCTGGCGCTCGGGGGCGTGAAAGGAATCGGCGTCAGGGTGTGGCGCACCAGGTGTTCGGCGACCGCGTTCACCAGGTTCTCTTCATCAGCGCTCTTGGCGACCACGCCGTCAGCACAGGTGGCCTCGACGAAGACCTTGGCTTCCTCAGGCGTCTCGGTGTGGAGCAGCACCACCACCTCGCGGCCGAACGCCTTGCGCACGATGCGCGCGACCACGTCGCCTCGCATGGTGGGCATGTTCAGATCGATCAGCACCAGGTCAGGGCGAAGGTGCTTGATGAGGTGAGGAACCTCGAGCGGGTTCTCGGTGCGAAGCACCTCGTGCCCGTGCGGGGTCAGCGAGTCGCTCACGGCCTGAAGGACCAGCGGACTGTCATCGACGACGAGGATTTTGGACATCGCGTGACCTGCTCCAACTCCCCCCAGGGGACTCAATCATGCCGACTTGGCGGCCGAACTTGAAAGCACCCCCCGCGCTTTTTCTTCCGCCATTCATCAGTTGCGCCTCCGCAGCACGTATCCAAGGAAAAATACCGCGGGCAGGTACCGGTGAGTCCACGGGCCCGCCAGCGCAACGGTGGTGAGCACCGTGAGCCAGGCGCCGGGCAGCTTCTTCTCGTCGATCAGCAGTAGGGAGCTCGCTGTGCCGGCGAAGAAAAACTGCCCCATCGTGCTGCCCGTGAGGCCGAAGACACCCCCATGAAAGGCCGCGTTGAGCAAGGCGCCGAAGCGCACCGAAAAGAGGAAGCAGCACGCGAGCCCCAGCTCGAGCGCGATCACTCCGAGGCCGAGCGCGAGGTACATCGGCCGGGTGCCCAGGTGCTCCAGCGCGGTCGCCAGCGCATTCGGAGCGCCCACGGTTCCTCCCGGAGCCCACATCAACCCGAAGCGCGAGAGCTGCGAGATGAACGACTCGATGAAGCGCCCATCGCGCCAGGCGGGCTCGAGCAGCTTGTCGAACGCGGCCACGAAATAGACCAGCGCGACCTGCCAACGAGCGAGGCCCGGGAACCGTTTCGACGAGAGCGCGGCCATCACCAGCAACGCGGCGACGAAGAGCCGGTTGTGCGCGAACCAGACCGGCGTGAGCACGACCTCGCTGACGATCAGCGCGCCGAGGGCCAGCGAGCAGGCCCGGGTCCAGGGCGTGAAGAGGATCGCGAGGCACAGGGCCGTACTGAGCACCGTGATCACGATCGAGCCCGGCATCACCAGCGACTGGCCGGTGAAGAGCCACGCGGTCGCGAGCACCTGCACCAGCCGCAGGTGCGAGGTCGGCAGCGCCTCGTGCCACGCGCGCAGGTTCACTTCGTCCACACCCAGACCGGCTGCTCTTCGCCATCGAGCTTCGCCCGCAACTCGACCCGAACGGGGCCGGTGGTCTCGCGGGCTTCGATTCGATCCTTCACGAACTGCAGGGAGTTCGTCTCCCACGCTTCGTCACGCACACTCGACGCGTGCCACTTCGCCAGGCCGTAGCGGTCGAGGCTCTGCATCGTGTCGAGCTCGCGGCCTTCCGCGACGACCTTCAGCGAATACACCGCGTGCTCATGAAACGGAGCCCACAGCGCCGGCCGTCTCCCCGCCACCACCCAGCCCAGCTGCGCCAGCAGCAGCACCAGGCCGAGGGCCCACCGCTTCACGAGGCCGCCCGCCGCCGCTTCACCACGTCGAACGTGAGCGCCACCGCGCACGCGAGCACGAACCACTGCGCATAGCTGAGCGGCCCGAGCAGCTGCTTCTCATCGCCGCGGAAGAAATCCATCGTGAAGCGAATCGCCGCGTAGGACAGCAGGTAGTACCGGAACAACAACCCGGGCGCGCGCGGCTGCTTGCGAATGGCGAACAACGTCACCGCGACCCCGAGATCGAGCACGCCTTCGTAGAGCTGCGCGGGGTGGGTGACGAGCGAGAGGCTGTAAAGCCAGCTGTCGGGGGCGAGGTCCTTGCCGTAGCAGCACCCGCCCAGAAAACACCCCACGCGCCCGAGCGCCTGGCCGAGCGGCAGAGCGATCGCGTACGGATCGCCGGTGGCGACGGTGATGCCCAGCGCCTTCTTCGCGATCTCCACGCCTACGAAGCCGCCGAAGAGCGCGCCTAAGATCGTGCGCCCGCCCCATTCCGAGAGGAGCAGCTCGCGAATCGACTCGCGCCATTCGGGAAACGGCAGGTACAGCAGAAGCCCCAGCTTCGCGCCGATCATCGCGCCGATGAGCGCACCGGCGGTGACCCAGCGGCGATCACCGGTGCTCTGCAGAATGTTGAGCCGCTTCTCCTCGACTGACTTGGCGACGTAGCCCATCACCAGCCCCAGGCCGACGAACACCGCGTAGCCGGGATTGAAGGCCGGGCTCACTGCGCCGCCTTGCGCTGCGCGAAGAAACGCCTGAACCCTTGCAGCTGGATCTCGAACGGGTTGGTGCTCGACGGCACCCCGGCGACCCCGAACGGCACCGCGCCCTGCTCTGCCTGGTACGTACCGAACAGGCGATCCCAAATCATCAGCGTGGCGCCGAAGTTGCGTCGTTGGCCTTCGCCTTCGGCGTGGTGGTGCACGCGGTGATTGGAGGGCGTGTTGAACACCCAGTCGAGGGGCCCGAGCTTGCCGATGAAGCCCGTGTGCACGAGGTACTGCGCCGCGAAGCTGACGCCCATGCAGAGGAACACCAGGAGCGGCGAGAACCCCGCGAGCAGCAACGGCAGGCACACGAAGTCATCGACCAGCCGCAGCGGCCACGGCAGCCGGCCGGCCAGCGAGAGCGAGAACGTGTGCCCGGTGTGGTGCACCGAATGAAACGCGAAACCAAACGGGTGGTGATGCAGGTAGCGGTGCCACGCGTAGAAAATGAAGTCGACGCCCAGGAAGCAGAGCACCGCGCTGAACGCGCAGTTCTCCCAATGCACCGGGGCGAGCGCAGAAACCGCGACGAAGCCCGCGAGAAACAGGCCGCGCACCGAGATGCGCAGCGCGCCTCCGACGATCAAGATGAAGAGGTTTGCCGCCTGCTCTCCCCAGGGGTGCGCCAGGCGATGGCGGTAGAGCAGGAGCACGCTCTCGATCGCCATGCCGCCCCACACCGAGAGGGCGAGCCACATGAAGAGAGGGTGGGAGAAGACGGCGTCGGGTGTCATGGTGCGCGGCGTGAATCGACGCGTTCGACCGTATCTCTTCTACGACACCACGTCCTCGCTGTGCTCCACCTGCCTGCGCACCGTCGAGGCGAAGATCGTCATCGAAGAAGAGCGCGTGCTGATGGACAAGTGGTGCCCGGCGCACGGCGGCGAGCGCGTGCTGATCGCCGACGACGCCGCGTACTACCGCAGCGGGCGCGAGGTGTTCATCAAGCCGCCCGAGATGCCGCAGAAGTTCAACACCACCATGCAGTACGGCTGCCCGTATGACTGCGGCCTCTGCCCCGATCACATGCAGCACTCGTGTCTCACGGTGGTCGAGGTGACCGACCGCTGCAACCTCACCTGCCCCGTTTGTTACGCGGGTTCGTCAACCGATCACTCGCTGCAGCACAAGACCCTCGAGCAGGTCTGCGCGATGCTCGACGCGGTGGTGGCCAACGAAGGCGAGCCTGACGTGGTGCAGCTCTCGGGCGGCGAGCCGACCATTCACCCCCAGTTCTTCGAGATTCTGGACGAGTGCAGGAAGCGGCCGATTCGCCATTTGATGGTGAACACCAACGGCATTCGCATCGCCACCGAAGAAGGGTTCGCCGAGCGGTTGGCGGAGTACCTGCCCCGCTTCGAAATCTACCTGCAGTTCGATTCGCTCAAGCCCGAGGTGCACCAGACGCTGCGCGGCGCCGACATGACGCGCATTCGGCGGCAGGCCCTCGACAAGCTCAACGCCCTGAAGATCTCCACCACCCTGGTGATGACCCTCAAGCGGGGCCTCAATGACGGGGAGATCGGCGACGTCATCAAGTTCGGCCTCGAGCAACCGTGCGTGCGCGGCGTGACGCTGCAGCCGATTCAAGATGCGGGGCGCAACGAGCAGTACGACGTCAAGCAGCACCGGCTGACGGTCTCGGCCGTGCGGCGGATGATCGCCGAGCAGACGGGCATCTTCACCAAGGAGGACGTGCTCCCGGTGCCCTGCAACCCGGACACGCTCGCGATGGCGTACGCGCTCAAGGTCGACGGCCAGGTGCTGCCGCTGACGCGCTACCTCGACAGCCAGACGATGCTCAGCGGCGAGCGCAGCACCATCGTGTTCGAAGACGATCCCGCGCTGAAGGAAGCGGTGTTCAAGACCTTCAGCACCAATCATTCACCTGACAGCCAGGCGCGGTGTCTGTCGGATCTCCTGTGTTGCCTGCCGCAGGTGAGCGCGCCGCCGAACCTCAAGTACGACAACGTGTTCCGGATCTTGATCGTGCAGTTCATGGACGCCCACTCGATGGACATTCGGGCGCTCAAGAAGTCGTGCATTCACATGGCGCAGCCCGACGGGAAGATGATCCCCTTCGAGAGCTTCAACTTGTTCTACCGGGGCAAGGCGCAGGCAAAGCTCGCCACCATTCGCGCGGAGATCGATCGGGCCCGGGCCGAGCGGCGCTAGCGGCCCCGGCTCTTCATCCACCGCACGGTCTCGCGAATGCCCTCTTCGAACGGCGTCGCGCTCGCCCCGAACGCGGTGCGGAACTTCGAGTCGTCGACCACATAGGGCGTCCCCCATTGGTAGCGCATCTCGAGCAGCTCCTTCACCTCGGGAATGAACAGCCCCATGGCGTGCAGCACGATGCCTGGCACCACGCTGGTGCCAAGCGGCGTGCCCAGCTCCTTCCCGAAGCGCGCCACCACCTCGCGGGTCGACTCCGGCGCCGCGACGGGCAGGTGCCACACCTCACCCCACGACTTCTCGGAAGCTGCGAGCGTCACCAGGCCGGCCGCGACGTCGCGCGAGTACGAATACGAGTGCTGCAGGTCTGGCGGCCCGAAGCACTCGCCGTCTTTGCCCTTCAACGCGCGCTCGATGAACCGCTGCCCGAAGATCGCGGCGAGCGTCACCCCGGGACCGTAGAAGTCTGCCGCGCGGGCGATCGCCACCCGGGCGCTGCCGTCGCGATGCGCGGCCATCAACTTCTCCGCGGCCTTCGCACGCAGCTGGCCCTTCTTGCTGATGGGCGCCACCGGGCTGGTTTCCTTCATCGGCCCGTTCGGATTGCCGTAGCCGTAGAGGTTGTCGAGCACCACCAGGGGCGCCTTCGAGGTCTTCGCTGCGTGCAGCACGCCCGTGTTCACCTGGTCGAGCAGCTCGCCCCACTGGTGATACGGCGGCACCGCGCAATGAATGAGGGCCGATGCGCCGCGGGCGACTTCTTCCGCGAACGCGAGGTCTGAGAGGTCTCCGCTGCGCACCTCGAACTTGCCGGTGGAGGTGGCGGCCGAGCGCCGCACCTGGCGCACCCGATGCCCCGCGGCCACCAGCTGGGCGGTGACCTCACTGCCGATCTGCCCTGCCCCGAAAACGACGATCACTGATTCG
>JAYVNA010000708.1:0-3244 GCA_043758715.1 Archangium sp.
ATCGCGCGACAACAGCCGAGGGCTGTCGAGGAAGGTGTTGCGGTGAATCTGGCCCATGCGAATCCATTCGGCGTTCGCGAGGCCGGGAATGAGCCCGAAGATGCGCTTCTGCTCGGGCCAGGTCAGGCGCGTCTGAAAGCCCACCAGGTTCCACGCGGTGCCGGCACGATCTTCCATGCGCAGCTGCACCACGGCGTGCGGCTGGCGGCCGGTGCGGGGATCCATCAGGCCCACCGGCTTCATCGGTCCGTACGCCAGGGTGTCTTCTCCGCGCTCGGCCATCACTTCCACGGGCAGACAGCCTTCGAAATATTTGGGTTCTTCGAACGCGTGCGGGATCACCTTGGTGCCCGCGACCAGCTCGGCGACGAAGTGCGTGTACTCGTCTTTGGTGAGCGGCAGGTTCAGGTAGTCGTCGCCCCCGCCCTTGCCGTAGCGCGACTGGCGAAACGCGATGGCGTGATCGATCGAGTCGGCCGAGACGATCGGCGCGATGGCGTCGTAGAAATAGAGCTTCGAGCCCAAATGCGGAGCGAGCGCGGTGGTGAGCGCTTCCGAGGTGAGCGGACCTGTGGCGAACACCACGGTGCCATCGGGAATGGCCGTGACCTCCCCGGGCACCACCGAGAGTGAAGGCATGGCCTCGAGCGACTTCTGCACGTCGGCCGAGAACAGCTCGCGGTCGACCGCCAGCGCGTCACCGGCGGGCACCCGCTGGCGATCAGCGGCCGACAAAATGAGCGAACCCACCCGCCTCAGCTCGGCGTGAAGGAGCCCAATCGCGCTCTCCGGGTTGTCCGATCGAAGGGAGTTGCTGCAGACCAGCTCGGCAAAGCCGGTGCTCTCGTGGGCCGGGGAGCGCTTCTCGGGCTTCTGCTCGCGCAGCACCACGCGGTGGCCCAGGCGGGCCAGCTGATAGGCGCACTCAGAGCCCGCGAGCCCCGCGCCGATGACGGTGATGGTCTGGCTCGGGCCAGAAGGGCTCGCCCGGTGATTGATGGTTTCGGAGTTCGCCATGCGTTTGAGACCCTCGCCGCACTGACGCGCACGCGAGGTTCAACCGCGCAGCTTCAGTCCGGGTTCTTCTGGAGAATGATGAAGCGGAAGTTCTCGAGCTCGTTCTGGCCGGCCGTATACAGCACCGACGAGAGCAAGTCGTACGACACCCGCTTGTCGCCGATGATCGAGACTTCCCGGTTGAAGGGAGAGCTCGGGTTGCGTTCGGCGATGTACTTGAGCTTCTCGACTTCTTTCTTCAGGGCGGCGTCGAGCGGGAGGATCAGCTTGCCCTGCAGGTCAGAGCCCTTCACCGCGGCGTTGGTGAGATCGACCCTCTTCTTGTCGCCCACCATGATCGACTTGGGCGTCACGGTGATCGCGATGGTGTCTTTGGGCGTTGCGCGCGCAGACGACATCGGGGGCCGCACGTCTTCCGAGGCGGTGACCGTGATCGATGAGGCGCTGAACGACTTGATGAGGAAGACCAGGATGATGGTCATCAGGTCCATCATCGCGGTGATGTTCAGTTCCTTGATCTCACCTTCGGCCTCGCGGTCGCGGCGCTTCTTGCGCGCCAGCGCCTTGCGAAAGCGCATGCGCTGCCGGTCTTCATCGGTGATGTCGAGCGCCGAGTTGGCCGCGGGCGTGGCAGACGGAGTCGCCATTAGAAGCTCGCCAGGGTGACGTCGGGGAAGAGCAGCTTGCGATCGGCGGTCTCGCGGGTCGCATCCATCGTCGAGACCAGCGAGTCGTAATCGGTGTCGGCTTCGGCGGCGATGATGACCTTGCTTTCCAGGGGGAAGCTCGTCTTGATTTCCATCATCTTCGCGGTGAGCGCGTCGTAGTCGTAGCTGCCGTCAGCCTTGCGCGGAATCGTGGGGGCGCCTGCACCCGGGGCCGCCGACGGCTCGGTCTGGCCAGGCAACACCCCGCCGGTCGCCGCGATGAAGAAGCCCGACTTGGCCACCGCGACCGTGAGGGTCAGGGCCGGCTTGTCATTGTCTCCGCCACCACCGGAGTTCGCCCCGTAGTTGGGCGCGTTGACGTTCAACATGCCGAACGTGGCGAGGCCCGCCATCGAAAGCAGCATGAAGATGATCAGGTTCATGAGGATGTCGAGGTACGGGACGATGTTGAGCTCGCCCCCTTCCTCTTCTTCCTTTGGCTTGATCTTCCGTCTGGAGAAATGAAAGGCCATGGCGTGCTCGCTTGCCTCACCTGACAGCAGGTGAGGCCCGGCGGTTCCTTATGAGGCCTTCTCGAAGTCCATCGCGCTGGTTTCACCGGCGGCGCGGCGGCCCAGCAGGTTCTCGAGCTTCATCGCCTGGAGCTCGACCGTCTCGATCATCTTCTTCGCGTACGCCGTGAGGAAGAGGTGGGCGATGATGCAGAGCACGGCGATCGTGAGGCCCGTGAACGTGTTGTACATGGCCTCCGAGATGCCCTTGCTGAGCATCGCCTGCTTCTGATCGGCCGGCACGTTGCCGAGCGAGCGGAAGGTGCCGATCAGACCGAAGACGGTGCCGACCAGGCCCACGAGGGTCGCGATGTTCGCCAGCGACCACAGCCAGGGAATGCGGGCGCCGATGTGCGGAATGTTCTCGAGGATCGATTCCTCGAGCGCCTTCGCGACTTCGATCTCACCGCGGTTCGCGCGCGTCAGACCGGCGCGCACCACCTTCGCCAGCGGCGAGTTCGGAGCGGCGCCGCACAGCTTGACCGCGCGGTCCGGGTTGCCCGCCATCACGAGCTTCGTGATCTGCTCCATGAAGGGGCCGGCGTTCAGGTTGTAGCGGAAGAAGAGCGTGATGATTCGCTCGACCACGATCGCAACGGCTGCCGCGAACCAGAAAATGTTGATGTAAAGAAACAGACCGCCGTCGTGGAAAAAACCGACGATCAGATCTTTGAGGCTTTCCTTGGCGGGTTCCGCGGCGAGCACCACGTCAAGAGAGTGCTGCAGCAGGACTTGGGCGGACATGTTGTTTCGGATTTCCTTTCAGCCAAGAATCGAAGAACGCGCAGTTTCTAGTTGGCGCTTTCCACTTGGTCAACATTGGAGATCCTCAGCGTTTTTCATATCGCCGTCCGCCCTTGTGGAGCACTGCCCCAAAGACCTCCAATTCCACGAGTGCGGCTGAGATTTGACCCGAGCTCAGCTCTGGCAGATCGTACTGGAGGGTCTCGAAGTCAGAACCACCCCTCCCCAGCCGTTCGAGCAGCACGCGGGCGGTCGGACTGAGGT
>JAYVNA010000709.1:0-10043 GCA_043758715.1 Archangium sp.
CGGGTCGAACCGCGAACGACGGGTGTCCGACTCGAACACCTCCGGCCGCTTCTCGTCGGTGCGGCTCCACAGGCGCAGCGGTGCGGTCGCCTTGCGCTCCAGCTCGAGCGCGTGATGCCAGGCAGGTTCGGCGGCTTCGACTCTGCCTTCCGACATCAATGAGAGCGCCACCAGGTGCAGCTCGACCGCATCGGTGAAGGCGCTGACTTCGCTGCCGAGCCGCCAGCTTCGCGCCAGCAAGGTCTCGCCTTCTTCCAGCAGCTCGCTTGCCTGCTTGCGTACCGGATCATCACGGCGGCGGTAGAGCGGCGGTTCCGGCACCCGGGAAAAGAAGGCCAGGGCATCGCGCTGGAAATCATCGAGCCCGTCGTTGCGCTGGGCGGACAGCTGCCGCAATCGCTCCTTCGCCCGCGCCCTGAGTGCTTCGAGCTCCACGCGCTTCTTCTAAGCCAGCCGGCGACAAACTGGATCCGCATGTCGGGGGAAGTAGGAAGGACGCATGGGCATCCTTCGATTCGTGGTGTGGACGACGCTCTGTATCGGCCTTGGCATCTTCCTGGGCACGTACGAGCACGGCGGCAAGACGGCGTGGCAGTCGATGCAGGGCGTGTGGAAGCAGCACTCACCCCGCCTCGAGAAGGTGAAGGCTGAGGCCGGTGACCTTGCTGACGACGTGAAGAAGAAGGTCTCGACCCAGGACGTGGCGCAGCCCAGGGAACGCCACGACAAGGAAGACCGCGACGCGATCGATCAGATCATTTCGAAGCGTGCGAAGGGGTCTTGAGTCAGCTTCCCTGGGTCGCTTCGCCTCGGCCGACGCTTCCGCTTCGCTCCGCGTCGTCTCGCACGACCTTCGGTCGTTACCGGCTCATCTCCCGTTTCAGGTGCTCGAAGGCCGCCAGCCACACCTGAGCCTCACGCTCGGTCAACTGGCCTCGCACCAACGAGCGGGAAAGTTCGGCGAGCACGTGCTCCGGGGCCTGGGGGTTCAGGAACTCGGCCGCCAGCAACGCTTCCTGCATGCGGCCTTCGAGGCGCTTGATCATTCCGAGCGTCGCCCCCGGCGTTTCCGCGGCGACCGGCGCCTCGTGGCGCGAGCACAGGTACAAAAGGATCGAGGCGGCATGACTGAGGTTCATCGAAGGCTGCGGCCCCGGCGTGGGAATCACCAGCACGTCCTGGCAGCGCGCGAGCTCGTCATCAGAGAGGCCGCGCTTCTCTCCGCCCAGCACCAACGCCACCTTTCCCCGCGCGGCATGGGTGGCCAGCTTCGAGACTGCCTGTTCGGGGGAGAGGGGCGTATGCCTCTTCAGCTGGGTCCGGGAGGTCGTTCCGACTGCGTAAACGACTCCGGTGAGGGCCTCGTCGAGCGTCAGGGCGACCTGGAAACTCTCCATCACCTCGTCCGCCTTCACGGCGATTCGCCCCGCCACCCGGAACTCATGAGTCTGTGGATCCGAGAGGATGAGGTCCTTGAAGCCGAAATTAGCCATTGCCCGGGCGACTGCCGCGAGGTTCTCGGGTGAGCGCAACTGATGGCAAACGAGGACGGGGCTCAACATGGACGGCAGACCTTCGGCTGGCTGGAGGGTGTCTTCCAACGTATAGTGGAGGAGCCGTGTTGCGAACCGCACTGATCAGTCTGTCGTTGTTGTCGGCCATGGGCTGCGGCGTGGGTGCGAACCCTTCCCGAGCCGTGACCTCGACCCAGGCCCTCACCGGCACTGCCGAGTGGCTCGAGTTCGAGGCCCCGCAGGTGCGGGTCGAGCTCTTCCGCGAAGTCGCGCGTCAGTCGAGCCAGCAGGCGGGTTCTCGCGGCGCCGTGCTCTTCCCCATTCTGGTGGGCGGCGAGTTCGTGGCGGCCCCCGCGTTGGAAGCAGGCGCTGACCTTCTCGGGCCCGGTGATGCCGGCGCGCCGATCGACCTCGTGTTCGAGACCCGCGGTGATCGCTTCGCGGAAGATCGCCGTGATGCGTTCCAGGGCCTGTCTGAGCGTGAAGCGGCCGAGCAGATCGCCCGCTCGCTGATCACCCTGTGGAACTTGAAGCCGAGCGGGCCGGTGACGGTCGTGCGCACCCCGGGCGCGCCGTACGCCGCCGCGTGGATCGATGGGCAGCTCAGGCTGAACCCGTCGTTCGTGTACATGGCCGCCGCGCCTACTCGCTGACGCCTTCTTCGCTGCGTGCTACGCGCGAGGCATGCCTGACGCCCGGCTGACCGCCCAGCTTCCGCACACCCTCGACAAGACCGACTTCCCTGCCCTGGGCCAGAAGTACCAGGGCAAGGTGCGCGACACGTACGCGAAGGGTGATCGGCTGGTGCTCATCACCACCGACCGCCTCTCGGCGTTCGATCACGTGCTCACCACCCTGCCCTTCAAAGGCGACCTCCTCAACACGCTCGCGCACTTCTGGTTTCAGAAGACCGCGCACATCGTGAAGAACCACGTGCTCGACATGCCCGACCCCTGCGTGATCGTCGGGCGCCGTGCAGACCCGTTCAAGGTCGAGTTCGTCGTTCGCGCGTACCTGACCGGGAGTCTGTGGCGCGACTACGAGGCCGGCCGCGATCCGTATGGGCTCTCGCTGCCCGCCGGCATGAAGAAGGATCAGAAGTTCGATCACCCGATCCTCACGCCTTCCACCAAAGCCCCCATCGGTCAGCACGACGAGCCGCTCACCGATGACGCAGTGGTGAAGAAGGGCCTCGTGTCCGCTCGCGATTGGGCGCGCTCGAAGGAAGCGGCGTTGGGCCTGTTCACCGAGGGTCAGAAGCAGACCGCGGCGCAGGGCATGCTGCTCGTCGACACCAAGTACGAGTTCGGTCTCATCGGCGATGAGCTGGTGGTGATCGACGAGATGCACACGCCCGACTCGAGCCGCTTCTGGGTGGCCGAGGGTTCGCTCGAGCGGTTTCAGAAGGGCGAGCCGCAGCAGATGCTCGATAAGGAGAATTTGCGGCAGTGGCTCATCGCCGAGCGCGGGTTCTCGGGCCAGGGCACGCCCCCGCCGATTCCGGATGAGGTGCGGGTGATGCTCGCGGATAAGTATCTGACTGCTTACGAGCGGATTACCGGGACGACCTTCCCGCTCGTGGTCGGCGATGTGCGGGCGCGGCTCGAGTCGAATCTGAAGGCAGCGAAGCTGATTTGATTTGCCCTCTCCCCGACCCTCTCCCCCGCGGGGGAGAGGGAGATCATTTTCCGAACACCCGCTCGAAGATCTGATCGGTGTGACGCAGGTGGTAGCCGGGCGAGAACGTCGCTTCGATCTCGTCGGGTGACATCACCTTGAGCAGCTCTGCGTCCCCCAGCAGCGCGGTCTTGAAGTTCACGCCTTCCTCGAAGAACCGCATCGCGTTGCGCTGCACCACCACGTACGCGGCCTGCCGATCCATTCCCTTGCGCGCCAGCTCGAGCAGCAGCCGCTGCGAGTTCACCACCCCGCCCAGCAGCTCGAGGTTCTTCTTCATGTTGTCCGGGTAGACCTTGAGGTTCTCCATCAGCCCCGCGAAGCGGTGAAGCATGAAGTCCGCCACCACCGTCGCGTCGGGGCCGATCATCCGCTCGACGGAAGAATGCGAGATGTCGCGCTCGTGCCACAGCGCCACGTCTTCCATCGCCGCCAGCGAGTAGCCCCGCAGCAGGCGGGAGAGCCCGGTCAGGTTCTCGGAGAGCACCGGGTTCCTCTTGTGAGGCATCGCCGAACTGCCCTTCTGCCCCGCGGTGAAGTTCTCCTCGACCTCGCGCACCTCGGTGCGCTGCAGGTGACGAATCTCGACCGCGAACTTCTCGATGCTGCAGCCGAGCAGGGCCAGGGCGGTGAAGAACTCCGCGTGGCGATCGCGCTGAATGATCTGGCTCGAGGCCGGCGCCGCGGAGAGCCCCAGCTTCTTCATCGTGAAAGTCTCGACCGAGGGAGGCAGGTGCGCGAACGAGCCCACCGCGCCGCTGATCATTCCGTACGAGATGGTCTCGCGCGCCTGCTCGAGCCGCCGCTTTCCACGCCCGAGCTCGTCGTACCAGATGGCCAGCTTGTGCCCGAACGAGATGGGCTCGGCGTGAATGCCGTGGCTGCGGCCCATCATCGGCGTGAGCTTGTGCTCCTGGGCGCGGGCTTCCACCGCCTTCATCACCCGATCGATCCCGGTGAGAATCAACGTCGCCGCATCACGGAGGATCAACGCCAGCGAGGTGTCGAGCACGTCACTCGACGTCATCCCCCAGTGCAGCCAGCGCGCCTCGGGCCCGATGCGCTCTTCCATGAAGGTGAGGAAGGCGATCACGTCGTGCTTGGTCGTCTTCTCGATCTCGTCGACCTTCGCCACGTCGGCCTCGGTGAAGTCGCCCGCGCGTGCTTTGCACGCCTCGTACGCTTGCTTCGGCGCGATCCCCATCTCCACCATGCCTTCAAGCGCGGCCAGCTCGACGTCACGCCAGCGGCGCAGCCGGGCCTCGTTCGACCAGAGGGCCACCATCTCGGGACGCGAATAGCGAGGGATCATGCGCCATCACTATCTCAGCTCGACCCTATTCGGCGACTTTGACCGTGAGGCTCTGGCGCGCCGCGAAGGTCACCGCGTCGAGCGCGAACGTCTCGGGTGAACCGAGGCGTTTGGCGGTGGTGAGGTTCACGTGCAGCTCGAGCCCTTCGGGGTTCGCCACCGCCATCGCTCCGGGATCCACCTTCTCGACCAGGATGCGGTTCGCGATGCGGCCCGCCTGCTGACCTATCGCCAACGGGGCGGGCGCGAGCGCGAACAAGGCACCCTGCTTCACCTGCGCGGAAGCGAGGCCAACCGCGGGGACCTTTTCGTCCTGGCTCCAGGCGAGCAGGCGCTCGACGACCGCGGCGTTGCCCACGGTCTTGTCGGAGACGATCACCAGCGCGTCGATCTTGCCCTTGGCCTGGGCCAGCGCGCGTTCGACCTTGGCGGAGCTGTCGACGTCGAGCGGGACCAGGGTGAGGCCTCGTGATTGCGCGGTCTGCGCGGCACCGTCGAGGAGCGCCTTCGAGTAGCGCGGGTCTTGAAGCACGCCCACCCGCTTGGCTTTGGGCTGCAGGGCTTTGAGCGCCGAGAGCTCGAGCGAGAGATCGCTGGTGAGGGCGATGCCGGTCGTGTTCTGGCCTTCCAGTTCGTACTTCTCGAAGTAGGGAACCATCGAGAAGAGGACGGGCACGTCGTTGAATTGGGCGCGCGCGCCCACGGCGGCAGCGGGGCCGATCGCGAGGACCAATGCGGGCTTGTTGGCGCCCAGTTTTTTGAAGGCCGCCGCGGCGGCGTCGGCGCCTTCTTCGAGGGTGATCTCTTCGACCTGGCCTTTGACCTCGGCGGCGAAGCCGGCGACCACTTGCGCGTAGGCGTTGAGCGCGGCGGATTTGACGACCACGACTCGCGGACGTTCGGCGTTCGAGACCGTGGCAACGAGAACAATCGCGAGAAAAAAGAGCCTTCGCATGCCCTCTCCCCGAGCCTCTCCCCCGCGGGGGAGAGGCAGACAGAAGGTCAGTGCTGTTCGGCGCAGCATCGGAAACCGACCTCCGACGACTTCGCGAACGACGCGCCGTTCTTCCTCGCAGAGCAGCGCACCGCGTAGTCGCCGCTGGCGAACGAGCCGCCCTTGATGATGCGATCCGACGTCCACTCGGCGACGTTGCCCGAGAGATCCGCTACGCCGAAACCCGACCGGCATTTCGCGAACCGTCCACCCGGCGAGAGGCTGCGCGAATCGCCGACGTCGTCTTCGGTGTTGCAGGTGTTCGCGTCGAAGCTGTTGCCGTAGGGCCACTTGGCCCCGCCCGGCCCCTTGCACGACTTCTCCCACTCGGCCTCGCTGCACAGCCGCTTGCCCTGGGCCTCACACAGGCGCTTGGCATCGGCGAAGCCCACGCTGGCCGTCGGAGCGACCCCGCGCTTATTCGGGTACTCGAAGATGTCCACGCAGAAGCCGCCGACCTCGACCGAGCTCAAGGTCTTCTCGTCGAAGCCCATCATCGGGTCGCCGGGCGCGGTGCCCATCTTGAACGCACCCGCGGCCACCAGGCGCATGCCCTCGGGGCACGCCATTCCGGCGACGGGTGTCGGCGGGGTCACCGCGGCGACGAGCACCTTTTCTTTGGGCTCTCCCCGCGCGGCCTTCTCGGCGGCCAACTTGTCGGCCGCTTCCTTCGCGGCGGCCTTCTCGGCAGCGACCCGCTCGGCCTTTTCCTTCGCGGCCAGCTCTCGCGCTTCCTTCTCGGCAGCGGCCTTCTCTGCCTTTTCCTGCGCAGCCGCCTCGCGTGCGAGCCGATCCACTTCGGCCTTGGCGGCCTTGTCGTTGACCGGGGGGGTCAGCTTCTCTTTGGCGGCCTTCTCGGCGGCGAGCTTCTCGGCTTCGGCCTTCTCAGCCGCGGCCTTCTCGTCAGCGGCCTTCTGCAGCGCGGCGGCTTGGGCGACTTCCTTCTCTTTCGCGGCGGTCTCGGCGGCGAGCTTGGCGGCGATTTCGTCGGCCGTGGGGGTCACCACGCCAGTCGGGTTCGGGTTCTGATCCGGCACCTGCGGTTGCGGCTGCTGCAGCTGCCCACGCTGACGCTGAATGAGCAGGAAGCCACCACCTGCGCCCACGCCGACGCCCGCGATCACCAGCAGCGCCACCAGCATCCAGGTGCGGTTGGGCTTGCGGGACTGCGATTGAAAGATCGGCGCGGCGGGAGGCGGCGGCGGCGCGACCGTCTCGACCAGGGCGCGGGTCTCGACAGCGTCTTCGTGGTCGAGCTGCGCGATGAACATGCCCGAGTCGATGACCTGGGTGCTCTCGCGGTCCTTGTTGAAGTCGGCGTCGTTCGCGTGCTTGAGCGCGCGCTGCAGCTGCGCCGGATCGACCTCCTGGGTCGAGTCAGGCAGCAGGGTCTCGCCAGTCTCGGGCGGAGGCGGCGGGGGCAGCTCTGGCACCGGCGGCGGCGGCTTGGTCTCGCGGCGCGGCGAGAGCTGCAGCATGCCGGTGGTGGTGCGCGGGCGCGGAGGAGGCTGAGCGCCGCTGGCGGGCTCAGGCTTGCTCACCTTCGAGGACGCCGGAGGGTTGAGCTTCTTCGAGAGCTCAGCAATCTCCGTCATCATGTCGCCGGCGGTCTTGAAGCGGGCGTTGGGGTTGCTGTTGAGCGCCTTGCGGTAAATGCCCTCGAGCTGCGGAGGCACTTCCGGATTGCGGCGCTGCAACTCGGGGATCGAGCCGTCGGGCGTCAGCCCCGAGAGCATCTCGCCCAGAATCACGCCCACCGAATAGATGTCGGCGCGGCCGTCGATCTCACTGCCTTCGATGAGCTCGGGCGAGAGGTAGCGATCGGCCTTCCTCGCCTTCATCGCTTGCGTGAAGGGCAAGCGCGGCAGGGCGAGGCCCAGGCCGAAGTCGGTGACCTTGAGCAGGTCCGGCAGCACCAGCACGTTGTCGGGCTTGAGGTTGCTGTGCGGGCCGACCTTGTGCGCGCCATCGAGGGCCGAGCAGATCTGCGAGAGGATGGGCTCAATCTCGCCCAGCGAGAAGAACTGACCCTTCTGCAGCCGCAGGTCGATGATCTTGCGAAGCGTGAGCCCGTCGAGGAACTGCGAGGTGAAGTACGGGCGATCGGTGTCTTCGCCCTCCTCGTACACGCGCACCAGGTTCGGGTGCGAGAGCTTGCGCGCGAGCCGCAGTTGCTTGGCGAACTGCTTTCGCTCGTCGACCGACTGGAGCAGCCGCGGGTTGATCACCTTGAGCGCGACTTCGACGTCGAGCTCCTTGTCGTGCGCGCGGAAGACGAAACCCAGCGGGCCTGCGCCGACGATGTCCTTGATCAGGTAGCGATTGGCGACGAGGTCTTGCGGCTTGTACGGCGCGCCTTCGATCTGACTGGTCTGCGCGCGGCGACGGCTGAAGGTGCCCGTGGCTTGACGCAGCCCACCCGTGGACAGGTTCTGCCCGCAGGTCGGACACTTCTCAGACGTGTCCGGAACGTGGGTGCCGCAGCGGTAGCAGAGCAACGGAACGAACCTCTGGGAGTCAGCCGGCGTTGTGAACTCGTAAAGCGTGAATCAAACTCGGGTTTTTAGCCCGAAACCTACATGCACTTCAACGCCTGAGCCCCGTGGAGCCAAACCCACCCTCGCCCCGGGCCGACTCGGCGAGCACCTCGACCTCGATCAGGGACGCCTGGACGGTGGAAGCGATCACCATCTGGGCGATCCGGTCGCCCCTTTTGAGCACCACGGGGTCCTTCGAGAGGTTGATCAGCAGCACCCCCACCTCGCCCCGATAGTCGGCGTCGATGGTGCCGGGGGTGTTGAGGCAGGTCAGGCCCTGCTTGAGCGCCAGGCCGCTGCGGGGGCGAATCTGGGCCTCGTAACCGGCGGGCAATTCGAGGGAAAGCCCGGTCGGAATGAGCCGGCGCTCGAGCGACTGCAGGGTCACTTCTTCGGTCAAATCTGCCAGCAGATCCATGCCCGCCGACAGCGCCGTCTGGTACCGCGGCAGAGGCAAGTCCGAGGGCCTCACGCGACGTACCTTCACGGGAACGCTCAGGGGGAGGGACATGGACGCGAGCGCATAGCACGGGTGGGACTCTCGGGAGGCAGGGAGGGTTCCTCACTCCTCGCTGGCGGGCGGCGGGCCGAACAGGTCGAAGGCCTTCTTGAGCTGTTTGCCGCCGTTGTCCGGTTTCGGCGGGGTCGCCGGCGTGACGGCGGCTTCGAGGATCACCGGGGGCGTGGAGCCCCGGAAGGCGAAGGGGTCCATCGGTTTGTGGCCAAGCTCGAACTGGTAGTGCACGTGAGGGCCGGTGCTGCGCCCGGTGGTGCCGGAATCGGCGATGACGTCACCCGCGCTCACCTTCTGCCCCGTCACCACCCGCAGCACGGAGTTGTGGCAGTAGGCCGTCGACACCCCGCGGCCGTGTTCGATGATCACCACCTTGCCGTTGACCGCGTCTTCACTGGCCCGGCGAACGATGCCGTCGGCGACCACCCTCACCTGCGTGCCTTCGGGCACCGACAAGTCGACGCCCGTGTGGAACTTGCCGTAGCCGAGCGTCGGGTGATTGCGCCAACCGAAGGGCGAGCTGACGCGGGTGCCGGGAGCCACCGGCCACGAGAGTCCGTAGGCGGTGCCCAGCATCAACGCGGTGGAAGCGGAGTTGATCGCCTTCGCGCTCGAGGGGGGCAAGCGGGCGGCCAGACCTTCGAGCGTGGTGTCGCGGCCCTCGGCGCTGGCCCGGTGCGCGGCGTAGCTGGCGACGTCGTAGCCCGCGAACACCGCGAGCACCGCGGCGTCTTCGCTGCCGAGATCGGCCCGGGCCTTTTCCACCAGCAGGGCCGCGTCATCGGGGGTGGCGAAAGGCAGCCCGTAACGTTTTGCCAGGGCATCGACGGGGGCGCGCGCATCGCCGGTGAGGGCTGCGGCTGAGGCGAAGACTCCGCGGCCCAGCGCGCGGCCGGGTGGCACGGTGGCGAGCACTTCGACGTCGGGCACGAAGGTGGTCTGCGTGGGCGTCTCGACCTCGTGCGCGTCGTAGACGCCGCCCGTGTAGTACGCGAGCAACGGGCGGGTGTTGGTGCGCGTCGAGGTGACGCGCGCGGCCAGGTCTCGAATCAGGGCACCGACCGGCGTGTGGTACGCGGCCGCCCAGAGGCAGAGCAGCGCCCCGATGAAGTCGAGCAGCCCGCGCGAAGGTCGCTGGAAGGTGGCGGTCGCGCTCATCGGAAGAAGCTCAAGAGCGCTTCGGCTTCGAGCAGCAGCGCCACCGCGAGCGGGAAGGACAACACCGAGCCCCACAGCCCCGCCATGTACGGGTGCTTCGAGGCGATGCAGGTGACATCGGCGTGCTGCAGCGAGCGCAACACCGCGCGCCATGCGTGACTGAAGAGCACGATGGTCATCGCCGTGCCCGCGAAGATGCGTGCGAGGGGCGCGGCCACGTCGGCGGGCGCGACGTCACCCACCAGGCCCACGAAGAGCGTCGATTCGACCAGGCGTGAGACGCCGTAGGCCCCGCCGAAGACGAAGATCGTGGTGACCAGCGGGCGGATCACCCGCA
>JAYVNA010000710.1:0-3241 GCA_043758715.1 Archangium sp.
GCACCCTCGATGAAGGGCTGCGCGGCCTTGAGCCGAATCTGCGCGAGCGCGAGCGTCTGCCCGATGTTGTCGTGCAGATCGATGGCGAGCTTGCGGCGCTGGCGCTCTTCCACCAGGGCGGCGTCGAAGGCCATTTCCTGCAGGTTCTTCTTGTACGCGCTGATGCGCGCTTCGCTCTCGTGTCGCGCGGTGACGTCAGAGACGAAGGCCACCACCAGCGGGCCCTGCTCGCCTTCCATCACCGAGAGGCCGACCTCCGCCGGGAAGCGGGTGCCGTCTTTTCTGCGCGCGCGCACTTCGCGGTTGGTGGCCGCCGCCAGGCCGTGGCTGGGCGTGTTACCGCCGGCCTGGGCCTCGAGCAGTTCTTGCTCCGCGTGGTGCGCGTCGTCTTCGGGCACCAGCTTCTCGATCGACAGCCCCGGCAGTTCGTCGAGCTGGTAGCCGAAGGTGCGGGCGGCCATCTCGTTGGCGTAGGTGATGATGCCGCCGCCGTTGGCGATCAAGATCGCCTCTGACGCGGCGCCCAGCATCTCCCGGAGCGCGCGCTCGCTGCGGCGCACCGCGGCGTCGCTGCGCATCTGCTCGGTCAGGTCTTCGAAGGCGAGCAACATCCACGGGGGCTGGCCCCCGCGCAGCAGCGGACGGCCGGTGACGAGCATCGACCGGCCGGCAAAGAGGCTCGGCGTGTCTTCGAGGCGGGCGTCTTCGGAAGCGCGCGAGGCGAGCTTGTCCATCGCGCTGATCAACATCGGCGGGGCCCAGCGTGGCTCGCCCAGTTGCTCGAGGGGCCGGCCTTCGATCTCCTCGCGGGTGGTGTGAAACTTTCGGTAGAAAGAGCGGTTCGCAGAGCGCACCACCCGGCGCTCGTCGAGCACCAGGAGCGGGTCACGCACGGTGTCGACGATGCTCTCGGCGTAGTCGCGCGCTTCGGCCAGCAGCGTCTTGCTGCGGTGCAGTTGGTCGTTGTCGACGATGGTCACCACCGTGCCGTCGACCTTGCGTTCGGTGGTCAGGTACGGGCGAACCGTGAGCTGGTACCAGCGGCCGCTGACGTCGGCGACCGTCTGTTCCCGCGGGGCGAGGTGCTCGAGCACGTCGGCGACCAGGGTGATCAGTTCGGGCGAGCGCAGGTTCGTCTTGATGTCGGTGATCGGCCGCCCGACGTCGGTGGCGATGAGGTTGAGCAGGCGGGCGGCCGCCGGGGTGAACCTGCGAATGTGCGAGTCGCGGCCCAGGATGAGAATGGCGATGCCGACGCTGTGGAGCACGTTGAGCAGGTCGTCATTGACCCGCGTGGCCTCGAGGTTGCGCTGCACCATCTCGTTGTTGACCGTCGCCAGCTCTTCGTTGGTGGCCTGCAGTTCCTCGCGCGCGGTCTGCATTTCTTCGTTGGTGCTCTGCAGTTCCTCGTTGCTGCTGACCACCTTTTCATTGGCGGCGCGCAGCTCTTCGTTGCCCGCCTCGAGTTGTTCGATGACCGACTGCAGGTAGGCGCGGGTCGAGGCGAGCTCGGCGCGCAGGGTCTCTTCGACGGCCCGCGCGCTGGCCTCGGCGCTCGCAGCCGGGAGGACCGGGCGCTCGGCGGCCGGGAGCGCAGGCTGCTCGCGAAAGAGCACCACGAAGTGCCGTTCGGGCACCATCGGCGGCAGCAGCGGCAACACCTCGAGGCTGACGCGCCGCGTGGCCTCGGGCGTGCGAAGGCCGCGGACCTCGGTGCGAACCGGCCCGCCCTTGGTGCGGGCATGCTCGAGCGCAGCGCGCAGGTCGACCCGCAGTTCCTCTCTCTCGAGCCGCAAGAGGTCCAGCGTGGCGGTCCCGGGCGCAGGCTCAAGATAGGCGCCGGTCTGCCCGCGGAACTGAACGACCACGAGATCATCGGTCACCACCACGCCTGGAGGGGCGTAGCTGGTGAGCACCGCGCGATCGGCCTCTCGCTGCACGTCGAGGTGGCCTACCGGCGCGGGAGGAATGTGCGCGCTCGGCCGCGGGGTGGGCCACCGGGGGTATTCGCCCACGGTGAGCTCGGCGCGCGCCGTCACCGCGTTGCGCCGGTAGATGCGATGCGTGCTGTCAAGCGCCTCGAAGCCCGCATGCCCGCCGGGGCTCTCAGAGGCGCCCAGCAGCAACGTGCCGCCTTCGCGCAGCGCGTAGTGGAAGATGGGAATCACCCGCCGCTGCATGCCGGCGGAGAGGTAGATCATCAGGTTGCGGCAGCTGATCAGATCAAGGTTCGAGAACGGGGGATCGCGCGTGATGTCCTGGCGGGCGAAGACGCACTGATCGCGGAGGTCCTTGCGAATCTGGTAGCCGGCCTCGGTGCGAATGAAGAAGCGCTGCAGCCGCTGCGGCGAAACCTGTTCCTCGATCGACTCGGGGTAGACGCCCCCGCGGCCGCGCTCGATCGCCTTCTCGCTCAGGTCGGTGCCGAACACCTTGAGCGGCAGCTCGCGCCCCAGCTCACTGAAGAGCTCGGTGAGCAGAATGATCAGCGAGTACACCTCTTCTCCGGTGGCACAGCCCGGCACCCAGACCCGGAAGGGCTCGCCCGCGGCCTTCGAGGCGAGGGCCCGCGGCAGCACGTTGCTCGACAGCGCCGAGAACACGCTGGGGTCACGAAAGAAGCTGGTGACGTGAATGAGCATGTCTTCGGAGAGCGCGAGGAGCTCCGAAGGTTCGCTCTGCAGCGTCGCGAGGTACTGCTCGACGGTGGGGTGGTGGCCCAGGGCCGCGCGCCGTTGAATGCGGCGGCGCAGGGTCGAGGGTTTGTAGCTGGAAAAGTCGATGCCGCTCGCCCGCCGCAGCAGCGAGAAGACGGACTGCAGCGCGAGGTCGTCGTGGCGCAGGTCGACCAGGGCGTCTTCGGTCTGCTCGACCAGCTTCGCAGCGATGTCGTGCGGCGCGAGCACCTGATCGATACAGCCGGTCGCGGCAGCAGCCTCGGGCATGCCCGAATGCTGAGCCGAGCCGTCTTGCGCGAAGGTGGCGGCGCCGGCCGCTCGCAACGCCCGCACACCTTTGGCTCCGTCAGAGCCGGTGCCCGACAGCACCACGCCCGCCGCGCCGCGCCCACGATCGGCGGCGAGTGACTCGAAGAAGGCGTCGATGGGCAGGTGCAGCCCTGGTTGACGCGGGACCAGCCTGAGCCGCCCACCGACCATGCGGAGATCCGCGTCGGGGGGAATGACGTGCACCTGGCCCGCTTCGACCAGGGCGTCATCGGCGGCCTGCACCACCTTGAGCC
>JAYVNA010000711.1:0-3236 GCA_043758715.1 Archangium sp.
CTCGATCGCCGCGAGCTTGGGGTTGTGATTCTTCGCCAGCCGCTCGGTCACCGTCACCCGGGTGAGTGACATCACGGTCTGAATTTCTTGCCGCTCGATGCGGCCGAAGAGCTCGCGCAGCTCGGCGTCATTCGAGGTCGGGTTCACCTCTTCACCGATGACCACCCCGAGCACCGGCCCCGAGGTGCCATTCGCACGCACCGGATCTTCCGGAGGTAGCGGGTCGAACAACGTGCGGGCCGAGGCGTAGCCCGCGCGCGTTCCGAAGCCGAGCACGCGCACCCCCGGTGGGAAGGTCGCGAACGCAGTGGGCTGCAGCAGCGCGCTGGTGTCGTTGCAGGCGCTCCGGTTGAAGTCGATGGGGTCTGGCTCACAGCCGACCCACACCACGGTCGTCTTGCCACCGGGACGCGAGGGGTCGAGCTGCAGAATGTCGAGCTGCGCGGTCTCGCCAGGCGCGACCTCCGGGGGCTCGGCGGTGATCGACAACACGCGCAGCGCGTCGACCAGGGTCTCGGGTTTGAACTGCGCGCCACACGCGCTGAGCAGCAGCACGCACGCCGTCACCATCGAGCGATTCACAGCTCACCTCGGATGCCCAGCGAGGGCAGAATGGGGATGCCGTACACGTACGATTTCTGCGTGTAGTTGAAGCTGTAGAACAGCCCTTCGGGGTTCTTCTGGTTCGTCACGTTCTGGATGTCGAGGTAGAGCGCGAGCACCCACTTGTCGAAGACGAAGCGCTTGTCGATGCGCACGTCGAGCTGGAAGAAGTCGGGCAGCCGCTCGCTCCAGGGTTGGCCGGGCAGCGGGTAGTAGTAGTTGCCGTCGACGTCGTAGAGCGAGGCCACCACCGGCGTGACGAGCGGGCCCGACGCGAAACGGAAACGGCCGCCCACCACGAAGTCGAGGGGCAGCTTGTAGCTGGCGACCGCGATCAGGTTGTGCGGTTGATCGAGGGGCCCCGGGCTCCACTGCGCGCCGCCGTAACCGTCACGCTCGAAACGCGAGAGCGAGTAGGCGAGCCACCCGAAGAAGTTCTTCGTGAGCTTGTGCCGCAACAACAGCTCGGCGCCGTAGGTGCGCCCGTAGCCCGCGCTGCTGAACCGCGTTTCTGCTCCGGGAATGTTGATGTCGCTGCCCAGGCCGCTGCTGAGCACCTGGCGCACCTGCTGCGTGAGGTCCTTGTAATAGAGGTTCACGTCCAGGCTGATCGCTTCGCTGAAGCGCGTTTCGGCGCCGACGGTGAAGTGCGTCGCGCCTTCCGGGAGCAAGCCGGGGTTGCCGAAGACCGTCGAGAGCTGGCCCACCCGGTAGTCCGGAGGCTGGTGGTACATCGCCGCGCCGCCCTTGATGGTCAGCCAGTCGACCGGCGTCCACAACACCGAGAGGCGCGGGTCGACCCACGCCTTCTTCATGTACGACTCGTAGTCGAAGCGCGCGCCGCCGATGATCGAGAGCGACTCGAAGGGCTTCCACGTCGCCTCGAGGAACACGCCGGGCTCGACGAAGAACGAGGTCGACTGCTCCACCAGCAGACGGCGCGCGACGTAGGGGTCCGGCACCTGGTTCGCTTTGAAGTTCGGCGGGGTCTGCGCATCGAGGAACGTCGGCACGATCAGCACGTCGAGTCCGGTCGACAACGTCAGCTTCACTTCGGGGATCTCGATGCGAAACCGCTCCCGCGCTTGAATCGGCGTCTGCGTGCCCCGGTAAAAGATGTCGGTGGCGCCGCCGAGTTGCTCGTACTGATCGAACCCGATGCTGTTGCGCGAGATGAAGGTGACGCGATCGGAGAAGCGGTAATCGAAGCCCAGCGTGAGGCGATGGTACGAGATCGAGTTGCCCGCGCTGCCCTGGTTGCCCTCGGTGGCGGGGTCGATGAACGGGTTCGGGTTGATGAAGGCGTAGCGATCTGACGAGCCGTAGAGCGAGATGAACAGGCGGCTCTTCGAGGTGCTGCGGCGCTCGGCGCGCACCTGGTAGTCGAAGTACTGGGGCGCGAGCGAGAAGCCGATGCCAGCGGCGGCCTGCGGCGCGAAGGTCTTGATCGCGAAGGGCAGGGTGACGTCGGCGAGGCCTCGGCGGCCGGCGACGGCGACGCTCCAATCTTTCGAGACCGGCAGCTCCACCATCGCCGAAAGATCGAAGGTGGAAAGGTCGATGTAGCCGTGGAGCCCGCTCTTCGAGGGCGAGCGCACCTCGGCCTGCACCAGGCCACCGATCGAGCGGCCGAAGCTCGCGCCCCAGTTGCCAGGCTGGAAGCCGATGCTCTCGATCATCGAGGCGTTGAAGGTCGCGGACAGGCCGGCGAAGTGAAACAGCTGCGGCACCGAGATCTCGTCGACGTACACCCGGCTGTCCCATGACTTGCTGCCGCGCACCACCAGCGCCCCGCTCCCGAAGGCCGCGCGCGCGACCCCGGGGAGCGACTGCAACACCTTGAACGCGTCACCTTGCGTGCCGGCCACGCTGCGCAGTTCGGCGCGGGTCAACTTCACCTGCGTGACTTCGCGGCGTTCCTTTTCACTGCGCACGACCGTCTCGAGCGAGGGCACGCCGGTGGGCTTCAGGGAGTAGACGACCTCGGTGCGTTCGTCCTTGCGGATGAGCTCGGTCGCTTCGAAGCGCTCGAAGCCGGTCGCCGTGACGGTCACCTTCACTTCGCCCACGGGCACGTCGAAGAGTTCGAACTCGCCCGACTCGCCGCTGAGGGCCGATCGCTCTCCCGCCACGATGGACGCGCCGGGCACCGGCTCGCGCGTCCCCGCGGTGCGCAGCACACCCTGCACATTGACGGCGGGCGCGCCCGCATCGATCACCGTGAGCGGCGGCGCAGGCGGCTCGAAGGTGAGGGCGTACTGAATGCGTACCGCCGCGGGCTCGCCGTCGATCTCCGCCGGGCTGAAGACGAACTGTCGCAGCGCCTTGATGGCCGCCGCATCGAGCTCAGGGGACACGCCCTGCACCACCCGCACCTCGAGCACCTTGCCGTCGAGGCCGAGGTCGACCTCCATCACGACGGTGCCGGGCGTGGTGATGGCTCCGTCAGGCGCCTGAGGCTCGACCTGCTGAAGCAGCGTGGGTGGCTTCGTCAGCGTCTGTGCGAACGCGCTCGAGCTGATGAGTGCGAGGACCAGAATCAATCGATACACGGGGCCGCCTGTAGTCGATTTTCCACCCAGGTGACGGGCGGACGTACAGTCGGTTCCGATGCGTTGCGTGCTGCTGCTGCT
>JAYVNA010000712.1:0-3234 GCA_043758715.1 Archangium sp.
TGGCGCCCAAGCCCGACGAGGCCGCCGCCAAGCAGTGGATCGCGGCCATCGGGGCGTGGGCCGAGCGGCAGCTCTGGGGTGAATCGAAGAACGACGCGCTGCGCGGCGTGGCCCTGCCGCAGGTCATTCGCGCCGCCGAGACCGTCAAAGACCTCACCCGCGCCAGCCTCGCCTGGGAACTCTCGGCCCGAAGCGGCGGCGGCAGCTTCGCCTGGCGCAAGGCCGAGACCCTGGCCAACGGCGTGCGCCGGCTGGTGATGGCGCGTCTGCTCGCCGAAGAAGAGCTCTTTCGAGGCGAGGTGCAGAAGGCAGCGAACACCGCGCAGGCCAGCGCGCGGCTCTCTCCGGCCCCGGGGGCCGCGATTGCCGATGCGTGGCGCGAGGTGACGCTGGGCGGGGTGACTGACGAGATCGAGCGCTGGGACCGGCTCACCGTGGAAGAAGCGCAGATCGCCCTCGAGCTCACCCGCGCCGAAGCGGTCGCCCAGCTGGGCCAGGCCGCCGAGACGAAGCGCGCCTTCGAGAGCGTCGAAACCCGGTTGCAGAAGATGCGGCCGAGCCCCGTCACCAGCGCGTTGTGGCTGCGGTTGGCGAAGACCTGGGTGTGGTTCGCCGCGGAGATCCTCGCTGACGGCCCCCTGGCCCGGCGCATCTGCGAGACCATTCGCAAGCGGGTGCCGTCCGATGAGCTACAGGCCAGCTCCCACGCGAGCGCGTTTCTGCGCGCCGAGCAGGTGGCGCATTCGCGCGGCGGAGACCCGTACCGGGCCCGCATGATGGCCGACGAGCTCATCGATCTCTCACGCACGCGCGGCGACCAGCGGGAGGAATGCATCGCCTGGAACGCGCGGGCCCTGCTGCACCTGCGCGATGGCGAGCTGCGATTGGCCCGGCTGGGTTTCGAGCGGAGCCTCGATCTCGCCCGCGCCATCGGCTTTCGCCGCCGGGAAGCGGTGGCGCTGCACAACCTCGGCCTCACCCAGGCCTATGCCGGCGAGTTCGGCGCCTCCATCGCCTGCCAGGAGCGCTACCTGGTGCTGTCCGAGCAGATCGGCAATTTCGTGGCGCGCGCCTACGGGCCGGCGGCGCTCGCGTTGGTCTACGTGCAGCAGCTCGACGTGCAGAAGGCCGAGCTCAACCTCGCCCGCGCCCGCCGCAGCGCCGAAGAGAACGGGTGGCCCGGGCTGATCGCGTGGACGCGTCACCTCTCGGGCGTGCTCAAGCTGCTCAAGCACCTCGAGAAGCGCGACACCTTGCTGCTCAGCCTGGCGCGCTCCGACTTCCTCGCGACCCTCGACCTGCTCGAAGATCGCAAGGGCACCTGGTCGGAAGAGCTCGACCCCGCGGAAGCGGCGGCCTTCCTCTGCCTCACCTGGTTGTGCGCGGGCAACGTGGCCCAGGCGACGGCGGCGTTGCCCCGCGCCGAAAAATTCGAAGACGGCAGCGCGGCCGCGAAGCACGTGGTGGCGGCGCTGCGTGACGTGATCGCCGGCCGGCCTCCTGCCGCGAGCGTGGCGTGGTTCGAAGCGAACGGTCAGGGCCGCCTGCTCGAGCTGTGGCATCGCATCTCCACCGCGCTCGGGGTGCCGGTGGTGGCGGTAGATGCCGACGTGCGCTCCGGTCTGTGAGCTACGCTGCGGTGCACATGAACGACTTCGACCTCGTGGTCATCGGCGGCGGCGCTGCGGGAGAAAAGGGCGCGGTGCAGGCCGCCTTCTTCGGCAAGCGCGTCGCGCTGATCGAGAAGGAACCGCGGCTCGGCGGCGCGATGGTCAACACCGGCACGCTGCCCTCGAAGACCCTGCGCGAGACGGCCCTCTATCTTTCGGGCTTCCGGCAGCGGGGCCTGCACGGCGTCGACATGGCGCTGGGCCGCGCCGCCCAGGTCAACGAGTTCCTCTTTCACCTCGAGCAGGTGGTCGCCACCGAGCGCAAGCGCATGGCGGGCAACCTCGAGAAGCACGGCGTCGCGGTCATTCACGGCGCGGCCGCGTTCGTCGACCCGCATACGGTGAAGGTCGGCGACCGGCTCGTCAGCGGCAGCCACGTGTTGATCGCCACCGGCAGCCGCCCGCACCGGCCCGCGTCATTTCCGTTCGAGCACCCCAACGTCTACGACTCCGACGAGATCGTCAGGGTGCACACCTTGCCCTCGAGCATGGCAGTGGTGGGCGGTGGGGTGATCGGCTGCGAGTACGCCTGCCTGTTCGCCACCCTCGGCACCCGGGTGACGGTGATCGACTCCAAGCCGTCGGTGCTGGGGTTTCTCGACGGCGAGGTGGTGGGCTGGCTGCTCGAGCGCATGAAGGAGCTCGGCATCGAGTTCAAGTTCGAGACGCAGGTCTCGAAGTGCGAGACCGCCGAAGGCTCGGTGCGCCTGGGGCTCGATCGCGGCGCACCGCTCGAGGTCGACGTGGCGCTGATCTGCGCGGGCCGCTCGGCGAACACCGACGGGCTGGGCCTGGAGAAGGCGGGCATTGCAGTGGGCAAACGCGGGCTGCTCGAGGTCGACGCCCGCTTCCGCACCAACGTGCCGCACATCGCCGCGGTGGGCGACGTCATCGGCTTTCCTTCGCTGGCTTCCACCTCGATGGAGCAGGCCCGGGTGGCGGTGGTCGACTTCTTCGACCTCAAATACAAAACGCGCGTCGCGCCGCTCTTCCCCTACGGCATCTTCACCATTCCCGAAGTCTCGATGTGCGGGGAGACCGAGGAGTCGCTGCAGAAGAGCGGGGTGGCCTACGTGAAGGGGGTGGCCAACCTGAGCGAGAACGCCCGCGGGTTGATGATCGGCGAGACCGGCAAGCTCAAGTTGCTGTTCCGCCGCGACGACATGAAGTTGCTGGGCGTGCACTGCATCGCAGAAGGCGCGACCGAGCTGGTGCACATCGGGCTGACCGCGATGATCGCCGGCGCGGGGGCAGACCTGTTCATCGAGGCCTGCTTCAACTACCCGACGCTCTCCGAAGGCTACAAATACGCCACCTACGACGCGCTGCAGAGAAAGGCCCGCGCATGAGCTGGGATCAGGATCTCTTCAAACGCACCCTCGACTTCGCCGCCAGGGCGCACGGCTCGCAGCAGGTGCCCGGCAGCGGCTTTCCCTACGTGGTGCACCTGGTGAAGGTGACCACGGAGGTGCTGCACGCAGCTGACGGCTCGTTCGATCTCGACCTCGCGATGCAGTGCGCGCTCCTGCACGACAGCGTGGAAGACGCCGGGGTCGAAGTGGCG
>JAYVNA010000713.1:0-27566 GCA_043758715.1 Archangium sp.
GTGTCGGCGTCCGTGTAATAACTCTGCGTCGGCAGCCCTTCGTCGATGCCGCCGGTGCAATTGTCGTTGATGCCGTTGCACAGCTCGGTCGCGCCGGGGTGAATGTTGATGTTCGCGTCGTTGCAGTCGGTGTTGTTGGTCACCTTGCCGCTCACGGCCGCGCACGAGGTCTCAGAGAGCGCACCCGTGGCGCCGTACCCGTCGCCGTCGACGTCCGGGTAGTAGGTGAGCACCGTGAGGCCATCGTCGATGGTGTTGTTGCAGTTGTCGTCGACGCCGTTGCAGATCTCGCTGGCGGTCGGCTTGATGGCTGCGTTGGTGTCGTTGCAGTCGGTGTTGTTGGTGACGCGGTTGGCCACCGCCGAGCAGGAAGCCTGGGGCACCGAGCCCGCCGCTCCGAAGCCGTCGCCGTCACTGTCGACGTAGTAGTTCTGCGTGGCGACGTTCTCGTCGATGCCGTTGAGGCAGTTGTCGTCGATGCCGTTGCACATCTCCAATGCGCCGGGGTGAATCGTCACCTGGGCGTCGTTGCAATCGGTGTTGTCGGTGACGCGCCCGCTCACCGGGCCGCACGACGAGACCGCCGCCGAACCCGAAGCGCCGTACCCGTCAGCATCGCCGTCGACGTAATAGCTCTGCGTGGGCAAGCCCTCGTCGATGCCGGCTGCACAATTATCGTCGACCCCGTTGCAGACCTCGGTGCGGCTGGGGTTCACGCCCGCGTTGGCGTCGTTGCAGTCGGTGTGGTTCGTCACCCGGCCCGCGATGGGCGTGCAGCTGCGCTGGGCCGCGGCGATCGCCGAGCCGAAGGTGTCGCCGTCGCCATCGGGGTAGTAATCGACGAAGGTCAGGCCCTCGTCCGTCTGCGCGTTGCAGTTGTCGTCGATCGCGTTGCAGGTCTCGGGGGCGGTGGGCTTCACCGCGGGGTTGGCGTCGTTGCAGTCGGTGTTGTTGGTCACCTTGCCGGTGACGGGCGCGCAGGCCGACTGGGCCGCCGCTGACGAGGCGCCGAAGCCATCGCCATCGCCGTCCGTGTAGTAGCTCGTGAAGGTGAGCCCGTTGTCGATGCCGCCGGAACAGTCGTCGTCGACGCCGTTGCAGCTCTCGGTGGCCGTCGGCTTCACCAGCGCGGAGGTGTCGTTGCAGTCGTTGGCGTTGGTGACCTTGCCCGGCACGGGAAGGCAGGACGACTGCGCGGCGGCTGAGGAGGCACCGAAGCCATCGCCGTCCATGTCGGGGAAGTACGAGACGAAGGTGAGCCCTTCGTCGACCTGGGTGTCGCAGTCATCGTCGGTGCCGTTGCAGACCTCGGGCGCGCCCGGCTTGACTGTGGCGATCGCGTCGTTGCAGTCGCTGTTGTTGTCGGTCTTGCCGGGCATGGGAGCGCAGCTGCTCTCGGCCTGCGCGCTGGCGTCGCCGTAACCGTCGCCGTCCACGTCGGGGTAGTAGCTGATGTACGCGATGCCGTTGTCCATCTGGCCGTCGCAGTTGTCGTCGGCCTTGTTGCAGAGCTCGACTGCGCCCGGCTTGATGGTCGGGTTGCTGTCGTTGCAGTCGGCGGGGTTGCTCACCCGGCCGGGCACCGAGGTCTGGCACGAGTTGACTGGGGCCGAGCTCGAGGCGCCATAGCCGTCACCATCGGCGTCCACGTAGAAGTCCTGAAACGGGAGGCCGTTGTCGCGGGTGCCGTCGCAGTCGTCGTCGACGCCGTTGCAGGTCTCGGCCTGGCCCGGGCGGATCGCGGGGTCCGAGTCATTACAATCGCCGGACTGCGTGACCGCGCCCGTCGGGGGACCCTTGCAGCCCTCACCGATCTTCAGCGCGCCCACGCCGTCACCGTCTGCGTCCTGGTAGTACGCGACGACCGGCAGGCCTTCGTCGATCTGGCCGTTGCAGTTGTCGTCCACGCCGTTGCACAGCTCGAGGGCGCCGGGGAAAGCGCTGGGCTCGCGGTCGTTGCAGTCGATCGTCACTTCCTGCGTGCAGTCACCGGTGCCGGCGAACCCATCGCCGTCGTTGTCGAGGCAGACACTGGTCGGAAGGGGAGTGCTGCCCGCATCGACCACGGGGGTCAGCGGCAGCGCTTTTCCACAAGCAATCAGCGTGAGTGCGACGGACACGACCAAACGGCGAGTCATCAAGTTTCCCCGGGAAGACCTCCCCCTGTAGCCGATGCCGCGTCATGTGGGCAAACCGGCGACCTCTGGGCATGTCACCCCAGCGAATCACGGGTGTTGCGATACAAGACAGCCGTGCCCCGGGTGCTCTTCATCGAGAACCACGATTCGTTCTCGTGGAACGTGATCGAGGCCCTGCCCTTCGAGCGCGCGGAGATCCGCATCATCACCTCCGCGTCCCAGGCTTTTCGCGAGTTGGATCAGGCGGATCTGGTGGTGATGGGCCCGGGGCCCACCGATCCAATACGCGCAGGGCTCGTCGACTTCGTTCGCGAAGTCGCGCGTCGTCGCTTGCCGTTCCTCGGCGTGTGTCTCGGGCATCAAGCGTTGGGGCTCGCGTTCGGCGCGACACTGGTTCGATCAGCGCCCGCGCACGGCAAGCGAGCGATCGCCACGTTCAGCGGGTCGAAGCAGTTTCCCGGCATCGAGGGCGAGTTCGAGGTGATGCGCTACCACTCGCTCTCGTTGACCGAAGTGAAGTCGCCGCTGCGCACGGTGGCGAGCTTGTCGGACGGAATGGTGATGGCGATCGAGCACGAGTCGCTGCCGATGGCGGGCGTGCAGTTCCACCCTGATTCATTTGGGACGCCCCGAGGACGAGAACTGCTCGCGTCGTTTTTCGGGAAGCCAGCAAAAACCAATTCCTTTGTTCCCCTCCCCCGAAGGTCACGCCTCCCGGGGACGACAGGGTTCGAAGAAAATCTGTCTTCCTTCCGCACGAGCGATCGCTTTGCGCTGCTGGCGCCCGGCTATGCCGATCACGGCCACTGGACACTGCTCGAAGACCTCGAAGAACAAGCGACCGGAGAACTCTGGTTCGCAACCGCCGAAGGAAAACCAGGCCGCTTCAGCGGCAAGCGGCGACTCATCGATCTCAACCTCGATCTCCCGGCCACACCACTCTGGGTCACGCTCGATGAGCACCGCTACCTCGAGCGCGTCGCCACCATCCGCGAGCAGATCGCCGCGGGCGATGTGTACCAGGTGAACCTCACGCTTCGCGCTGAGCTGCGCGGGGCTGATGGCGCGCAGCTGCTCGCGACCCTGTGCCGCAAGACGGTCCCCCGGTTCGCGGCGTGGGTGAAGCACCCTGCCCTGGGCGAGCTCGTCTCAGCCAGCCCGGAACTTTTGGTCGAGACGGGCGCCGTGGGAAATCGGGTGGGCATTCACGTCGAGCCGATGAAAGGCACCGCACCCGCAGGTCAACGCGCCTGGCTCGAGCGCAGTGAGAAAGATCGCGCCGAGCTGGCGATGATCACTGATCTGCTGCGCGACGATCTCCATCACCTCTGTGAGCCGGGCACCGTGCACGTTCGCAACCCGCAACGAATGATCGAGCTGCCGTACGTGGTGCAGGCCGTCGCTGACGTCGATGGCGTGCTGCGTGAGGGCGTGAACCTGGCGCAGGTGCTCGCGGTGGTGCATCCCGGCGGCTCCGTCACCGGTGCGCCCCGGCCCGCGGCGCTGCAGACCATCGCGAAGCTCGAGCCCACTCCGCGCGGCGCGTATTGCGGAACGCTCGGCCTCGAGACCGGCACCTTCTCCCGTTTTGCGCTGCTCATTCGCACCGCCGAACGAGCGGGAGATGGCTGGCGCTATGGGGTCGGCAGCGGCATCACCTGGGACTCGGACCCGCGCGCGGAGCTCGACGAGGTGCGACTCAAGCTGGGTGCGCTCCACGCCCGCTGATCTGCGCCCACCGCACCCGTTGTCTTGCCGTGGTCACGATGCTACCCGCGGCGTGATGGACCGGTTCGCGGGCGCGATGATCGTGATGGCCGTCTTGACGGCCGGGTGTTCGAAGTCTTCGTCTTCCTCGCCGGCGGCCGCGCTGATCGACCTTCGACCGCTCACCGTCTCGTTTGGCGGTCAGCCCATCGCCCGGTTGTTTGCCGACGGCCGCACGGAATCGGCTGGGCCCAATGCGCCTGGCAGCACGCTCGTGCCGGGCCCCACTCTCCATGCCGACGGGACGATGGTGATGACCAGGGGCGGAGTCACCGCGCGACTCGATGACAAGGGCGATCTCTACGTCGCGTGGTCGAACGGAGCGACGCGGCTGTTCGGTCGCATCACCGGTGATCAATTCTCGATGGCGGGTTCGAAGCAACCGTGGAGCGTGCGTGTCCGCGGCAACCTGATCGAGTTCGGCCCGGAGAATACCAGCGAGCTCGACGGCGACGTCACGCCGGGCATGCGCCACGCCGCGCTGGTGATGGCGGCGGCGTTCTACATCGACGGGGCGATTCCCGCGCAGTGACGAGGCGTCACCGCTTCGGGGGCGGAGGCCTCACGGGAGGCCGGGCCCCACTGGGCGGCGTGGTGGGCTTGCGGCCCGCCTGCAGGGGGTTGGGCTTGATGGCGGTCGAGTTCGGATCTCCGGCGCTCTCGTCTTCCACCATCGACTCGCTCACCTCGACGCTCTGCTCCGACTGATGCGCGTCTTCATCACCCGTCTCGCGGGCCGACTCGGGCGCGGGCTTCCTCGCCAGCAGCGGGTTGCGCGTGGGCGGCGGGGTGGCGTCGTCGCGGTTGGCCGGTGAGACCGCGGTGCGCACGGACGGCAGCGACTGGGCCGACGGGCGTGCCGCCGGCTGACCAGGCCGAGCAGGTGCAGGCGCAGCGGCCGACTTCCCCGCGGACTTCGCCTTCGCTTCGGCTTTCAGCTTCGCCTCGAACGCCTTCGACTCCTCGCGCACCGAGTCGGGGTCGGGCATGTGCTTCTCGCGGTACTTCAGCGAAGGCGCCCAGTGCGTGCTGACGCTCTCACCCAGGCCGTGAATCAACGGCGGAGGGGGCAGGCCGTAGGTGCGGGGGTCGAAGAACTCGTCGGTGAGATCTTCGAACCCGTACGCGCGCGCCTTGGCGAGGAACGAGGGAAGAATGCCCGTGGGCGCGTGGTACCCGAGAATGCGGCCGTCATCGTCCTTGGTGACGGGAATGAACAGCCACAGGTCTTGCGTGCGGTAGTCGCCCTTCTCGTTGAGCGGCTGCACCTCGGAGACGGCGATGGTCTTGCGGCTGCCGTCCTGCAAACGCTCGCAGCAGACGACGAAGTTGATCGCCGAGGCCACCTGGGCGCGCACCGCGACCATCGGCAACTCGACGCCCGACATCAGGCACAACGACTCGAGGCGGCGCAGCGAGTCGGTCGGGGTGTTGGCGTGCACGGTGGCCATCGAACCGCCGTGGCCGGTGTTCATCGCCTGCATCAGGTCGAACGCTTCACCGCCGCGCACTTCGCCGACCACGATGCGATCGGGGCGCAGACGCAGGGCCGACATCAGCAGGTGACCCATGGTGACTTCGCCCTTGCCGAACTTGTCGGGCGGGCGCGATTCGAAGGGCACCAGGTGCTCCTGCTGCAGCTGGAGCTCGGCCGAGTCTTCGATGGTGAGGATGCGCTCCTCGTTCGGAATGAGGCTCGAGAGAATGTTGAGCAGCGTGGTCTTGCCCGAGCCCGTGCCGCCGGACACCAGCATGTTCAGCTTCACCATGACCGCGGCTTCGATCAGCCGCACCATCGGCTGCGTGATGGAGCCGAAGTTCACCAGGCTCTGCGGCGAGAGCTTGTCCTTGAAGAACTTACGAATCGAGATGGTGGTGCCCTTGCGCGCGATCGGCGGGAGCACCACGTGAATGCGGCTGCCGTCGGGCAGGCGGGCATCGAGGCGGGGGCGCTCGTCGGTGAGCATGCGGCCGACGAACTGGGCCATGTTGCGCGCCGCGCCGAGCAGGCCTTCTTCCGAGAAGAAGGCGTCGGTCTTGGTGAGCTTGCCCTTCTTCTCGATCCAGATGTCCGTCGGACCATTGATCATGATCTCCGAGACGGCGTCGTCGTCCAGGTACTGCAAGACGGGCTTGAGGAACGCCCGGAGCGACTCGGTGTACATCGTTGCGGCTGCCATGGAGCCGCCGATGCTACCGTGCTTTTCATGGCGACGAAGAAGGCAGGGAGTCTGAAGCGGCCCAAGACCGTGAAATCGGTGGTCAAGCCGAGGCCGAAGAGGCAGGCGGTGGTCGAGGTCATGAGGGACGAGCCGCTCGAGGCCACCGCCTCGCCCGCCCTGCCCTTCGAGATCGATCCGCAGAAGATCGAAGCGTCCCTCATCAAGCTGCGCGATCAGGTGGTCACGCTCGCGAAGAAGGGCCGCTACACCAAGGTGCGCTTCAAGTTTCGCGGCAAGCAGCTGCTGCCTGACATTCCCCTCGCCGCGGTGGTCGCCGTCGAAGGCGCGACTTTCTACTGGGCCGGCATTCTCCGCGCCCTCGTCTTCACGCTCGCCGGGCGCACCCTCATCGACATCGAGCTGGTGAACGATTCCGAGAAGCGGCTCGCCAAGGGCAAGGAAGCGCTGCTCTCGGGCGATCTCGACGAAGCGCTCAAAGCGTTCCGCGAGGCCCGCGACATGGACGAAGAGAACCCCGCGGTGCACCTGAACCTCGGCATCGCTCTTAAATTGAAGGGCGACCATGCCGAAGCGCGCGCGTCACTCGAGCGCTGCCGCGACCTCGACCCCAGGGCCGCCACCGCCTCCGAAGCGGAGCGCCTGCTCAAGACCCTCTCGACGGCGATCGTGGTGACCCCATGAAGAGAACCCTGCTGCTGACCCTGTTGGCGGGCTGTGCCGCGGGCCCCCGCCCCGTTCCACCAGGCGCCACCGCCAGCGACCGACTCACGCATGCCGAGAATGCGCTGCTGGGAGCCAAGAACCTCACCGGCAGCTTCGAGCTCGACTCGAAGGGCGAGAACGTCGCGCACCTGACCGGCACGCTCGAGCTGCTCGACGGCAACGCGATGCACCTGGTCGCGGAAGGCAACTTCAAGTCAGAGCTGGTGCAAGTCGAGCTCGACTCGCGCGACTCGAGCGGAACCAACCGGGCCACCACCAAGGGCCCGACGGTGTCGTCGCACCGCGATCCTCCGGCCCCGAAGCTGCGCGAGGCGATGGCGCTGTCGATCGCCCGCATGGGCCTGCTGCACAACCTGGTGATGCTCGCGATGGATCAGCCGATCGAAAAGTCAGAAGGCGGCTACGGCGAGTGGGTCAAGGCGCTGGAAGCCAAAGACGGCGCGAGCGAGACCTTCAACGGCGAGACCTGCCGCCGGGTGGACTACGTGCTCAGCGTCGAGGGAAAACGAATGGCTGAGGCCTCGTTGTGCATCGCCGACGCCACCGGTTTGCCGTTGCAGCGCACGCAGACGGTGCACTTCGCGACGGGCGAGATGACGGAGACAGAGACGTTCAAGTGGCAGATGAAGTAGGCCAGCGCCTCGATGGCGTCACGCAAGGCCGGCCTCAGCTTCATCCTCGTCACCCTGTTCCTCGACATCCTGGGGATCGGGCTCGTCATTCCGATTCTCCCCCGGTTGGTGGAGAGCTTCGTGGGCCAGGACGCCAGCAAGGCCGCGTTCTACGTCGGCGCGCTCGCCTCGGCCTACGCGCTGATGCAGTTCATCTTCTCGCCCATCATGGGCAGCTTGTCCGACCGCTACGGCCGGCGCCCGGTGCTGCTGATCTCGATGTTCGGCTCGGGCTTCGACTACGTGTTGCTCGCCTTCGCGCCGTCGCTGCCGTGGTTCTTCCTCGGGCGGGTGGTGGCCGGGTTGTGCGGCGCCTCCATCGGCACCGGGGCCGCGTACATCGCCGACGTCAGCCCTCCTGAAAAGCGGGCGCAGAACTTCGGGCTCATCGGCATGGCCTTTGGCCTGGGTTTCATCGCGGGCCCGCTGCTCTCGGCATTCTTAGGCACCATGGAACTGCCGCTGCCGCACTTCCTCGCCGAGCTCACCGGCTACCCCGCGCTCTCGGGGACGCACGTGCCCTTCGTGGCCGCGGCGCTGCTCTCGTTCACCAACGCGATGTACGGGCTGTTCGTCTTGCCCGAGTCGCTCGACCCGGCCAATCGCCGCGAGTTCTCGTGGTCGCGCGCGAACCCGGTGGGCACCTTGAGCGCGCTGGGGAAATACCCGGTGGTGCTGGGCCTGGGCATCACCCTTTTCCTCATGGGCGTCGCCCAGCGCAGCCTCGAGAGCACCTGGGTGCTCTTCACCGAACACCGCTTCGGCTGGACCATCAGGGACACCGGCGTCTCACTGGCCGTCGTGGGTTTGATGGCGGCGATCGTTCAGGGCGGCCTGGTGCGGCGGATCATTCCGCGCCTGGGAGAACGCCGCGCGCTCACCACCGGCATCATCATCACCACGATCACCTTCCTGCTCTACGGCCTGGCCCCCTTTGGCTGGTCGCTCTACTTCGTGATCGTGCTCGGCTCGCTGGGAGCCATCGGCGGGCCCGCCGCGCAGGGGCTGATGTCGAAGGCGGTGCCGCCCAACGAGCAAGGCATGTTGCAGGGAGGGCTCGCGAGCGTCACCAGCATCACCAACGTGCTGGGGCCCCTGCTCGCCACCAACCTCTTTGGCTACTTCATCAGCGACAAGGCGCCGGTGAAGATTCCCGGGGCGGCGTTCTTCGCGGGCGCGGTGTTGCTGGTGTTCGCGCTATTCGCCGCGCGGCGCACCTTCCGCAAGGTGCCGCCTACTTCTTCGGCGGTGCCTTCTTCGCCTCCGGCAGCGCCTTGAGGTCGAGCTCCGCGATGCCTTCACGCAGGTAGCTCTCGAAGGCGGCGCTGAGCTTCTGGCTGGCGGCCTGTTTTCCCGCGGCGCCGGCGAGCGGGCTGCCGGCGGGCACGAAGCCCCGGTTCGCCATGTCGTAGCGATCACATTGGCTCACGTCGAAGGGCTTGCGCACGATGTAGCGGCCCTGAAAGCGGTTCTCCTTCGCCGGAGCGGTCTTCAGCACCTCGGGAATTCCACCTGCGATCGGCTCGGCGGCCTTGAACACCAGGTCGTCGGTGAGCGACTCGGCCGTGTAGCGCAGGTGCAGGCGCGTCACCGTCGCCGCGCTGGCGAACTTCGCGATGTCTTCGTCGGTCTTGAGGCCCGGCATCACGTCGGCGCCCAGGTACTTCGCCAGCGGGTCGTCGACGGGGCTGGGCGGCGGACAGGGATCGCAGGTGACCCCGTAGATGCCGCCCCCCTGCATCACAGTCGGGGGCGGCAGCGCGCCCTTCCACGCGAACTCGGTGATCGCCGCGCCCTGCGAGGCCTTGAAGGTGCGGCCCAGCAGCTCGGCGTAGAAGCCGCCGAACTCGGCCTGCGCCGCGGGCTTGAGCTGCACGTTGGTGGGCACGAACACGTTCTTGCGGTTCGCCAGCTCGAAGCGTGACTTCGCGATGATGTGCACGATGAGGTCCTGCTCGCCGCTGCTGTTCACCAGGCCCAGGCGCACCGGCAGCTCGAACTTCTCGCTGTCGTAGAAGAAACGCAGGGGCGAGAGCACGGCTTTGCCGTCGGTGAAGGTGACCTTCTTCGTGTTGACGCGCGCGACGAAGAACTTCCAGTTGTTCTGCACGTACGGCTTGAGCAGGGGCTCGGCGTTCGCGGGGATCTTGTACTTGTTCTCCTTGAGCCAGATCTCAAGACCGAGCGCGTCTTTCGCAGACAGCACCACGATCTCGTATTCACCGACCTCGAACTTCGCCTCCACCTTGACGCCGAGATCGCGCGGCAGCTTCCGCGGCCCTTTATCCTGGTCCGGCACGGCGCCCGCGGAGTAACGCGCCACCGGGGGGCAGAGTCCCGGCTCGTACTCTTCGACCAGCCGGGGGGAAGCGATGGTGTCGAGGCGCTCGAAGGCCATCTTCGGCAGCGTCTTGACCATCTCCTTCTTGAGCACCACCGGCACCGGAATGACGAGGGCGAAGTCTTCGGGCGGCCCGCGGTAGTTGTTCTGCATCGAGAGCACCGTGCGGGTGCCGTCGCGCATCAACACCACCATGGTGGCGTCGTTGAACAGGTCCGCCCCCGCGCTCGAGACGTAGAAACCGCAGAACGCGTGGGCAGCAAAGCCACAGAGCAGAGAAGCGGCCAGGACGATTCGCATAAGCACAGAGCCAACCACACCGGCAGGCCTCAGGTTGCCTTGGCGTACGGTGTCCGGTTAGAGGGCCTTCGCATGGACATGCGGCAATACGTCAGGAACACGCGCGGGCGGATGTTCGAGAGCAACTTTCTCGAGTTCTTCTCGAAGGTTCATCCCCGCACGCCGTTCATGTTCTGGATCCCCGTCGCCAGCTCCCTGCTCGTCTATTCGCTCTACCGGGGCTTCACGAACCCGCTGGAGACCCTCGCCGCCTTCCCGCTGGGGTTCTTCACCTGGCAGCTGCTCGAGTACTGGATCCACAAGAAGATCTTCCACACCTGGCCGGGCCCCACCGCGCACGGCTTCCACCACACCTACCCTGACGACGACACCCGGCTGGTGATGCCGCTGACCGTGAGCATCGCGCTCGCCTCGCTCATCGCGGGCGGCCTGTACCTGCTTGCGCGCCACGACTTCACCATCCCGTACTGGGCGGGCATCGTGGGCGGCTACCTCTGGTACGACTTCCTCCACTGGTCGACGCACCACCGCGAGCCGATCACCGCCTGGGGCAAGAAGCTGCGCGCGCACCACCTCGCTCACCACTTCGGCGATCCCGACAAGAACTTCGGCATCAGCCACATGTGGATGGACAAGGTGCTCGGCTCGTTGATGAAGCGCGAGAGCAAGTGAGCATCGCTTCACCTCACTCGGGAAAACTTCCCGTGGTGAAGCGGTCGCTGCTCAAGACACCGGCGCTGTGGGTCGGCCTGCTGGGCGTGGTGCTGCTGAGCCTGGTGATCTACCGGGCCACCGCGAGCCGCGGTTCGCTCAAGGTGCAGCTGCCGGTGCTCTCGTCGGTGCCGGCTTTTTCCTTCGTCGATCAAAGCGGTGCGCCGCTCGGGTCCGCCCAGCTGAGCGGGAAGATCTGGGTGGCGAACTTCATCTTCACCCGCTGCCCCAACATCTGCCCCAAGTTCACCGCGAAGATGGGCACCCTGCAGGACCGCAGCAAAGAGCAACTGCCCGAGCTGACCCTGGTGAGCTTCACCGTCGACCCCGAGAACGACACCCCCGAGGTGCTGACCGCCTACGGTCAGAAGTTCCGGGCCGACTTCTCGCGCTGGCATTTTCTTCGCGGTGACAGGCCCGAGCTCGAGCGCGTGATTCGCGACGGCATGCTGCAGCCGATGGATCGCGGGGACGGCCAGGATCTCAACACCGTGGTGCACGGCAGCTACTTCGCGCTCATCGATGACAAGCTGCAGGTGCGCGGCGTGTACCGCTTCAGCGAGCCTGGTTCGGTCGACGACGTGATTCGCGACGCGCGGCTGCTGCTCCCTTAAGATTCACCGCATGCCCAAGCTGCTGGTGTTCGGTGCCGTGCTGGCGCTGCTCGACATCTTCCCCGGCAACATGTGTGGGAACCGGCCGAACCCGCCACCGCGGCAATGCAACACCTGGTGCGATTGCGACCAGACGAAGGTGACGACCGAGAAGTGCACCGGAGAATGGGACTGCAGCCCTGTGCAAGACCACGCTGACCTGTCCGTGAGTCTTAGAGCTGCAGCTTGAGCGTCAGCGAGATGAGGCGGCCTTCGGTGCCACCGATCTCGTGGCGATACGCGAAGTCGATGCCGCTGCCCTGGTTGAACCAGCCGACGCCCGCTGAGATGTACTGATGGTGCGCGATGTCGTCGTACTGGTACCCGATGCGCAGCGGAACGGCCTCGGCGATCAACCACTCCAGCCCTGCGTGGTACGCGAGCCGCGCGCCGTTGGGGTCGTTGAAGTCCATGCGCAGATCGAACGCCGGCGTGAGCTGCCCGAAGATCTGCACTGCGATCGACGCCACGAAGTAGCGGGTGATATCGCGGTTGTAGACCGAGATGAGGTTGTGACCCGAGAAGCCAAAGGTGAGCCACTGCACCGGGCGGGCGATGATGCCGCCGTTGATGGTGATGGAGTTCGCGTTGGGCGGCCCGACGATCGCGTGGTGCCGGGTAGCGAGGCCGACGTGAATGACGTCGCCGAAGGCGTACGAGGCCGCCACCGTGGTGAGGTGAGCGAAGCGCCGCTGCTCTCCTCCGTAGGTGGCGAAGTGGTACGAGAGGCCCATCGTGAGCGGGTTGGTGGAGTCGGCGATCGCCACCGACGCAAAGCCGTAACCCTGCGGCACGTCCCACGAGCCGGTCGCCTCGATCTGGTACCGCTTGTAGAGCGAGAGCCCGGCGGGGTTGCCGCCGATGGTCTCGGCCCCGTAGCCGAGCGCTTCGTACGCGCCGCCCATGGCCATGTTCCGTGAGCTCTGGAGATCGCGCAGATCAGGGCCATCGGCGCCCACCACCTGCGCGGAGGCCAACGACGACGCGAGTGTCAGCAGCAGCGTGAAGTTTCTTCTCACCGTGGGTCCAACCTCTACTACGGGTTCCGCATGGCTCTGAGTAATGTGCCGCGCGTCATGGATGCTGCTTCCTGCCCGGTGTACCGATGAAGGCCGCTTTTCTAGCGCTCGCGCTTGCCTACATCATGCCCTCGTACGGCGTGATCAAGCGCTTCGCCAGTCAACGCGATGACTTGACGGTGTCGAACCTCAAGGCCGACGGGGTGGCGGCGGTGTCACCGGCGGTGGCGAAAGACGTGGCGTCGTTGATGGGCATCACCTGGAATAGCGGGGAACTGATGCTCAACGCCTCACTCTCGGTGCGATTCCCGGGGCGTTGCAGGCTCGAGCTCACTTCGGCCGAATCGACCAAGGTCCTGGTGGCGGCCTCGAGTGGCGGCAAGGTGCGCACCGAAGGCGGCGACGTCGAGGCCCTCGCGGTGGCCTTGCAGCAGGCCTGCTCGTTGCTCTCGATCAAGTCGAATGAAGACGGCGCCACCCGCGAAGCGGTGAGCAAGTACCTCGCCTCGATCAAGGTCGACCAGAAGCAGGTGATGCTGGCCCGCTTCAACGGCAGCGTCAGTTACCTCATCGGTCAGAAGCTCGAGGGGCAGTCGCAGGTGTGGATCTACAAGGACCGCTTTCTGCCTTCGCGGGTGAAGTTCACCGACGAGGGCGGCACCGCCTGGGACGTGCGCTTCTCCGACTACACCTCGCAGGCGACCGGCGAAATCTGGCCGCGCGTGCTCGAGGTGTACAAGGGTTCAGAGCCACAGCTGCGCGTGATGGTGCTCAACGCCAACGCGAAGGCTGATCTCTCGAACGTGAAGTTCTGAGGGGACGCAGGTGACGGGCGAGACGCCGTACGCCTTCGTCGCCGTGGGCCGTCCCGTGCGTGGTGAGTTCACCTACGCGGTGCCGCCCGAGCTGCAGGGGCTGCTCAAACCAGGTCAGCGCATTCGGGTGCCGTTCGGCCGCAGCGTGACGCTGGGGTTTTACCTGGGCCCGGCGCCCGAGCCGCCGCCCGAGGTGGTGCGCAAGCTGCGGCCCATCGAGCGCATTCTCGATCCCGAGGCCGCCTTTCCCCCTGACATCGTCGAGCTGGTGCGCTTCGCCGCGCAGCACTACCGGTATCCGCTGGGTGAGGCGCTGCGGGCCGCGCTCCCGCCCGGGTTGACCAAGGCTGACGACGGCAAGACGGCCAAAGCCGACGTCACCGTCTTCGCGCGCGCGCTGCCCGAAGCCACCCTCGAGCCGCTCACCCGGGCGCACGCGCAGCACGCCACCTTGAGCTACCTGCTGGCGGTCGGCGGCCGCGCCCCGGTGGAAGAGATCGCCCACGCCATTCCCGGCGCGAAAGAGAACCTGAAGAAGCTCGCCGCGCGCGGCTTCGTGCAGCTCGAAGAAGAGCGGGTGGTGAAGGGCGTGCGCGAAGGGCTGCAGCAGTCCCGGCCCGATGCGCTCACCCCGGAGCAGGAAATCGCGGTCGGCACCCTGACCAGGTCCCTCGACGCCGGCGGCTTCGCGCCGTTTCTACTTCACGGCGTGACCGGCAGCGGCAAGACCGAGGTGTACCTGCGCCTGGTCGAGCGCGCGCTCGAGCTGGGCAAGGGCGCCCTCATCCTGGTGCCGGAGATCGCGCTCACCCCGCAGCTGGTCGGCCGCTTTCGCAGCCGCTTCGGTCAGAACGTGGCGCTTCTGCACTCGGCGCAGAAAGATCGCGAGCGCCTTCGGCACTGGCAGGAACTCCGCTCGGGCGCGGTGAAGCTCGCGGTCGGGGTGCGCAGCGCCATCTGGGCGCCGGTGCCGAACCTGGGCATCGTGGTCGTCGACGAGGAACACGATCCTTCCTTCAAGCAGGAAGAGAAGCTGCGCTACCAGGCGCGCGATCTGGCGGTGATGCGGGCCAAGCAGGTGGGCGCGATGGTGCTGCTCGGCAGCGCCACGCCGTCACTCGAGACCTGGGAGAACGCGCGCAAGGGCCGCTACGGGCTCGTCACCATGACCAAGCGGGTCGACGATCGCCCCATGCCCACGCTCGAGCTGGTCGACCTGCGCAATGAGCGCCCGCGCACGCCGGAATCGCGGGGCACCGAGCCGCCGATGCTCTCGCCTTCGCTGCGCACGGCCATCGGGCAGACGCTCGACAAGAAGCAGCAGGTGATCTTGTTTTTGAACCGCCGCGGGCACTCGACCTTCATCGTGTGCGAGGTGTGCGGGCAGTCGATTCAGTGCGAAGACTGCGACGTCTGTCTCACGCATCATTTCTCGGCGCGCCAGCTGCAGTGTCACTACTGCGGTAAGGGCACCCCGCTGCCGAAGTCGTGCCCGTCGTGTTCGGGGCCGCTGCTCGAGCTGGGCGCGGGCACGGAGCGCGTGGAAGCCGAAGTCGCCGACGCCTTCCCCACCGCCCGCATCGCCCGGCTCGATCGCGACGCTGCGTCTTCGGCTGAAAAGCTCACCGAGATGCTGGCGGCCTTCGCGCGGCGGGAGCTCGACATTCTGGTCGGCACCCAGATGGTGGCCAAGGGCCACGACTTTCCAGGCGTGACCCTGGTGTGCGTGGTGATGGCCGACTCGGCGCTGACGCTGCCGGACTTCCGCGCGGGCGAACGCACGTTTCACCTGCTCACCCAGGTGGCGGGGCGCGCAGGCCGCGGGAAGGATCCAGGCCGGGTGCTGGTGCAGAGCTACAACCCCGAGGCCACGCCGATCGCCCGCATGCTGCAGAACGACTACGCGCGGTTTTCCGAAGAAGAGCTGAAGAGACGCAAGCAACTCGCGTGGCCTCCGACGACGCGCATGGTGGCGATTCGCATCGATGGGGAGTCGGCTGATCTCACCATTCGGGTGGCCAAGCAGCTGGCGAAAGTGGCCGAGCGGAACCTCCCGCCGCCCTCGCAAGGGGTTCGCATGCTCGGCCCCGCCCCCGCGCCGATCGCCCGCATCAAGGGCAAGACCCGGTGGCAGCTGATCCTCAAGGCGCCTACGCACACCGCGATGTTCCGCACCATCGACGCCATCGAGACCGCGATGCAGGAAGTTCCCTCGTCGGTCCGGGTGGTGATCGACGTGGATCCCGCCGCGATGCTGTGAAGGTGCCTCTCGGCGCGGCAGGGTGACTGGCGCGACGTCGAGTGCCACTTTAGTATCACTTCATGCGCACAGAGCTCGTCACCACCCTCAAACGCAAGGCGACTCGACTTCTCGCCGACGTGGGCAGGACCCGGCGCCCGATCGCCATCACTCAGCACGGGATTCCGAGCGCCTATCTCGTTGATGTCCAGACGTGGGACGCGCTCCAGCAACGGATGCGCATCCTTGAAGGGATCGCGCGAGGAGAACGAGCGGTCGAGGACGGCCGTGTGCTCACCCACGCGCAGGCCCGCCGCAAGATGGCTCGATGGCTGAAGAAGTGAAGCGGGAGGTTCACGCTTCATGGTGAACAAGTTTGGACCGAACCGGCGCTCAATGACCTCGGCGCGATCGCTGACTCCATCGCGCTCGACAAGCCCCGGGCCGCGAGAGAACTCGTACAAAGGGTGTTCGAGCACGTCGGTCAGTTGGAAGACTTCCCCAAATCGGGCTCGCAGCCTCGAGAACTCCGCGGATCGCGCTACCGGCAACTCGTCGAGCCGCCCCTCCGCGTTTTCTATCGAGTGGAAGGACAGCAGATCTTCGTCCTCCACGTGATGCGCAGTGAGCGACGGCTCAGGCGCACGGCTTTGCGCCGGCGTTGAAGCCTGCCTGCTCGGGTAATCGGCCTGAAAGTGGACCCCACGCCAGCCCTGTAGGAACGTGTGGCAACCGCAATGGCCGCGCCTCCGATTCTCCTCGTCGCTGACGATCTTTCCGTGATCGCCTCGGTCAAACGCGTGCTCGCGCGCGAGGGGTACGAGTGTGTGCTGGCCACCAGCGCGGCCGACGCGGTGATCGCCTTTGGCCACCTGCTGCCGGGCCTGATGCTCCTGCAGCCTTCGGTCGAGAGCGATCGCGGCGGCGTGGTGCTCGAGGAACTGCAGGGCCACCCCGACGCGAAGCTGCTGCGCGTGCTGCTGCTGGGCGAGAGCGTCCCGGGCTTCGCGTGGCCGGTGGTGCCGCTCCCGATCGACCCGGAGTTCTTCTCCAACTCCATCGAAGAGAACCTGCGCACCACCGACGACGCCGGTGGCTGGTCGGTGCTGGAGACCACGCCCCCCGCCGAGCCCCCTCCCGCGATCGAGCCGTCGCACGAGCGTGAAGACTGGCGCGCCACCAGCCCGCAGGAAGTCGACGCCGACGAGGCGCGCGATCAAGAAGTGCCCGAGCCGCAGGCGATCGTCGCCGATCCCACGCCGCCCCTCCCCGGTGCCCTCGAAGACAAGTTGTTCGGCGATCTCGCGGCCGACGTCGAAGCCTCCGCGATGCAGTCGGTCGAATCATCGCTCCCCCAGGCGCAGTCCGACGACGAGGAGCTGACCCGGCTCGAAGACGAGGTGCGTGCCGAGGCGCAGCGCCGCCGCCAGTCTCGCGACGCGCGCGCGGTCACCGTCAAGCCCAGCCCCGAAGTCGCTCACGTCGCCGAAGCCCCCAGCGAGCAGCCGACAGGCGAAGACTCGTTCGAGGAGCTCTCGGAGAGCCCGTCCACCCCGCCTTCGCGCGCGAGCGAGGTGCTCTCACGCGCCGAGCAGATGCTGATCGAAGGCCGCGCCCAGAGTGAAGCGCGCGCGCGCGCCGAAGAAGCCGACGCCCGGGCGCTCCGGGAAGAAGCCTCCACCGCCGCCGAACGCGCAGAGCAGGCCGAAGCGCAGGTGCGGGCCGAGCGCGAGGCCCGCAGCGCCGTCGACGAAGAGCGCTTCCGGCTCCGCGACGAGGTGGAACAGCTCAACGCCGAGTTCGCCAACGAGCGCGAGCTGACCCGGGTGCGCCACGAGAACGAGCTCGAGCGGGTACGCGCCGAGGCCGAGGCTGCCAGTGAAACGAGCGCGGCCCAGGTGCGTGCCGAAGCGACGCTACGCACCGAGGTCGAGCGAGGGCTCGAGGAGTCGCGCCAGAAGATCACGCAGCTCGAAGGCGAACTGAACGAGAGCCGCGCCCAGCTCACCCGCGCCCGCGGCGAAGCCGGTGAACGCGGCGAGCTCGAAGCCCAGCTCGAAGCGTCCGAGGCGAGGGCCCACGCGGCCGAGGCACAGGTCGCCCAACTCACCCAGTCGCTCGAAGCCGAGCTCGAGGCCTCCGAGGAGAGGGCCCAGGCGTCCGAAGCGCAGATCGCCCAGCTCACCGCGTCGCTGGAAGAGGCGCGCGCCCGGGCCGACGAGCTCGCGTTGGCCCAGAGCCACCTCGAAGAGACGCGCGCGCAGCTCAGCCAGCTCGAGACGCAGCTCTCGGAAGCCCGCCGGTCGCGCGACGAGGCGCAGGCCGAGCTGCTCACCATCGAAGGGGCCCGAGACGTGTTGCAGGCTCAGGTGAACGAAGCCCACGGGCGTCTCGAAGCGCTGACCGCCGACGTCACCAGCGCCTCCGAGCTGCTGGAAGAGACCGCGCGCGAACGCGACGTGCTCCGCGCCCGCATCGCCACCCTCGAGCCGTTCCAGTCGCTGTCCGACAAGCTCGCTGCCGAGCTGGAAGCCGAGACCCGCCGTCTCACGGGGCTCGAGGCCGAGCTGGCAGACGCCGCCCGCTCGCTCGACAACACCCGAAATCGCGCGGAGTCGCTCGAGGCGACCGCGGTGCTCGCGAGCGAGAAGGTCAAGGTGCTCGAAGCCCGCGAGGTGATGCCCCTGGCGCTGCCGGGCAAACGCTCCATCGGGGTGGCGCGCCATGGCCAGGTGGGGCTCGAAGGGCTGGCCCGGGTCGTCTCGCAGTTGGTTTTGAGCAACGCCGAGGTGCGGCTCGAGTTGGGCACCAGCGGCGGCATTCGCACCCTCTGGTTCAAGCGCGGGCAGATCATCGCCGGCGAGTCGTCGCTCGAGCACGAGAGCCTGGTCGCCCGCGCCCGCCGCGACGGGCTCATCGACAGCAAACAAGACGGCGAGCTGCGCATGCTCAAAGGCGCCACTCCGCGGGAGCAGCTCGAGGCGCTCAAGTCGCGCGGCTTCATTCGGGACATCGAGAGCGTGCCCCTGGTGCAGCGCTACACCGAGCAAGTCGCGCTCGACGCCTTCACCGAAGAGCAGACGCTCTATCGCCTGACCGAAGACACCCCCCGGCCCGAGGTGCTGCTCGCTACGGTGCCCCGCCCCACCCTGCCAATGCTGGCTGAATCGCTGCGCCGCGCGGTCGCCCCTGACGTGATGCTCGAGCAATTGGGCGGCGGTGAGGCGGTGCCGGTGGCGACCGATTCAGAGCTCGATCTGCGCGCCCTCGGCTTCTCGGAGCGCGAGCGCAAGATGCTCACCTGGGTCGACGGCGAAGCGACCATCGAAGACCTCTCGCTCGCCTCCGGCCTCAAGCCTGACCTCGCCTTCCGCGCGCTGCTGGTGGCCCAGCTGCTGGGCATCATCGAGGTGCGGGCGGGCGAGAAGAAGCACGAGCCGGTGTCCGGGCAGCTCGATCTCCAGCGGCTCGAGGCCAAGTTCGACGAAGTGCAGGACGCGGACTACTTCACCATTCTGGGTCTCTCGCGCGCCGCGGGGTCCGAAGACGTGCGGCGGGCCTTTCAGCGCCTGGCCCAGGAGTTCGACCCCTTGAGGTTCTCCGGCCACCCGGACCCCGGGATTCAGCAGCGGGCCCAGGTGGTGGCCAAACTGCTCGAAGAGGCCGCCCGGGCCCTCGAAGACGACCGCCGCAGGGTCGAATACGCCCGTCACCTGCTCGACTGATGGGCCTGCAAACGGCTGAAATGACGGTTTTCCGGCCTCCGCACGGTTTGCGTGACGGCCGGTGAGGCGTTAGACAGCAAGTGCAATGGTTCACGAGATTTTGGTCTGGCCGAACCCGGTCCTGAAGCAGAAGGCGCATCCCGTCGCGAAGGTCGACGACAGCATCCGCACGCTCATCAAGGACCTGTTCGAGTCGATGTACGCAGCGGACGGGGTTGGGTTGGCGGCACCGCAGATTGGTGTGCTCAAGAACATCATCGTGCTCGACACGACGCCGCGGCAGCCTGATTCGCGCCCGGTCGCGATGGTGAACCCTGAGATCCTCACGCTCGAAGGCAAGTGCACCTACAAGGAGGGCTGCCTCTCGGTGCCGGGCGAGGCCGAAGACGTCGAACGCGCCGCCATCGTCACCGCGCGCTACCTCGATGAGCAGGGCGTCGAGCAGACCATCACCGCCGACGGGCTGCTGGCGATCGCGATTCAGCATGAATGCGATCACCTCAAGGGTGTGATGTTCGTCGACCACATCTCGACCTTGAAGCGCGAGGTCATCCGCAAGCGGATGAAGAAGATCCAGGCCTCGATGGAAGAGGATCAGGACGAAGAAGTCTCGAGCGGCAAGTCGGCCCGCAAGTCCCAGGCTGAGCTGCGCTGATCCTCACTTCTTCTTCAACTTCACGCCCCGCTTGGGGCACAGGTCAGCCACCACGCAGCGATGACACTCCGGCCGGAGCGCGTCACAGCACCGCCGCCCGTGCCAGATGATCAGCTGGTGCGCCTTGAACCAAAGTTTCTCGGGGAACACCTTGCGCAGATCAGCCTCGACGCCATCGGGCTCGGTCTTCGCGCTCAGCCCCAGGCGCTTCGAGAGCCTCAGAATGTGCGTGTCGACGGGAAACGCGTTCTCCCCGCCGAGGTGAATGGTCACCACCCCGGCCGTCTTGTTCCCCACTCCGGGAAGCTCGGCCAACTCCGCGCGGGTGAGCGGCACCTCGCCGCCGTGCCGCTCGACCAGCACCTGCCCCAGCTTGAGCAGGTTCTTCGCCTTGTTCCGAAAGAGCCCGACGGTCTTCAGGTAGCCCTCGAGCTCGGCCTGGTTCGACTTGGCGTAGTGCGCCGCGGTGGGAAAGCGCGCGAACAGCGCCGGCGTCACCAGGTTGACCCGTTTGTCGGTGGTCTGCGCCGAGAGCGCCACCGCCACCACCAGCTCCAGGGGCGTACGGTAATCGAGCTCGATCTTCGCCTCGGGCATGGCGGCGTCGAGGCGCTCGATGATCTCGACCGCGCGGGCGGTCCGGTGCTCTCGCGTCTCTCGTGCCTTCAGCAAAGCCATCGCCCTCAATTGCCACCCCCACCGGCTGAGGCAACGAAGAACGGCGTGGTACCCTCCGATCGTGCTGCGCGGGTTCTCCATCGCTTTGGTGCTGGCCGGGTGTGCGACGGTCACCCCCCAGCGCATGAGCTTCGAAGAGGCGGCCCGCTCGGGCCAGCCCGGGGCAGCCGACGACGTCAGCCTCGACGCTTCCCTCGCCCGGTTCGTGGAGCTGGCCCGCAAGGTGAGATTGAACGCCACCACCGGAGCGTCCATGCCGGTGGCCGAAGTGCGGGCGTGGGGGGTGCTGCTCGACGACGCCGATCAGTTCACTGCGAAGAAGGGCAGCGCGCAGTGGGTGGCCGACGCCTCTCGAGCGCGGCTGCAGCTCGAGGGCGAATTCCAGACCGACGCCCACGCCTTCGGTGACATTCCCCCAGCGGTGGCCGAGCGCGTGCCCCGCACCTTGCGCGCCCTCTCGAAGCGCATCACCGCGCTCACCGTGCGCGTTCGCCAGGTCGATCCGAAACACTTCCGCTGGCCGGTCTCGCCGCTGGTGATCTCGTCGCCCTACGGCTCGCGCATTCACCCCATCGCCAACGAGCCCCGCTTTCACGCGGGCATCGATCTCGAGTCGCCCATGGAACAACCCGTTCACGCGGCGGAAGACGGCACGGTCGTCTTCTCGGCGTGGAACGGAGCCCACGGCAAGCAGGTCGAGCTGCAGCACGACGCGCACTGGGCGACCCGGTACAGCCACCTCGACGTCTTGATGGTGCGCCCGGGCACGCTGGTCAAGCGAGGCCAGGTGATCGGGCTCTCGGGCCAGACCGGGCTCACCACCGGGCCGCACGTGCACTTCGAGCTGCGCCGTGACGGCGACGCGCTCGACCCGGAGCTGTTTCTGCGGGTGCCGGAGGCCGGGCCGCCGTTACTCTCGGAGCGCCCATGAGCACCATCCTCGATCAGCTGAACCCGCTCGTCTTTCACCGCGCCTCCCCTGCAGAAGCGAACACCGCGATCGAAGAGGTGCGGCTGGCGCGCTCGGAAGCGGGCCCCGAGGCCATCAGCTACGAGGTCGCGCTGCCGTCGCTGGCGCCCGACGAGTACTTGACGACCAGGGTGTTGCCGAAGCTCACCTACTTCCTCGATTGCCGCGGCGTGAAGGTGCCTGGCAGCGGCTCGGTGTTCGTTTCCCTCTTCACCCATGAGGGGCTGCTGTTTCTCGAGGCGGGGCCGATGGTCGAGGTGCTCGCCCGGGCCCGGGGGCTGACGCTGGCCGAGACGGTGCGCCGCTACGGCTCGGACGGCAAAGGCGACCCGGCGCTGCTCGGTGGGTGACGCTCCGCTCGGATTGGGGAGTGCCCGCAAAGACAAAGGCCCCGAGCCGAAGCTCGAGGCCTTGTGGAGCAGCAACCGCAGGCCGCTGTTACAGCGTGGCCTTCAGTTCCTTCGCCGGGCGGAAGCCGATGGTCTTGGTGGCCTTGAGCTTCATGATCTCGTTGGTCTGCGGGTTGCGGATCTTGCGCGCCTTGCGGGTGCGGATGGTCCAGGTCCCGAAGCCCGGGTAGCTGAAGCGGCTGTCCTTCTTCACGGCGCCGCCGATGTTGTCGAAAACAACGTCGATGAGCTCCGCGGCCGACTTCTTGGTCAGCCTGGTCTGCTCAGCAACCGCCTCAACGAGTTCTGCCTTGGTCATGTGTGCTCCCTCCCGATCGCGATGGCTCCACCGCGAAGGCGGCAGGAGATAGCAAATGCGAAGCGCGCAAGTCAATGTAATACATACAGATTTCGCGCAATATCGATGTCTGATCTGAGACATCGAACTCGCGATCAGGACGCGCCGCCAAACCTGCGAAGCGGCCCGGGAAATCGCCTCGGACGTGATCGGAGCCAACGCGTTTCCGATCTGGTTCTGCTCCTGTGCGCCCTTGTTGCTGGCTGCGCGCACCCGACCGTCCCCGCGACCCGTCAAGAAGTACACCGGCCCGAGGTCTGGGTCGACGCCTTTTCGGCGAACGGTGGTGACGGCTCGAGCGCGCATCCGCTCAAGGCGATCCCTCAGCCGATCCCCGATGGGGTCACCGTTCATCTTCGCAGCGGGCTGTATCCCGGCCCCTTCGTGCTCGGCCCAGGCACGCGGCTCGAGGGAACGGGCGAGGTGGTGCTCACCGGCGAAGCGGGCCAGACCGTCGTCACCGCCACCCACGCGACGATCGAGGGGCTCTCGGTGCAGGGCGGCTCCATCGGCCTCGAGGCGGGGGCCGGCGTGGTGCTCACGCGCGTTCACTTCAGCGGGCAGCGCGCACAGGCCGCCGTGGTGCACGGAACGCTGAAGCTCTCTGAGGCGATCTTCGAGGCAAGCGTCGAGGGCATCGACGGGGTGCTGGTGGAGCCCGGTGCCACGCTCGAGGCCGCTACGATGAAATTCTCAGGCGGCTTCAAGCGCGCGGTCTTGAGCGAAGAGGCGACGCTCACGCTCGACAAGCTCAGCGGCGAAGGCGTGAAGACGTTGCTGAACGCGACCGGCGGCACGAGCACGCTGACCGACCTGCGGGCCTCCCGCGGCAGCGGCCCCGCGGTCTTCTTTTCAGGGGGCCGGGTCACGCTCACCGGAGCGGAGATCACCGGGCACGAATACGCCGTGCTCGTCTATCGGGGTGCGGCCGCGCGCATCTCGGGGCTGCGAGCACGGGGAGCGTTGCAAGCGTGCGTGAGCGCGATCGACTCGAAGCTCGAGCTCTTCGACGCTTCGCTGGTCGACTGCGGCGCGGGAGGCGCGGTGACGCTGCAGCAAAGCGAGACCACCCTGCGGAAAGTCGAGATCATCGCCGCGCACGAGCTGGGCGTGTTCGTGAAGGGCGGCACGTTGAAGCTGGAAGGCGTGTCGATCGCGAAGGTCAGCTCGGCACCTGACGAATCACTGGGCGACGCGCTGCACGTGAGGGCCGAAGCCGCGGTCACGGGCGAAGGCGAGTTCCTCTTCAGCGATCTCGGCGGCAGCGCCGTTTTCGTCAGCAGCTTCGCGAAGGTCACCCTGCCCCGCCTCACCGTCGAGCGCGCCCACGTTTCAGCGCTCTTCGCCGAGCGAGACGCGGCGCTGGTCATCGAGACGGTGCTGGTGCGTGGCGGCAGCGGGCCGGCCCTGGTGGTGACCGAACGCGCGACGGCGCAGGTGGGCTCGCTCCTGGTCGCAGGGGGAAACGAGCCACCGGTGTACGCCGACTGTCAGGCCGGGGCGAAGGTCACCCTGGGCCGCCTCGAGTCGACCGTGCCGCAGGTGCCCAGCCGCTGCGTCACGGTGCTTTCGAAGAAGTGAGCGAGTACCAGGTCACGGGCGTTGGTCGACGACCTGGATGTTGGCGAGGCACATCTCGTCTGCGGTGCCCTCGCCCCAGGTGATGGTCGACGCGCCCGGATTCTCGAAGACGCAGCGCACGGTGATGTCGTCGGTGGCGAAGATCTGCACCGGCTCCTTGAAGAGGTAGCTGCCCTGCCAGTGAAAATCCCACGCGGGAGTGTCGAGGAGCGTCGACTGCACGCCCGCATGGGTGCGCAGAATCTGGATGCGCTTGCCCAGCGTGTGCATGTGCCCCGCGACGCCAACCACCCAACCATCGCCGTCCGGGTAGAAACGATTTCGAGCCCAGGTGCGAGCGGGCAGCGTCTGCGCTTCGGCCCACTCAGTGGAGCCAGCGGGAATGGCGAGGTTGAGCTTTGCCAGGTTCACTCCGGCGATGGGCTGCAGCGTGCTCTCGGTGCCCGCGGGGGCGAACTCGAGCTCGAGCTTCGTGCGATCGGGAGCAGTGCCCCCGGCGAGGTTGTAGTGCACCTGCACCACGGTGAGACTTCCCCCGGGAACTCGCACGGCGGTGCCCGCGCGATAGCGAACCGCGGTCACACCAGGCACCCACGACCCGAGGGCGCCCACCGGCTGGAGCCCCGACCCGCTGGGGACAGGGCCACCAAAACATTGATGCTGTACGCGAGCAAGCGGGGCGCCGAAACGCTCCTCGCCTTCGTGGAGGAACGCGCACCTGACGCAGTGCTTGGCTTCGGAGCCGAACAGGAAGCAGCGTACGTCGCGCTGGTCAAGCAGTGGCCTTCGTTCGACGTGAGGCCGTTGAGCAGGAAGCGGCCGTCGTCATCGGCTTGCACGGCGAGGTTGGTGCCCAGAAGGAACACGCGCCCGCCAGCCGCGGGTTCACGGAGGAGTCGGCCCGGCCGATTCCAGACGAGGCGCCCCGCGATCAAGCCGGGCCCAGGCGGCGGCGGCGCTGGTGGAATGGTGAGGTCGTGGCAGGCGGTGATGAAGAAGGCCGAGAGAACGAGCAGACGCAGGTGCGGCGAAGTCACGGGCTGACTGTAGCCAATCGCCCAACGAGGATGAGGGAACGATGGCGCCCGGAATGCATACGATGCGCGCATGACGTATGAGCTCTGGTCATTCGACCTCTTCGATCGGGACTCAGAGGCGCGACTCGAGGCCTCGGGACTCGACCTCGTCGGCGGCTTCGCGGTGCTCTGTCGAAAGACGCTCGACGAGGGCCTGACGGACGACGGCAAGCCCACCTTCACCTGGTTCGAGCTGAAGTACGACGGCAAGCGCTTCAGCCTCCCGCGCGATCCGCTCTCGAACCCCGAGCTGGCGAAGCTCAGAGCGTGGTCGGCCACGCCCGGAGTGGTGCACGCGCTGGCGAAGGTGCTGGCGCACAGTCCCGACGACGCGTGCGCGCGCCGCTGCCTGGCGCTGGTGGCCGCGAGCCATGACGCGAGAGAACTGGGTGAGCGTCTGGGTCACCCGCTCCCGAAACCGAAGACGAAGCAGCGCTTCGACTTCACCGATTCCCAGCAGGTGGAGGCGTTCCTCGCGAGCCCCTCTTCGTCCGACGCCCGGTTCATCACGCTCAAGGGTCCGGGCATCGGCGACGACACGCTGGTGCTGCTCTCGAAGAGCACGGCACTTCAAGAGGTTCGCTTCCTCTGGTGTGACGAGGTCGGGGCAGCTCTGGAGGCCTTGACGACGCTCCGCTTGCCAGCGCTGCACACGCTGGGTTGGTGCGACTCCGGAGTCAGCGATCGCGGCGCACGCCTCCTGGGTGCAGCCTCGTGGGCCGAGGGGCTGCGGGAGCTCGGCCTCTCGAATCGGGCCAACCTCCCCCCGAAGCGCCCGAACGCCATTGGGGACGAAGGCGCGCAAGCCCTGGCGAGTTCCCCACGATTGAGCCGGCTCGAGAAGCTCGACCTCGGCTTCAACCCGCTCGGCGACCCGGGCGTCGAAGCACTGCTCGCGCGGCTCCTCGCTCTCAAGGAGTTGGTGGTCTGGCGCACCGGGCTGACGCAGGAAGGCGCCAGCCGCTGTGCACGGCTCGCGCGAAAGTGCGTGGTGCACAGCGACTTCACGCCGCGAACGATCAGCTACTCCGAGGAGTGAGTGGCGTAGGGGCGCGGACTTGTCGAGCATGCGACGAGGCGTCACACTGCAGCCCCTGATGCGCGCACTCACGTTGATGTTCTTCATCACCTTGTCGGGCTGTGATGGGGCGCTGATCGGCAGTGGCACGGGTGGTGGCGGAGGCGGAGGAAGCGCAGCCGGCGGAGGCGCGGGCCAGAGCACCTCAGGAATTCCGTGCGAGGTGGCGACGCTCATCGTGTCCCGCTGCGGCCCCTGTCACGGCAACCCCACCGTCGGGGGCGCGCCCATCGTGCTGCTCAGCCGGGACGACTTCATGCGCCCGTCGGCGGCCAACCCCGCGCAGACCTATGGAGAGCGGAGTGTGGTGCGCATGCGCGAGGTGACCAACTCCATGCCCCCTGGCTCGCAGCTCGCGGCGACGGAGATCGACGTGGTCGCCGCGTGGGTGATGGCGGGCCTGCCGGCGGGTTCCTGCGACAGCCTCGATGCAGGCTTCATCGACCCCACGCCGACCTGCCTTTCAGGCGTGTACGAGCCGATGCCGGTGGCGGGCGACGCGCACGGAGGGCCCACCATGTCGCCGGGCTGGGCGTGTCGTGCGTGTCACGCGGGCCAGGACTTCATGGGGCAGAACCCCGGAGGCGTGCTCGCTCGCAGCGACCAGCTGAACCAGTTCATGGGGACGGTGTTCCGCTCGGCCCACGAGAAGGATCTCTGCGCGCCGCAGCTCGGCCTCACCGGGCAGGTGCAGATCCTCGACATGAGCGGCACCATTCGCGCGCGGCTCCCCTTCGACGCGCACGGTAACTTCAACGGCAACGCGCCGGCGGGCATGCCGTCTTCGTATCGCGCGAAGGTCGTCACGGCCGCGGGCGAGCGCATGATGCAGACCGGTCAGACAACTGGCGACTGCAACACCTGCCACACCGTTTCAGGTCGAGAGGGTGCGCCCGGCCGTATTTTCGTGCCGTAGCGCCTGGATCACGACACCACCTCGGCGACGTGCGCCTCGAGGAAGCGGCTGATCACCGGGTACACCTCGACGTGCGCCTGCCGCCCCATGATCAGATCGCCGTGGCCGTATTCCACCGAGTGCCCGTAGCTCTTGCCGAACAGCACCAGCTCGCGTTTCGGCGCCGTGAGCAGCTCGAAGTAGGTGCGCGTGAGATCGGGCGGCGCGAGGAAGTCCACCGTGCCGCCGATCACCAGCATGGGCACCGTGATCGCGGCCACGCCGGGCCGGTAATCGTGCTCGCGATTGACCGAGCGGAACACGCCGTTGCGCATCCAGTCTTCGAGTTGTCCCAACACGCCCCTCCAGATCGGAGCGAACGCGTTCGCGACCAGGAAGCGTTGCGTGACGCCGTCGAGGTTGCGCAGGTTGGCACTGGCGCTCGCGATCGAAGGCGCCGTCACCCAGCCCACGAAGGGCGCCAGGAAGCGCAGCAAGGAGGCATCGAACTGGCCCCAGACCGACGCCATGCGAGCGAGCCCCACCAGCCCGGGGAGCGAGCGCGGCAACGACAGGAAGACCGGAGAGCCGATCGTCACCA
>JAYVNA010000714.1:0-10015 GCA_043758715.1 Archangium sp.
GCGAGGCGTATCTGTCGCAGGTCTCAATGTCGGCGACCGGGTTCTACAAGACGCCCGACATCACGTTCGATCGCGCGACGGGGAAGGGGAAGCCGTTCCACTACTTCGCGTATGGCGCGGCGGTGAGCGAGGTCGAGCTGTCAGGGCTGACCGGCGAGCATCGGCTCAAGCGCGTCGACATTCTGCAGGACGTCGGCAACTCGCTGGTGCCGACGATCGATCGGGGCCAGGTCGAGGGCGGGTTCATTCAGGGTGTGGGCTGGCTGACCTGCGAGGAAGTGCGGTTCGACGAGAAGGGGTACCTGCGCACGCACAGCCCCGACACGTACAAGATCCCCGCCTTCGGAGATGCGCCGCTCGAGTTCCACGTGGCGCTGCTGCAGAACGCGCCGCAGGGTGACGTGATTCACGGGAGCAAGGCTGTGGGCGAGCCTCCGTTGATGCTGGCGTTGTCCGTGGTGGCGGCGCTGCGTGACGCGGTGGCGGCGTTCGGACCCAAGGGAAGGGAAGTGCAACTGCCGATGCCGTGCACGCCCGAGGCGTTGTTGTTCGCGGTGGAAAAGCAGAAGGGCTGAGAGAAGACGGGGCGCGGGAAGGGCACGGCTCCTGCAACATCACGTGCAGGCCCTTGCTTCGGGCTTTCGGTATGCGCGTTGAGCGAAGCGATGTGGTGGTGACGTCGAGTCTGTTGCGGATTTCTTCATGAAACGCTTCCGCTGAAGCGCTCCGTACGGAAACCGCCTCGAAACGGGCGCGAAAGCCCGATCATGAAGATATCCGCAACAGCGCACTTCGGACCGTGAGCGTCCTTGCCCGAAGCCGAGGGCCTGATCGCGGCGAGCACATCACCGGATCCGACCCTCACCCCGTTCTTCCCTGCTGTCTCTACGCCCCGAACAGCGTGAGCACCTGCATGGCCGCCCACGCCAGTCCGGCCGAGAACGGCAGGGTCACTACCCAGGCGATCAGAATGTTCCCTGCCACGCCCCACCGCACCGCCGAGACCCGCTTCGACGCACCGACGCCCATGATCGCGGCGTTGATCACATGCGTGGTCGAGACCGGAATACCCAAATGGCTCGCGCCGAGAATCGTCAGCGCGCCCGCGGTCTCCGCCGCGAAGCCCTGAATCGGCGTGATGCGAATGATCTTCGTGCCCATCGTCTTGATGATGCGAGTGCCTCCTGCCGCGGTGCCCGCCGCGATGGCGAGGGCGCACGAGATGATCACCCACGTCGGCACGTGATCCGCGTCGGCCGGCATCACCCACGACGGCATCCACTCGGGCTGTGCATGACCCGTGGTGACGAAGGCGAACAGCGCCAACGTGATGATGCCCATCGACTTCTGCGCGTCGTTGCTGCCGTGCCCGAACGCCATCATCGCGGCCGAGAGCAGCTGCAGCCGCCGCGAGTGCGAGTGCACGATGCTGGGCCGCGCCCCATAGAGCACCGGCACCGCGATCAGGAACAGCACGCCCAGGCCGAGCACGATGCGCGTCTCGAGCGTGCTCTTCGCCAGCGCCAGGCCCATCGCCTCGCCGTGCCACAGCGCGAAGCCCAGCGCGCCCAGGCCCAGGGCCCACATCGCCCACAACGCCAACCGCGGCCAATTACCGCGCGCGATCCACACCAGCCCCAGCATCACGAAGAAGGCCACGATGAAGCCGATGGTGGGCGAGGCGACCAGCGGCACCAGCACCTTCTGCACCAGCGCCGCCCACTTGAACGCGCTCAATCCGGCGTGAGCCACCACCGCGCCCGCCAGCCCGCCCACCAGCGCGTGCGAGCTGCTCGACGGAATGCCGAACCACCAGGTGATGATGTTCCAGGTCGACGCGCCGATGAGGGCGGCGAGCACCACCGCTTGCGTGACGTTCGTCGGATCCGCGAAGCCGGTGGCGATGGTCTTGGCGACCGCGGTGCCGGTGATGGCGCCGAAGAAGTTCAAGATGCCCGCGAGGAACACAGCGGTGCGAATGGGCAGCACGCCCGTCGACACCACGGTGGCGATCGCGTTGGCCGCGTCATGAAACCCGTTGATGTAGTCGAACACGATGGCCATCAAGACCACCGCGATGAGCAGGCTAACCATGCTTCACGGCCAGGTTGGCGAGCAGGTCGGCCACGTTGTCGCAGTAGTCGACCGCGGCCTCGAGATCGTCGAGCGCTTCCTTCTGCTTGAGCAACTCGCGGAAGTCAGGGTGCGAGTCTGAGAACAGCTGAGAAATCGCCTGCCGGTAGATCGAGTCTGCTTCCTTCTCGAGGCTGCGCACCTTGCGGCCGCCCTCGAGGAGGTTGTGGTACTCGTGCGTGCGAAGCAGGGGCACCGTGTCTGCGATGATCCTGGTGCAGGCCTCGAGCTTCTCCATCAGCTGCACCATGGCCGCGGTGGGGCGCTCCAGGTGGTACAGGTTGAAGCAGCGCGCCGAGAGGTTGCAGAAGTCGATGATGTCGTCGAGTTCGCTGGTGAGCCGATGCAGGTCTTCCCGATCGAGCGGCGTCACGAAGGTGCGCGCCAGCGCGTCTTCCATCTTCCGCACCACGTCATCGGCGCGGTGTTCGATCGCCTGCACCGACTCGCGCACCTTCGAGGCGGGCTGATCCTTGAACGTGTGAAGCGCGGTGCTCGCCTCGAGGCCGAGCCTCGCCAGCTCCTCGAGCATGTCGTACCAGTGGGTTTCTTTCGGAAGCAGGAAGCGAACGAGTGACTGGAGCGAGGCCATGGGACCCCCTTCACCAAACCTGGGGGCGGACCCGGTTACATCTGTGTGACGGTTGTGTGAACCGTCGCGGCTACGGGGCTCTGGAATTCCTGAAATCCACCCGCCCCGAGCGTCTGCGAGAGCGCAGCGCGAGCCCCAGCAGCAACAGACCCAGCTGGAAAGCGGGCCCCTCGACGGAAGAACAGCCGCACCCACCGAGCACCCGTTCGGGCTCCGTCACTTCACTGATCGGCCCCGCGGCGGTGAACGAGACCGCTGCACTGCGCCCGGAGTTGCCCGCGGCATCCGTGCCGATCGCGACGAGCGAGTGAACGCCGGGAGCGAGCTCCAGCCTGCGCGACCAGGGCGTGCTGCCGAGCGTCGCGACGATCGCTCCATCGAGCTCGAGCTTCACCTCGCTGACACCGACGTCATCGGTGGCATTGACGCTCACGTCCACCATGAGCCCTGTATTCGCGTCTGCGATCGGGCTGCGCACCGTGACGACGGGAGCGGCCGCATCCAGCGTGCCCACGACGATGGAGACGGGATCGCTGATCGTCGAATTGCCCGCTGCATCGAGCGCGCGCGCCGTGAGCACGTGCGTGCCGTCGGTCAGTGACGAGGCGTCGAACGTGCTCTCCCACGGCGTGGTGGTGATCGTCGCGATCACCGCCGAATCCGCGAGGAACTCGACCTTCACCACCCCCACGTCATCGGCAGCGATCGCGGCGAGCGCGGTGCTCCCGTGGTGGCGCGTGCCCGTGAGCGGCTCGGTCACGCTCACCGTCGGCGGCGTGGTGTCGGGCGTGGCGTCGATGGTGATCTGCGCCGACGCGGACACGGTGCCCGCGCTGGCAGTGAGCACGTGCGGCCCTCCGGGAACCGCGCCCGCGGTGAAGGTGCCGGCGCCATCGACCACGCCACCTGCGCTCACGCTCCAGGTGATCGCCGGTTGGGGTGCGAGCGGGGTGCCGAATTGATCGCTCACGGTGGCCGCGAACGTCTGCGGCTGGCCTGCTTGCAGGTTCACCACGCGCGGCTGGACGTCGAGGCTGGTGGGCGTCGCCTGCACCGTGACGGAGACCGTGCTGGTGACGGTATTCCCCGAGCCATCGATCACCGTCACCTGGAACTCGTAGTCGCCGGCCGCGCTGAAGGTGGCCACCACGTCCTTCGAGGCGTTGTCGTCGTTGCTCGAGAACATGACCGCTGCGGGCGCCAGCGTGCTCACCCAGCGGTACACCAACGCCGCTTCGCCTCCGTCGTCACTCGCGCGCACCGCGAGCTGCGTGGTGAGCCCCGCCACGGGGTTCGGAGTCGCCGTCGCCACCGCGGTGATCGTCGGCGTTCCCAGTCCCGCCACGGTGATGAGGCTGGTGGCCACGCGGGCGCCCACGGTGGCGGTGAGCAGGTACGGGCCCCCGGGCGTCGCAGCCGCGGTGAACGTCGCGATGCTGCCCGGAGCAGTCAACGTGCCGCCGCCCGAAAGACTCCAGGCGGGCGTGTCGAAGAACATGGCGCGATTGAATTGATCGTTTTGCATCACTTGGAACGTCTTCATCGCACCGGTCAACACGGTCGCGCTCGGCGGAGTGAGGGTGAGGCTGGTGAGCACTGATTGCACTTGCACCACCACCGAGCTGCGCACCGAGAGCCCACCGGGATCAGTGATCACACACTCGAGCGTGTACGTGCCCGCGGCGCTGAAGGTTGCCACCGCGTTCTTCGCGGCGTTCGTTCCATTCGCCGAGAACGAAATTGGCCAGAAGGCGCCGCCGGCATTCCAGCTGTAGGTGAGCGCGGGCTCACCGGTGTCATCGGCGCCCAGCACGGCGAGCGTGGTGCTGGTACCTGTCACGGTGCTGGGCGTGGCGATCGACGCGCTCACCACCGTCGGCGGCAGGTTCACCATCGTGGTGCCGAAGTCTTTTCCCGTGAGATTCGTGGTGCTCACCGTGACGTCGAGGGTGGCGGGAACGAAGGTGTAGCCAGTCAGCGTCGGCGTGAGGGTGAAGGTCCCCGCGGGCACACCGGCGAAGACGTAGTGACCGATCGAGTCGGTCTTCACCACCCGCGTGCCATCGCTGATCGAAACGTTCGGCAGCGGAGTCCCTCCGGTGCGCACCGTGCCCTCGACCAGGAAGCTCGCGCCGGTGGTGACCTGAAAGTTCAAGTTGCCCAGGCTCATGCCGAGCACCTGCACCGGGTTCATGAAGCTGCCCGAAGTGAGCGTGACGCCGGGGCTGGTGGCGACCAGGTTCCAGCTGCCGCTGGGCACCGCTGACAAGTAGTAGGTCCAGCTCGCGCCGCCCGCGTTCGCGGTGACCGTGCGGACTCCGTCGGTGACGACGGGCGCGGTGGTGACGCCCGCGGTGGGAATCGAGCCGTACAGCGTCTGTCCGTTCGCGAAGAAGTTGAGCGTGTTCACATCGCCGCCGAAGACGTCGACGGGGTTGGTGAAGCCCGCTCGCAGTTCCCAGCCGGGCTTGACCGCGGTGAGAGTGTAGCGCCCGGTGGGGACGCCCGTGAGCACGTAGTCCCCCGTGGCGTTGGTGGTAGCGGTGCGGCTGCCATCGCTCACCGTGGCCCCCGCGAGGTTGGTGGCGCCGAAGGTGATCTTCCCCCGCAGGGCATAGCCAGCCACCGCGGTGGCGCTGAAGTCGAGGTTGCCCTGGCTCGCGCTCACGGCCAGGGGCGCGGCGAAGCCTCGAGCGAAGGTGAACTCGTTCTTTCCCGCGCTGACGGTGAAGCTGCCCGTGGGCACCTCGGTGAGCGCGTAGGTGCCATCGGCCGAGGTGAACGCCTCCCGGGTGCCATCGGTGATGCGCACGCCTTCGATCGGGGTGGTGCCCGCGAGCGCCGTGCCCGTGAGCGTGAAGGTGGTGGGCGCGCCCACGGTGATGAGCACCGCGCGGCTGAGGGTGCCGCCCTTCATGTCGCTCACCACCAACCGAACGTTGCACGCGCGAGCTGCGCCGAAGGCATGCGTCACCGTCGCGGCGTTGGCGCCCCACGTTCCATCACCGAAGTCCCATGCGTACGCGAGCGCGTCACCGTCAGGATCGCTGGCGGTCGCGGTGAAGGTCACCACCTGGCTCACCGCCGGCGTCTGCGTGCTGGCGTTGATCGCCAGGGTGGGCGGGCGATTGCCGGGAAACGCGCCGACGTTCACCACCACGTCGACCGTCTGCGGGGTGGTGCCGCCCTTGCCGATGGGCGTGACGTGAATGCCCGCGAGCTGATCTGAGAAGGTGCGCCCGATGATCAACGTCGAGTCGGACATCGTGCCGTCGCCGGGCGTCATGTCGAGCAGGTGGCTGCCGGTGTTGCTCGGGTAGCCCCAGTTGATCGACACGCCATCGCGGGTGACCGCGGTGTTGATCGCGGGGCGGTACTCGACCCAGTAGTCCTTCTGCGAATCACGCGGCACCTTGAGCGCGTGCAGGCCCGTGACGACCGGCATCTCCAGCTCGGAGATGCGGTACGTGCCGCTGCTGGTCACGGTGGCCACTTCGGCCGCGCTGATCCAATCGAAGCGCCGCTTGAACCACGCGTTGAAGTGAGTCTTCGTATTGCCGGCCGCGCCCATCACGTCGAAGGGATTGCCGTACTCGACGTTGGTGCCCGGGCCGATCACCGTCAGCCCGGTCGCGCTCCAGGAGTTGGCGTGATTGACCCCGTAGTTGTGCCCCAACTCGTGCGCGGTCACCCGAAGGCTGAAGTCGCCGTTGAGCCAGGTGCCCTTGCTGCCGACGTAGCCCCGGCCTGCCCAGCCCGAATACGTGTTCGCGAACGCCACCACGTCGAGGCTGTAGTTGTTGCTGTCGAACCCGGCGTCGCGCGCGGCCCCCAGCGCGTCCGAGCGCAGTAAGAAATATTGATCGTTGGTGCGGTAGTCGGCCTGCGTGCGCGGCAACCGCAACGTGGGCGTCACGGTCGCGCTCATCGAGGTCTTCCCGTACGAGTTCGCTTGGTAGAAGTCGCTGGTGTTGGTGTCGATCGAGGTCTGCGCGGTCGCCAGCGAAATCGGGTCGCCGGGGCGATCGGAGAAGTCGACGCGCACGTAGAGCACCGTCTTGGGCCCTTCGGTCCAGCTGCTCGCGGGGGGAAGCCCGGAATCAGCGGCCGCCTGCTCTTCACCGAGCGCCAGCGTGGTCTCGTATTCGTCTGAGTGCTCCGCGGTGCAGAAGCCGTACAGCGTGTCGCCGCCGTGAAAGAGCAGCGCAGGCTCGACCGCCCTGCGCGAGACCGGGCAGGCGCGCGGCAACTCCATCGGTAACGAGGGCCGCGCTTCGCCGGGAAGCAATCGGCGCAGGCGGCGATCGGTCAGCGCGATCGCTCCGTCGAGGGCCACGCCGTGCAGCCGAACGTTCTCCCGCGTTTCACTGGCGAGCCGCGCGCCGAACACCCCCGCCCGGAAGATTTCATCGTTGCCCGAGAAGGTGACGAAGCGCTCGAGCGAAGGGCTGGTTCCCGGCGTTCCCACCGCGCCGATCACGTGCAGGGTGCCGAGCCCGTCGTGCCATTGCTCCACGAAGCGGGAGACCGACGCGGGCAGCGCCAATCGTTCGATCGGCGTGACTGCCAACTCGATGGCTCGCTGCGGCTCCTCCAGGAGCAGGGCGCGGAAGCCTTCTCGCCGCTGCGCCGCCAGTTCGATGCCCCGCGCCTCGAGCTTCTCGCGTTCGACTTGATCGGCCCCGAGGTAGCGCGCCTTCCAGTCATCGAAGGTCAGCGGCGAGCTGAGCGAGGCGGTGCTGCTGCCCACCGGGCTCCCCGGCGGAGAAGCACAGGCTCCGAGCACCAGCGTGATGAAAAGAAGGTGTCGGAGCATGGCGCCCGATGTGAGCAAGCCATGTGCCCCGGGCGCTGCTCGCAATTTCAGGGGGTGGGGAGGCTGGAACGACTCGGTGAGCCATGCACCTCGTGCAGACTCGCACTTGTTGCAGAGTGCGGCTGCCGAGCGCGATGAGGACTGTCCACCCCAGGTGGTGTCCTCACCCAGGTCACATCAACAGCAGCTGACCGCCGATGAGTGACATGCCGCCGTCGACCGCGTGAATGCTGCCAGTGACGTACCGCGCGGCCGGTGAAGCGAGGAAGAGCGCCAGCTGCGCCACTTCGTCTTTGGTGCCGAAGCGCTGGAGCGGCAGGGCCTGTTCGACCTTCCTCTTCACGTCGGGATCGCCGGCCAGGCGCTGCATGCCTTCGGTCTCTTCGATGGGTCCGGGCCAGATCGACATCACCCGCACGCCCGCCGGGCCCCATTCCATCGCCAGCGTCTTGACCAGCATGTCGACGCCTGCCTTGGCCGCGCAGACATGCGCCTGCATCGGGTAGGCGACCTGCGCCTGGGGGGCCGAGATCGCGAGGATCACGCCGCCGGGTTTGGTCATCTTCTCGAACGCCGCCCGGCACGCGTTGAAGGTACCGAGCACGTCGATGTCCATCACGGCCTTGAAACCGTTCGAAGACATCATGGCCACCGGCGCGGGGAAGTTGCCCGCCGCTCCGCAGACCAGCACGTCGATCGGGCCGAGCTTCTTTGTGGCCGCCTCGAGCATCGCGTCGACCGCGGCGTAATCACGCACGTCGGCCGAGTACCCCTCGGCGGTGATGCCCCTGGCGCGCAGGCCCGCGACCGCGGCCTCGAGCTTCTCGACCTTGCGGCCGTTGATCGCGACCTTCGCGCCCAGTTCCCCGAACGCCTCCGCGATGCGCTGGTTGATGCCGCTGGAACCGCCGGTGACGAACACGACCTTGCCGGCGAACAGATCTCTGACGAAGACGCTGGGGTGTGATGCGGACAAAGAGCCCTCAGTCTTTCTGGGGAAGCGGCGGCCTGGCGCCGTTCATGAACAACTGGGTGACGCCGCTGAGCATGTCTGCAAGCGGCATGATCGGCTGCACGCACCACGACGCCATCGCGGCGAAGATGTTGAGCAGGAAGAAATCGGCGAGCACCTCGGGCGGGATCATCGGCGAGAGCTCCTGTCGACTGGCGGCTTGTTCGAAGCGCTTGCTCACCGCGGCTCGAATCACCTCGGCTTCACGATCGGCGATGATCGTGGTGCGCCGCATCGACACGCTGAACACGTCGACCAGCAACCGGCCGCGGTCGAGCTGCGACCAGAACTCGGCCGTGTGCTTGATCAGCGCCTCGAACACCGAATTGAGCGGCGCGCCTGGGGGCAGGGCGTTAATCGCCTCCAGTGACGGGAGTTCGGCTTCGCGCAGCAACTCGAGGAGGACGTCGTCCTTCGAGGGAAAGTGAAAGTAGAAAGCAGCGCGGCTGACTTCTGCCTTCAGGGCGATGTCCTCGATGCGGCAATTCGAGACCCCGTCTCGGCAAAAGATTTCAATCGCTGCGTGGTAGAGCTTCTTCCTCGTCTCTTCTCGTTGTTTGTCACGCACGGGTCCATGTGTACCCTGATCGTCGCCTTCCAGCAGCATGAGTCCGCACCTCTGTTGGTCGCCGCGAACCGCGACGAACTGCGAGGTCGCCCCGCGTCGGCCCCGCGCAGATGGCCAGGTGAGCCCTTCGTCGCGCCCCGAGACGATCTGGCAGGGGGCAGCTGGCTTGGTTTGACCACCAACGGATTGTTCGTCGGCGTCACCAACCGCTTCCCCTCCGAGCGATTTCCCGAGCGGGAATCACGTGGAACGCTGGTGATCGAGGCCCTGCGTGCGCCCTCGGCCCGAGCCCTGCGCGCGCAACTCGAGCGCCTCTCGCCCACCCGCTTCAACACCTTCCACCTGTTCTTTGGCGATCGTCAGCAGGCATATGTCAGCTGGAGTGACGGCACCCAGTTGCGACACCAGGAGCTCACGCCGGGTCTGCACGTGATCACCGAACGCAGCCTGGGCGGCGATGATCACGGCCGCACGAAACGGATCTTCGACACGTGGCCTTCGCTGCAGCGTGAAGACGGCGTGCCGACGCAGCGCGCGTTGCAGTCACTGCTCGCGCAGACGAACCCAGAGGATCCCGCGGGCGGGGTGTGCGTCGATGTTCCCGCGCTCAACTACGGCACGCGCAGCTCGCTGGTGCTGTCGGTCGCGCCGAAGTGGTCCGACTCGAAGTGGTCGTGGGCCGATGGCCGGCCAGACCAGGTGCCCTTCATCGAGCACCCGGAGCTGATCGCCGCGCTGACTTAGGCCTTCGCCAGCTGCCGCAACACGTACTGAAGAATGCCGCCGTGCTTGTAGTAATCGAGCTCGTTGGGCGTATCGATGCGGCAGGTCGCGGTGAAGGTCTTGCTGCTGCCGTCATCGCCCGTCGCGGTGACCGTGAGCTTCTTGCCGGGC
>JAYVNA010000715.1:0-10014 GCA_043758715.1 Archangium sp.
TGGAAGACCCCGGTGCGTAGAACGTCGTCGAGTCGGTCGAGGTGACGTCGAAACGTTCGCGGCTGAAGCGGCCGTTGCTGGAGTACCAGGCGCCGACGACCACCTCCTGCTTCTTCATCGGGCCCGACGGCTGCTGCTCGGTGTAGTGCTCGCGCGACGACTCGGGGACCTCGACGCCGAGCGCGACTTCCTGCCCGGGCTTGACCTGCAGCCGCGCGCCGATGGGCAGCGGAGCCCCGTCGAAGGTGAGCGTGGTGATGGTGGGGTTCTGGTTCTTCTCGGCCTTCTCACTGACCACGATGCGCGTCAGCCCGATCGCCGTCGGTGTTTCCTTGTTCTCGATGCGGCGGAAGACGGCGTTGAGCTCTTCGCCCATGGCCGTGACCTGCACCTCTTCAGCGACCACGATCACGATCACCTGACCCACGCTTCCGTTCTGCCGAATGGGATTCTCAGGCTCGAGCGTGTCGAAGACTTGCGGCGTCGACGCGTAGGTGGCCTTCGGCCCGAACCCGAGCAGCTTGAGCCCGGCGGGGTACGAGGTGATCAGCGACGGCTTCACCAGGATCGAAGCGTCGTTGCAGGCACTGCGGTTGAGGTCCTGGGGATCGGGCTCGCAGCCCACCCAGATGATGGTGTCGGTCTTGCCCACGCGCGTGGGATCCGCGGAGAGCACGCTGACGTTGCTGGGCGCGCCAGGGGCGACCTCCGGTGGATCCGAAGAGATCGCCAGAATGCGCAACGAGTCGACCAGCGTCTCGGGCGTGAACGCGGCGCCGCACGACGAGGCGAACATCAAGGCCAACAGCAGGTGAGCGCGCATCACCACTCTCCTCTCAACCCGAGCGTGGGCAGAATCGGAATGCCCGTCACGAAGGCCGACTGCGTGTAGTTGTGGTTGTAGAAGAGCGCCTCGGGGTTCGCCTGGTTCGTGACGTTCTGAACGTCCAGGTAGACCACCAGCGTCCACGCGTCGAAGACGAAGCGCTTGTCGAGTCGCGCGTCGAGCTGGAAGAAGTCGGGCAGCCGCTGGCTCCACGGCAGGCCGGGCAGCGGCACGGAGTAGTTGCCGTTGGTGTCGAACAACGAGCCCAGCACCGGCGTGACCAGGGGACCTGACGCGTAGCGGAAGCGCAGGCCCAGGCTCAGCTCCCAGGGCAGCTTAAAGCTGCCCACGATGATCAAGTTGTGCGGCTGATCGAGCGGGCCGGGCGCAAGCGGCGGCGGCGCGGTGGGATCAAGGGAGAAGTAGTCGCGCTCGAAGCGCGTCAGGCTGTACGCGACCCAGCCCACGAAGTACCGGGTGGGCCGCACGCGCAACAGGATCTCGCCGCCGTACGCGCGCCCGAAGCCGTTGCTGGTGTAGCGGGTCGCGTTGCCGGCGATCGCGATGTCGCTGCCGCCCCCGGTCGCGAGCGTCTGCCGCGCCTGATCGAACAGCGGCTTGTAGTAGCCCTGCACGTCGAGCTCTAAGAGGTCGAACAACTTCGCCTCCGCGCCCACCATGAAGTGCCACGCGCCTTCGGGCTTGAGGTCAGGGTTTCCGAACACCGGCGAGAGCTGCCCCGTGCGGTAATCAGGAGGCTGCTGGTACATCGCCGCGCCCGCCTTGATCGCGAACTGGGGAATGATCGCCCACCGCGCCGAGAGCCGCGGGTTGAGCCACACCTTCTTCATGGTGGTCAGCTCGCCGTCGAAGCGCAGGCCACCGCGCACCTGCAGCGATTCCACCGGAGTCCAGGTGGCGTCCACGAACAGACCCGGCTCGACGTAGGTGCGCTGCTCGGTCTGCGCGATCAGGCGCCGGGTGACGTAGGGGTCCGGCAGCTGATTCGCGCTGAACGGAGGCGGCTGCTGCGCGTCGAGCAGCGCGGGCGTGATGAGCGCATCGAGCCCCGCGCCGAACACCAACTTCGCTTCGGGCACGTCGATGCGAAAGCGCTCGCGCAGCTGAATGGGCACCTGGGTGGCGCGAAAGAAGATCTCGGTGGTGGCGCCCTGCTGCTCGGTGACGTCGAAGCCGATCGAGTTGCGCGAGGTGAAGGTGACGCGATCGCTGAGCTTCTGATCGAAGCCGATGACCAGGCGGTTGTAGAGCTGCGAGTTGCCCGAGGCGCCCCGGTTTCCTTCGACGTCGTTGTCGAGGAACGGGTTCGGCTGAAGGAACGCCCAGCGATCCGATGAGCCGAAGATCGCCACGAAGAAGCGGTTGCGGCTGTTGGGCAGCTTTCGTTCGGCGCGCACCTGGTAGTCCCAGAACTGCGGAGCGCGCGCGAAGCCGAGCGCGTTCTGCAGGTTCGCGGGCACGAAGGTCTTGATCGCGAACGGCACCGTGAGCTGCGCGAGCCCGAAGCGGCCGGCGGCGCTGACCGACCAGTTCTCGGTGATCGGCGCCTCGGCGTTCGCGCTGATGTCGAAGAAGTTCACGTCGATCGCGCCGTGGACGCCCTTCTTCGAGGGCGTCTTCACCTCGGCTTGAATGAGGCCACCGATGCTGCGGCCGTAGTCGACCCCGAAATTGCCGGGCTGAAACGAGATGCTCTCGACGGTGGCGGAGTTGAAGGTCGCGTTGAGGCCCGCGAAGTGGAACAGCTGCGGAATCTGTATTTCGTCGACGTAGATGCGCGAGTCCCACGCCTTGCTGCCGCGCACCACCAGCGCCGCGCCACCGAAGGGCGAACGGGCCACGCCGGGCAGGTTCTGCACCACCTTGAAGGCGTCGTTACGCGCGCCAGCCACCATGCGGAACTCGCTTTGGGTCAGCTTGATCTGCGCGGCCTCGCGGCGATCCTTCGTGCCGCGCACCACGGTGACGTTGGGATCTCCCGACGAGCGCAACGCGTAACGCACCTCGAGCCGCTCACCGGGGCGCACCTCTTCGGTGACCGAGTAGGCCTCGAAGTGCGGCGCCGTGACCTTGACCTCGACCGGGCCGAGTGGAACGTCGGTGAACTCGAAGTGGCCCTCGGCATCGGACTGGGTCGTCAGCCCACCCGCGGTGATATTCGCCGCGGGAATCGGCTCGCGGGTCCCCGCGGTGGTCAGGGTGCCGCGAAAGTTCACTACGGGCACACCGGCGTCGAGCAGCACCGGCACCTCCACCTGCTGCTGCACCACGAAGTTGCTCGTGTACTGAATGCGCACCGGGGTGGGCACACCGTCGAACTCCGCGGGTGTGAACTCGAGCTGCCTGGCCGCTTCGACCGCGGCGGCGTCGAACTCGGGCCCCGCGCTGCCGACCACCTTGACGTCCATCACCTTGCCGTCGGCGCCGATGTCGATCTCCATCACCACCGACGCGCCCACCCCGGCATCCGCCAACGACGCGGGGAAGACGGGCTCCACCGGCTTGACCAGTGTGGGCATCTTCGGCGGCGTCTGCGCGAACGACGCGGATGCCGCCAGCAACAGGACCAGAGCGAAGGCACGATGCACGAGGGCAGGGTGTAGCCCACCCGCTCGATGATGTGACCGGCGAATCTGCTGACCTTCCTATTCGCGGTCGTACGTCGGGCTAATTCTCACTCATCATCGAGCGGTTCATCGGCGAAGAGGTTGCGGAGCGGGAACTCCATCTCTGCGAAAGGTTCCGCCCTCACGACTTCGTCTGCCGAGGCGGTCAAGGCCACCACGTAGCCACTGGGGCTGTAGCGCAACACCGTCAGGGTCTGCTCCTCGGGATCGATGAGCCAATAGTGCGGGACGGCGGAGCGATGGTAGGTGCGCAGTTTTTCCACCCGATCCGTGCGGGCATTCGACGGCGAAAGGATCTCGCAGACCCAGTCGGGCTTGGTAGCGACAGGGCGCTCGGCGGGGAAGATGGGACATCGTTCTCGCCTCCACCCCGCGAGATCCGGCAGGTACACCTCTTCCTCAAACCGGACTGCGACGTCGACGACGATCCACCAGCCTCCGGGCCAGCGACCACCCGGCTTGCGATCGAAGCGCCGCGTTACCGCGCTGCCCAGCCGCGCCATCACCCTTCCGTGACGCGGGCCCGTCAGTTCTCGACCCACCAGCGCACCTCGAATCAGCTCGACCCGCGGCTCTACCGGAAGCGCAAGCCAGTCAGCCAGGGTTGCAGGAGCTTGAAGCGCGGCGCCGCTCATGAACGACATCGTAGCGCACGGCAGCCCTGACGGCCGCTCAGACACGCACCTCGACGCTTCAGTTCCGCCCTCGACGGCCCGCCAGAAAGGGGAAGGGTTGGGGTGCCCCGCGAGTTAGGCTCCCCAACGCCATGGCCGCCGGAGAAGAACGACGGAAACAAGCGGTCGAAGCGCGCATCTCGCGTGTGCGCCGGCACTTGAACCTCGAGGTGTTGCTCCGCGCCGCGGTCGGCCCGGTGTGGGTCGCCATCACCGCCTTCGTCGTCTGGCGCATCTTCGTGCAGAAGGGCCTGTTCATCGTCGGCCCGCTGGCGGTCGCTCTCGGCGCGTTCGTCACCTGGCTGCTGGTGCGCAATCACGGGGTCTCGCAGGCGCGCGCGGCGGTGATCGCCGATCGCCAGGCCGAAGCCGGTGGCCTGCTGCTCACCCGCCTCGAGATGCCCGTCGGTGATTGGGAACTGGGCCTCAATCAACAACTCAAGGCTATTCCGCTGCCTGAGATTCAGCTTCGCCGGCCGCTCTCGCTCATCGGCCTCGCGCTGTGTTTCCTCACCGTCGGCATGCTGGTTCCGCGCGCACAGAGCGTGCTGATTCCACCCAACGCCGCGGCCGCCACCCGCGTCGAAGAGCTCGCCGACAAGATGGAGGCGATCGCAAAAGAAGAGCCCACCGAGCAGGCCGCCCTCGCCGAGCTGCAACGCCTGCAGGAAGAACTCACCGACAATTCGTTCGACGCGGCTGACTGGGAAGCCGCCGACGCGCTCGAGCAGCAGGTCGACAAGCAGGCCGCCGAAGCGTCACGTGAACTCGAGCGGGCGGAGAACGCCGCGAAGAATCTCGAGAATGCGATGGCCAACGCGCAGGCCGGTGAGTCCGACAAGCGCGAGCGCGATGAGCTCGAGCAGGCGCTGATGGATCTGTCTGATGGAAAGGCGAAGTCCGGCGACCAGGCGATGGATCAGGCGATGGGCAAGGGCGAGGACGGCAAACAGGGCGAGAGCGGAGAAAAGGACGGCGAGCAGGGCAAAGACGGCCAGCAGGGCAAAGACGGGCAGAGCGGCCCGACCAGCAAGCAGGTCAGTGATCTCCGTAAGGCGCTCGCGCAACGGCAGGACGAGCTGTCGAAGAAGTTCAGCCAGGGAAATTCTCCGCAGGCCCGCCGCTCGTCCGCGAACAAGAACAGCCAGGGCAAAGGCAACAAGGGCGAAGAAAAGGGCGAGGGAAAAGGCGAGGGCAAGGGTGAAGGAAAAGGCTCCGGGAAAAATGGTGGCGAGCACGCCTCCCGGAGCGTGGGCGAGGGTGGCGACGAGGAAGGCAAAGACGACGGCAAGGGCATGGGTGGCTCCGGCGTGGGCCGCGGTGGCAGCGCCCGCGAGCTCGTCTTCGGCGGCGACGCCGAGATGGATCCCGATCGCTTGAAGTACGAGCCCCTGCCCGAGGGCAACGGTGGCCAAGGTGAAGAGCTCTTCGGGCTGCGTTCCGCCGACCCGAGGAAGAACCCGGACGGCAAGCCCAGCGCCGGTACGGGCAGTGGCGCCGCCGGTGACCAGGCCGCGGGCTACGACGAAGGTGCGATGCGGCCCCGCAACCGCGCGCTCGTTCAGCGGTACTTCGATTCAAAGTGACAGCCACGTGATCAGCAACAGTGTTCGAGGGGAGTCCATGGTGTCGGATCAATTGCTCACGCCGCAGGAAGTTCAGGCCGCAGGCGAGTCGATCGCAAAGCTCAAGGCGGGCCTGAACCAGGTCCTGATCGATCAGACCGCCGTGGTCGATCGCGTCGCCACCGCGATCCTCGCGCGCGGCCACCTTCTTCTCGAAGGCCTTCCGGGCCTCGGCAAGACCGAGCTCTGCAAGGGCCTCGCGCGCCTGATGGATTTGCCGTTCAAGCGCATTCAGTTCACGCCCGACCTGCTGCCCGGCGACATTACCGGCACCTACGTGATCGACGGAGAGACGCGCGCCTTCACCTTCCGCCCCGGCCCGCTCTTCGCCTCGGTGGTGCTCGCCGACGAAATCAACCGCAGCTCCCCCAAGACCCAGTCCGCGCTGCTCGAGGCGATGCAGGAGCGCAGCGTCACCGTGCTCGGCACCACCCATCAGCTGCCCGCGCCGTTCTTCGTGCTCGCCACCCAGAACCCCATCGAGCTCGAAGGCACCTATCCGCTCCCGGAAGCGCAGCTCGATCGTTTCATGTTCCGCGTGATCGTCCCTCCGGTCAGCGCCAAGACCATGACCACCATTCTGACCTCGCGCTTTCGCGGGCAGCCGCCGCAGCTGTCCCCGGTCATCGATGGGCCGGGCCTGGCGACGCTCTTCGCGATCGTCGATCGGGTGCACCTGCCCGTGCCTGTCGCCGAGTTCATCGGGCGCCTGGTGGAAGCCACCCATCCTTCCGCGGCGTCCGCGCCTGATCCGGTGAAGCGGTTCGTTCGTTACGGAGCTTCCCCTCGCGCCGCGCTCGCCCTCGCAGCCTCGGCGCGCGCGTGGGCTCTCGCCAAGGGCAAGCCCAACGTCGGCTTCGATGAGGTGAAAGAAATGGCCGGCGCGGTGCTCAATCACCGGCTGGTGCTGTCCTACGAAGCGGGCCTCGAGCGCGTCACTTCGCAGGTGGTCGCCGAACAGCTCCTCGCTGCCGTGCCCGAGGTGCCGCGTGGTTGAGAGCCTGCTGCTCGCGGTGCTCCTGGCCGTAACCCAGGACACCGAAGAGACCGACACCGGCGACGACGGAACCGCGGTCGTCGCCCCCGTCGCCGTCCCCGCCCCCGATCCTGAACGCGATGAAGCGCCCAGCGGCCTCGTCTCGCTGCTCGATTACCAAATCGCCCAGGTCAATCGGCTCGACGTCGCCAGCGGCCGCACCAAGGTCGCCGTCGAATCGAACGCGCCTTCCCCGCGCGCCGGCAGCTTCCCGGTGCGCTTCTTCATCGACAACACCACCGGCCCCCGCCAGGTGATCACCCTCTCGATTCGCAGCACCGTCGCCGGGGGCATGCACTCGGTGGTGCGCGCGGTCGAGGTCAACGCGGGCGAACGCCGCACCGTCAACGTGCCGGTGCCCAGCGAGCTGCGTTACGGCACCGTGCGCGCCGAGGGGCCGGGCATCACCGAAGACTCCAACGCCTCGATGTACTTCCAGGCCACCTACGATCCGCAGCGCGTGGTGCTCTCGCTCTCCCGCCCCGAGGCGTTCGAGAAATACGTCGGCAAGGCCCCTCGCTACTCGGGCGCCAACGTCCAGGTGCACGCCATTCCTCCCAACGAGGCCCCCGGCGAGCTCGCCAGCTACCTCGGCTACGACGCCATCGTGGTGCCCGATGGCGCCACCCTCGACAGCCTCGATGAAGCGCAACGCCGCGCGCTCGAGGCCTACGTCGCCACCGGTGGCCACCTGGTGGTGGGCGGAGCGGTTCGCAGCGCCGCCATCTTCCCCCTGCTCAAGGCCATTCGCCCCGGCACCTCGAGCTACGGCTTCGGCAAGCTCATCGTCACGACCGGCGCGCCCTCGGCCGACGTCTCGATCTTCCGCGAAGAATTTCCCGTCAGCCCGCACGGCTCGCTCCCGGAATACGAGCGCCGCTACAACACCGAGGCGAAGAAGGAACTGTTGCTCCCGCAGGCGACCGCGCCGCTCGGCCGCTTCCTCTTCATCATCACCCTCTTCACCCTCGCCATCGGGCCCGGCTCAGTGTGGGTCGCTCGCCGCCGCGGGCCTGCCGCGTTGCTGGTCACCATTCCCGGCACCGCGGTGGTCACCTGCGCGGCGATCATCAGCTACTCGATCATCGCCGACGGCTTCACCGTGCACACCTCGTCGTACGGCTACACGCTGCTCGACAGTCAACAACACCGGTTCATCACCCAGGGCGTCACCGCGTATTACGCGAACCTCGCGCCCGCGAAGGCCACCTTCGGCCCCGGCACCATGCTGATCGCGCCTTCGGAAGATCGCCGCGAGAAGTACGTCGCCGACCTGGCGTGGAAAGACGGGCTCACCCTGGGCGGTGACTTCGTGCCGTCACGCACCTACCGCGAGTGGGGCTACATCTCGGTCGAGCCCACGCGCGCCCGCGTGGTGGTCAAGAAGAAGGGCGATGGCTGGGTGGTGCAGAACGCCCTGGGCGTGCGCATCGACAAGGTGATGGTGAACGTCGATGGCCGCTTCTTCTCGGCGGGGCCGGTTCGCGATGGCGGCGAAGAGACGCTCGCCGCGGGCAACGCGCTGAGCTTCAGCGGCAACCTCGCCAACAACCGGTTCGGCAAGGTCGTCACCCAGGTCGTCGCGCACGACACCCTGCAGCACCACGAATTTCTCGCGCACGTCGTCGGCGCCACCCTGGTGCCCACCGGCGGCCTTTCCACGCACCTCAACGACGCTGAAGACTGGGTTCGAGGGGAGTTCGAAGAATGAGCGCACTGCTCGAAGTGAAGGGCCTCACCCGCCTCTACGGAAATTTGAAAGCGGTCGACGACATCACCTTCTCGCTGCCCGAGGGCAGCATTCTGGGGTTCATCGGGCCCAATGGCGCGGGCAAGTCGACCACCATGCGCATCATCGCCACCCTCGACGTGCCGACCAGCGGCGAGGTGCTGCTCGATGGCAACTCGCTCGTCGCCCGGCCTGATCAGGCGCGCCCGCTGCTCGGGTACATGCCCGATCGCTACGGCACCTACGACGACATGACGGTCTTCGAGTTCCTCGACTTCTTCGCGCGCGCGTACCGGCTGCGGGGCAACGATCGAAAGGCGCGGGTCGACTCGGTGATGGACTTCACCGGCCTCTTTCCCCTCAAAGACAAGCTCACCTCCGAGCTGAGCAAGGGCATGAAGCAGCGGGTGGCGCTGGGCCGCACGCTGCTCCACGACCCCCGGCTGTTGATCCTCGATGAGCCCGCCGACGGTCTCGACCCGCGCGCACGCATCGAGCTGCGCGAGTTGCTGCGGGCGCTCGCTGCTCAGGGCAAGGCGGTGCTGATCTCGAGCCACATCCTCACCGAGCTCTCGGAGATCTGTGACACCTGCGCGATCATCGAGCAGGGCCGTCTGCTCGCCACCGGCACCGTGCAGGAAGTGCTCTCGCGCACCTCGAACTCGGCGGCCTTCAGCGAAGTCGAGCTCACCCTCTTCTCGCCCGGCGGCCATGGCCTCGACGAGATCGGCAAGAAGGCTGAGCGGCTGCTGCTCGAACAGCCTCTGGTCGCCAACGTCACGGTGCTCAACAACGCCGTGCGCTTCCGCCTCGAGCTGGCCGTGGGGCAGACCCCTGCGACGGGCTGGGTGGAAGAGGCGAGCGTTCGGGTGCTCAAGGTGCTCGTCAACGCCGAGCTGCCCGTCACCAGCTTCCGCACCCGCGAGCACGACCTCGAAGATGCGTTCATGTCGGTCACGAAGGGCAGGGTGCAGTGAGCGCCGACGTCCTCTCCGCGGCCCGCCCGCGCGAGCCCGATGCGTTCGACCGTTTCGGTGAGCAGCTCGCCGATCGCGTCAACCCCATCGTGGTGAAGGAAGTTCGCCAGGGGCTGCGCACGCGCGTCTTCTGGATCTTCTTCTCGCTGATGTTGATCGCCTGCCTGTTCATCTCGCTCTTCGCGTTCGCGGCCAGTGACGGGATCGCCGATCACGCGGGGCAGGCCACCTTCATCGCGTACTTCGTGTGCCTGGGCTTCGTGCAGTTCTTCGTCATTCCGTACTCGGCGTACCGCTCGATGTCGCGCGAGGCCGAAGACGAGACGTGGGTGCTGCTCACCCTCACCGGCATCGGGCCCCGGCGCATTCTGGCCGGCAAGCTCGGCAGCTCGGTGCTGCAGGGCGTGCTGTACGCCTCGGCCGCCACTCCGTTCCTGCTCTTCTCGTACTTCCTCAACGGCATCGACCTGCCCACCATCATCGTCGGCGTGGTGGTCTC
>JAYVNA010000716.1:0-27401 GCA_043758715.1 Archangium sp.
CCGTCTCGACGACGGCAGGTACGAGTACTCCCCGAAGAAGGGCACCGCCTTCACCCTCACCGCCGCAGCCCTGGTGCGCCGCCTCGTCGCCCTCCTTCCCCCGCCGAGGCTTCACCTCAGCGAGACCACCGCGGCCATGATGCAGTTGATCATCGGCTGAAAAAACGGGAGCACCGCGATGCCGCCCATCGCTTCCGGGTGAGCGGTCTTGTAGTTGGCACCGATCGCCGCTCCCACGAAGTACAGCGCGATGCAGACCACACCCGCTGCCAAACCGCCGAGGAGCGCGCCGCGCGCGGCACCCTTGAAGTCGATGACTGAAGCCATCAGCGCTTCTTGGCGGACGCTCTCAGCGCGCGTGTACTTCATACCGAGCGCCGGAGAGGCCCTCGGGTGACCACACCACCTCGAGCGGCTGCGGGCTGGTCGCCGAGGTCACGCCTTGCAACACGCCGAGGAAGAAGGTCGGCAGGAAGTTCACGTCGTCGAAGTGCGCCACGTAGCGAAAACCGCCGTACGAGCGCACCGAGACGTCGAAGAAGTTCCCCAGCGTCTCGAGCTTGCCGGGCAGCGTCGTCATCACCTGGTCGAGTGTCTCGCCCGCCCGAACCTTGCGCACGGCATCGAACCCCATGCGCCGCAGCGCCTCGGCCGGAGTCGCGCCCGGGTACACCGAGGCGGACAACACCGAGAGCCACGGCGGCACGTTCTCAGCGGGGTAGTCGGTGGCGAGCGCGCCCAGATCGAGCCCGGCCTTGCGGAGTTGGCCTTCGACCGCCTCGCCGCGCGCCGAACCGAAGAGCCACTCCACAAACCGTCCTGAGACCCGCCGCTCGAGTTGCATGGTGGCAGAGGTAACGCAGGAGTTGCGCTGCGCATGCCCCTCGAACACTTCTTTACCTTCAGGCGCGGACAATCACCCCAGGCCGGTCACATCTGGAAGAGCAACGCCTGGTGCACGTTCCAGTCGACGCGGTCGATGGCGTCGGCCGTTTCGCTGCCGCCCAGGGAGAGCGCCGGCACGAAGCCGTAACACTCGTGGGGCCCCCATTCCCCCAGCCGCGCTTTGGCCGCTTGGTAGAGGGGCTTGCGCAGAAACGCGTTCTGCCATTCGTCATCGTCGAGCAGTTCGACGAATTCCTCGGCTGACATCGAGAGCACCTTCATTCGCTTGAAGTGAATGTCGATGGCCGCCACGTCGCAGGCGAGCTCGGCGTCTTCCATGCCCAGCGACGCGGCGTGCTCGCGCAGATCTCGAAACACCAGCAGCTCTCCGAAGGCGGTGCGGCCGATGGACGTGCGGCCCGCGGTGCGGCCCATCAACCAGGGCTCGAGCTCACGCGCATGTTTTCCCGGCGCGCTGATCTGCAGCAACCCACCCGCGTGCCGCCCCTGGGGAAGGTTCTCGATGAGCCAGGTGAGTTTGGGGTGAACCCCGCGCTCGAGCGGATGGGGGGCCTTCGACCTCGGCGCGGCCTTCTTCTTCTTCGGCGCGGGCCTGGTCTTCTTCGCGACGATCTTCTTCTTCGCGGTCTTCGGTTTGGTCACCGGCTTCTTCATGGCGCTGCAGCCTATTTGAGCGCGCACGGGAGGGTGCGTGCGAGTCGGAGAAGGGCGCGCCGCCGCACCAAAAGAGGAGCTTCTCTGCATCGGCTGCGTGGGTTCCGGCCGCGCCGCAAGACCTTCACCAACCTCGGCAATCCAACCCCTCGTGATCAGCCTCCCCAGTCAGGTGGCTCGATCCATGAAAGCGGGGACACCTGCGGCTGTGTGCCGCCCCGCCCCCACCGGAGCCCGAATGCGCGCGATTGATTTCTGGGTGAAGAACAGTCCCGCGGCGAGGTCGCTCAGCGAATCGGAGGCGATGGCACGAGCGGAGAAGCGGTTCGGTTTGCCGCGCCGCTCGTTCCTCGAGTTCGCCGCCACCCTGGTCGGTGCGATGGGGCTGCCGAGCACGGCGCTGGGTGCGGTGGTCAACGCGATGACCCAACCGCGCAAGCCCTCGGTCATCTGGATGCAGTTCCAGGAATGTACGGGCTGCACCGAGAGCCTGCTGCGGTCGGATCACCCGACCCTCGACAAGCTGATCCTCGACCTGATCAGCCTCGACTACCACGAGACGCTCTTCGCGGCCGCGGGCCACCAGGCCGAAGCAGCGCGCCAGGCGGCGATGAAGGAGAACAGGGGCAAGTACATCCTCGTGGTCGAGGGTGCCATTCCCACCAGGGACAACGGCATCTACTGCAAGATCGGCGGCCGCACGGCCATCGACCTCGCGAAGGAAGCGGCCGAGGGTGCAGCCGCGGTGATCGCCATCGGCAGCTGCTCGTCGTGGGGCGGCATGCCTTCGACGTCACCCAACCCCACCGGCGCCAGCTCGCTCTCGTCGGTGCTCGGCAAGCCGGTCGTCTCGATTCCCGGTTGCCCGCCCAACCCGTACAACTTCCTTTCGACCGTCGTGCACTTCCTCACGTTCGGCTCGCTGCCCGAGCTCGACGCCAAGGGGCGCCCCAAGTTCGCCTACGGCCGCCTCATTCACGAGAACTGCGAACGGCGCGCGCACTTCGACGCCGGCCGCTTCGCCAGGCAGTTCGGCGATGACGGCCACCGCCAGGGGTATTGCCTCTACAAGCTGGGCTGCAAAGGCCCGGAGACCTACGCGAACTGCCCGTCGATTCTGTTCAACGACACCGGCTGCGGCAGCTGGCCCGTCGGCACCGGCCACCCGTGCATCGGCTGCACCGAAGAGGGCATCGGCTTCACCAAGCCCATTCACGCGCTGGCGGTGCTCAAGACGGTGACCCCGCCCACGCAGTTCGCCCGGCCCGCGGAAGAGCAGGGGCAGGGCGCGACCCTGGCGACCGCGGGCACCGCGGCGCTCATCGGAGGGCTCGCGATCGGCGCGGGCTTCAAGTTGGCCGACAACCTCGGCAAGCGCGACGACTCACAGAAGAAGTGAGCGAGGAGCCAATCATGTCCATCCCCCCGCGCTCCGCTGCAAGCCCCACTCCGCCTCCGGCTCCGGGGTCGCTTCGCTCCGTCGATCGACGCAGGTTCCTGAAGCTCGCCACCACCACCGCCGGAGTCGCCGCCGTCACCCGCGCCGGCGTCGCTCAAGCCAGGCCCAACAAGAAGATGCCCGAGGAGGCGCTCGGCCTGCTCTTCGACGGCACGCTCTGCATCGGCTGCCGCGCCTGCATGCCCGCCTGCAAAGAGGCCAACGACATGCCGCCCGAGCTCACGCCGCTCAAGGTAGGCGGTGAAGAAGTCAACGCGCTGTGGGACGCGCCGCTCGACCTCAGCGGCAAGACGCTCAACGTGATCAAGGCGTACCGCGAGGGCGAAGGCACCCACAAGGACCAGGCGGTCGACGGCTTCGCGTTCACCAAGCAGTCGTGTTTCCACTGCGTCGATCCGTCGTGCGTGTCGTGTTGCCCGGTCTCGGCGATGACGAAGGACCCGATCAACGGCATCGTCAGCTACAGCCGCGAGGCCTGCATCGGCTGCCGCTACTGCGTGACCGCCTGTCCCTTCGGAGTGCCGCGCTTCACCTTCGACAGCCCTGATCCCAAGATCAGCAAGTGCCAGCTCTGCAAGCACCGCCTCGCTGACGGGAAGTATGCGGCCTGCGCCGAGGTCTGTCCCCCGGGCGCGACGCTGTTCGGCAAGGTGAAGGATCTCAAGGTCGAGATCGAACGCCGCAAGGCGCTGGTGCCCGGCACCATGACCACCTACCCGCGCGGCCGCATCGGCGAGGGCGACAGCTACGTGGGCAAGGCGGGCAAGTACGTCGAGCACGTCTACGGCGAGCAGGAGATCGGCGGCACCCAGGTGCTCCACCTCTCGGGCGTGCCGTTCGAGTTGCTCGACAAGCCGGTGCTGCCCGATCGCGCTCCGGCCGCCACCTCGGAATCGATTCAGCACGGCATCTATTACGGGCTGCTGGCGCCGCTGGGCTTCCTGGGCGTGCTGGTGGCCGCCGCGCGCCGCAACATGATCTCTCGCGGAGTCGAGCCGGTCGACAAGGTGCCGGCCCCTCCCGCGACGAAGCCGGGAGACCAGCCATGAGCGCTCAGTCTGCTCAGCTCTCGCTCGGCCACGCCGAGTCGGCCCCCATCGGCGGCAAGCTGCTCACCCCGTTCACCGCCTTCCTCGCGCTGCTCGTGTTCGCAGCCGCCGGAGTGCTGCTGGTGCGCCTGGTGTGCGGCATCGGAGCCACCACCAACCTGAGCGACGGCTACCCGTGGGGCCTCTGGATTGCCTACGACGTGGTGGCCGGCTCCGCGCTCGCGGGAGGAGGCTTCTCGGTCGCGCTGCTGGTCTACGTGCTCAATCGCGGCGAGTACCACCCGCTCGTTCGCCCCGCGTTGATCGCCGCGTTGCTCGGCTACCTGCAGGCGAGCGCGTCGGTGATGTTCGACCTCGGCCGCTGGTGGGACTTCTGGCACATCTTCTGGCCGCGCTATGCGCAGGTGAACTCGGTGCTGTTCGAGGTCGCGCTCTGCATCATGGCGTACGTCGTGATCATGCTGCTCGAGTTCATGCCCGTGGTGTTCGAGCGACTGGGCTGGGCGAACGCGCGCAAGAAGCTCAACCGCATTCTCTTCATCTTCGTGGCGGTCGGCGTGCTGCTGCCCACCATGCACCAGTCGTCGCTGGGCCTGCTGCTGGTGGTGCTCGGGCCGCAGGTCAACCCGCTCTACCAGACGCCTCTGTTGCCGCTGCTCTTCCTCACCTCGACGGTGGGCATGGGTTTCGCGGCCGTCACCCTGGAAGGCGCGATCTCTTCATCGGCGCTGCACCGGCCGTTCGAGAAGGAGATCCTGGGCAAGCTCTCGCAGATCGTCCGGCTGCTGATGGCGATCTACCTGGTAGTGCGCTTCGTCGACCTCGCGTACCGCGGCAGGGTCGGCCTCGCCTTCACGCCCTCGATGCCGATGCTCACGTTCTGGCTCGAGAACGCGCTCTTCTCGGTGCCGCTGTGGCTGCTCGCCTCGGCGCAGAGCCGCATGAAGTCCAAGCGCATCTTCCTGGCGGCGATGTCGATGGCGCTCGGTGGCATCGTGTACCGGCTCGCCGCGTTCCTGGTGGCGTACGACACCGGCGGTCACTGGCACTACTTTCCGTCGCTCGGCGAGATGACCGTCACCGTGGGCCTCATCGCCTTCGAAGTGCTCGGCATCATCGTCGCCATTCGCCTGCTTCCCATTCTTCCCGCCAAGCCCGCCCAGAGGCCGTCATGAGCAAGCGCATCACGATCGATCCCATCACCCGCATCGAGGGCCATCTGCGCATCGACTGCGAAGTGGGCGACGACAACAAGGTCACCGCGGCCTGGGCCTCGGGAACGATGTGGCGTGGGGTGGAGCAGATTCTGCTCGGGCGCGACCCTCGCGATGCCTGGGCCATCACGCAGCGCTTCTGCGGCGTGTGCACCACCGTGCATGCGATCGCCTCGGTGCGCGCCGTCGAAAACGCGCTCGACATGCCGGTGCCGAAGAACGCCCAGTACATCCGCAACCTGATGATCGCCGCGCACGCTGTGCACGACGAGATCGTTCATTTCTACCACTTGTCTGCGTTGGACTGGGTCGACGTCACCTCGGCGCTCAAGGCTGATCCGGTGAAGGCCTCCCAGCTTGGTGAGAGCCTCTCGCCCTGGACGGGCAACGGAAAGAACGAGCTCATCGCGGTGCAGGTCAAGCTCAAGACCCTGATCGAGAGCGGTCAGCTGGGCATCTTCAGCAACGGCTACTGGGGCCACCCGGCGATGAAGCTGCCGCCCGAGGTCAACCTGCTGGCGGTCAATCACTACCTGCAGGCGCTCGAGTACCAGCGGCAGGCGAACAAGATCGTCGCCATTCTCGGCAGCAAGACGCCGCACATTCAGAACGTGGCGGTCGGCGGCGTGTCGAACCCCATCGCGCTCAATAGCCAGTCGGTGCTCTCGGTCGAGCGGCTGCTCGCCATCAAGGAGCACATCGACGCGGTGAAGAAGTTCGTCAACGAGGTCTACCTGATCGACGTCGCCGCGGTGGCGGCCTTCTACCCGGAGTGGACCACCATCGGCCGGGGCGTCGTGAACTACCTCGCCGCGCCCGACTTCCCCCTCGACGAGCGGGGCACGAAGTTCGAGACCAACGGCGGCCACATCGCCAACGCCGATCTCGGCAGCTTCAAGCCCATCACAAAGTTCGGCGACGCCTATTTTCGCGACGGCGTCACTGAGAGCGTGAAGCACGCGTGGTACCAGGGCGGGAAGGGCGCGCTCCACCCGTACAAGGGCGAGACCAACCCCGACTACACGGACTTCAAAGAGAACGACAAATACTCGTGGGTGAAGGCGCCGATGTTCTTAGGCGAACCGGCGCAGGTGGGGCCGCTCGCGCGCGTGTTGGTCGCCATCGCCACCAGGGATCAGGAGATCATCAAACACCTCACCACGCTGCTGACCCTCATCGAAGCGGTGGGCAAGGTGAAGGTGCCGCTCGAGGGGCTGCACTCCACGCTGGGCCGGCACGCGGCGCGCGCCATCATGTGTGCTCGCAACGTGGAGATTCTGGAGAAGCAGTGGAACCTGCTGCTCGCCAACGTGGCCTCGGGTGACTCGCACACGTTCGAGAAGCCGGTGTTCCCCAGGGGCGAGGTCTCGGGCTTCGGCTTCCACGAAGCGCCGCGCGGGCTGCTCTCGCACTGGATCGTGATCGAGAACGGCATCATCAAGAACTACCAGGCCGTGGTGCCCACCACCTGGAACGCCGCGCCGAAAAACGAGAACGACAAGATGGGCCCTTATGAGTCCTCGCTCGTCGGCACGCCGCTGGCCGACCCGGAGAAGCCGCTCGAGGTGCTGCGCACCATTCACTCGTTCGACCCGTGCCTCGCCTGCGCGGTGCACCTGCTCGATGCCACGAAGCGGCCCATCGTGAAGGTGCGGGCGCTGTGAGCCAGAACGTCGTCATCCTCGGGGTGGGGAACCTGCTCATGACGGATGAGGGCGTGGGCGTGCACACCATCGCCTCGCTCGAGCGGCGCTACTCGTTTCCCGAAGGCGTGCGGTGTGTCGATGGCGGCACCTCGACCCAGGAGCTGCTCGGTGATCTCGAAGATCTCGATCACCTCATCGTGATCGACGCGGTCTCTGCCGGCGTCGCGCCTGCGAGCCTGGTGCGCCTCGAGGGCGACCAGGTGCCCAACGCCTTCACCACCAAGCTCTCCCCGCATCAGGTGGGCATCTCTGATCTGCTCGCCATGCTCACGTTCACCGGGCATGCGCCCAAACGGGTGCTGGTGCTGGGCGTGGAACCCTCGGTGCTCAAGCTCGGCATGGAGCTCTCTCCGGAGGTCGCGGCCCGGGTGCCTGAGCTCTGTGCGCAGGTGGTGAAGGAGCTGAGCGCGATGGGGCTCGCCCCCGTCATTCGAGGGGAGGCGGAGGCTTGAAATGCACGAAGTCGCGCTGGCTCAGGGCATCGTCGACATCGTGACGGATCGCTCCGGGCGCGACGGCTTCGAGCGCGCGACGGTGGTGCACGTGGAGCTGGGTGCCTTGTCGAACGTGGTGCCTGACGCGCTGTTGTTCGGCTTTCAGTCGGCCAGCGTGGGGACCGCGGCAGAAGGCGCGCGCCTCGAGTTCACGCATCGACCGGGGACGGGGTGGTGCCTCGACTGCTCGGCCGAAGTGAAGGTGCCCTCGCGCGTCGCGTCGTGCCCGATGTGCGGCGGGGTGAAGTGGGTGGTCACAAGTGGAGAACAGATGCGGGTCACTGAACTGGAGGTCGACTGAAATGTGCGCGACGTGTGGATGCAGTCCCGATGAAGCGCAGCACGATCATCCTCACGTTCATGCGCATGAGCACGAGCATGTGATGGCCGACGGGCGCGTGGTGCGGCACGTGCACGAGGCGCCGCGCGAGGCCCGCCGCATCAAGGTGGAAGAAGACATTCTCGCGCGCAACGACGCGCTGGCCGCGCTCAACCGCAAGGTGCTGGCCCAGGCCGGGATCTTCGCAGTCAACCTGATGTCGAGCCCGGGCAGCGGGAAGACCACGCTGCTGGTGAAGACCCTTCGTGACTTGAAGGGCCGCTCGCTCGCGGTGATCGAAGGTGATCAGCAGACCGATCTCGACGCTCAACGCATTCAGGCCACGGGCGTGAAGGCGGTGCAGTTGAACACCGGCAAGGGCTGTCACCTCGACGCGGGCATGGTGGCGTCTGCGTTGCCGAAGTTGCCGCTCGAAAAGGGCGGGCTGCTGTTCATCGAGAACGTGGGTAACCTGGTGTGCCCCGCGAGCTTCGATCTCGGCGAGAACCGGAAGGTGGTGGTGGTGTCGGTGACCGAGGGCGAAGACAAGCCGCTCAAGTACCCCGACATGTTCGGGGTCGCTGACCTGGTGCTGGTAAACAAGGTCGACCTGCTGCCACACCTCGAGTTCGACGTGGCGCTGCTCGAGGCGAATGTGCGGCGGGTGCGGCCGGGAACGCCGATCTTCAGGGTCTCAGCGAAGACCGGTGAAGGGTTCGAGAGCTGGCTGAAGTGGCTTGAGGCCTGAGCTCGGGAGAGGGCATTCAAACCACCCCGCGAGCCCGCAACTCACTCGAGCGCACGGCCTCGTATTGCGGCGGCGGCCCGACCTTCAGCCGTTCCCGCACTTCACCGAGCTGCAGCGGCAACAACTCTTCCCACGGCTGAGACGGCAACCACGCCGCCCGCTTCCCACGCACGAAGCCCTCAGCCACCAACCACCCGCCTTCGCCCGTGAGGCCTCTGGTGAAAGCCGCCCCGACGATCAACGCGATGCCCGGATGCCAGTGCTGGCCGAGCAGAAACGCGAGCAGGGACAACTCCCCCAGCACGTCACCCTGGTAGCCGGTCACCGCGTGCCAGAGATCATGCGTGTCGCGCATGCGGGCGCGCTGCCACTCGAACCCGTCAGCAGCGCCTTCACGTTCGCCCTTCGCCGCGGCCTCGAGAATGCCTTCCGCGCTGATGTTCTCGCGCTCGACGAAGGCGAGGTACGCATGCGCGAGCGAACCTTCAGGCATCGCTCGCAGGGCTCCACGATGACTCAGCACCGGCACGATGTCGGGCTTGTCAGCGAGCATCGCGCGGCCTGACTCGGTCGCTTCGAAGCCTGCACGCAGCCGCTCGGCGGCGGTGCCCGAGAATGCCTCGATGAGCCCAAACACGCGGGGCAGATCGTCGGGATCCTGCATCAGCGCCTTCAGTTCCTTGCCCGCGCGGGCAAGGTCGTACCCTCGTGCGATTCGCATGTGCCGCTCCTTGTCGTCGTGCTGACAATCATGTTCATAGCGTTACGAACAGGATTGTCAATACGCCGCGGCCGGCTCCCATTGAAAGTGGTCATCCGACCAACGCCGATGGTGGTCGGCCGACCTGCTATGCGGGCCCAGTGAGCGCATCCAAAGCCAGGCGGCCGAAAGCCACTCCACCCCGGCGGAGGCGTTCTGCAGACGAAGCGCGCACCGCGATTCTCGACGCGGCTGAAGAGCGGCTGCGGGAAGTGGGCCCCGGCGGCATTCGTTTGCAGGAGGTCGCCGCGGCGGTCGGCGTCTCGCACCCCACTGTGCTGCATCACTTCGGCAGCCGCGAAGGGTTGATGGAAGCGGTGGTGAACCGCGCCATCGAGTCGATGCAGTCGGGGCTGTACGAAGACGTGGTGGCCGCGCCTGGCACCGAAGGAATTCAAGCCCTGCTCGATCGCGTCGCGGCCCAGATGAAGGACAAGGGCCGCGCCCGCACCCTGATGTGGCTGGCGTTGGCAGGCTACGGCCCGGGCCTGAGCGCGCTGCACCTGAAGCCCATCGCGGAAGCGGTGCACGAGGTGCGCAAGCACAAGCGCGCGGGGAAGAAGAGCGTGCCCACCTTCGAAGACTCGTACTTCTCGGTGGTGTTGCCGGCGCTCGCGCTGCTTTCGCTCTCAGTGATGGAGCAAGGTGGAGACCCCGGCTTCGACGTCCCGCGTTTCCGCGCGTGGTTGGCGAGGCTCGTTCACCATCACCTCGAGCGGGAGTAGACTCTTGCCGTTGCGCTCCTTCGCCTCCGCCGCCGTGATGATGGTGTTCGCAGCCTGCGCAATGGAGCCCGCCTCCCCGCCCAGGTCCTCGGGTGGCACGGGGACTGGGCAACCCGCCCCAGCTTGCGAGTGCTACTTCGAGACTTGGTCTTTGCGGATGCCGTGCGGAACGCGGTGCATGGGCGACGCGAAGCTGGTTTGCGCGGCGACCGGGGCGAGCGTCGAACCGAGCGGCTGTGCCGTCCCCGACGCTGACGCAGGGACCTCGGTGAACGCGGGCGATGCCGGGCTCTCCACCCATGATGCGGGTCCCGCTCAGGAGGATGTCGATGCTGGCCCCGCTTGCACGGCCTCGCTCCCGAACTGCAGTTGCACCATCTATCCCTACGAGAGCCGTACTCTGAGCGTCACCATTCCCTGCTGCGTCACGATGTGTGTGGAAAGCCAGACGCGCGCGTGGGTCTGCACGGCCGGGGGAGAGACGCAGGTCATCAGCCAGGCCGTCTGCCGCTAGGCATGCGCCAAACGGGCAGTTGGAAGTCGGCTCTCCCAGGCCCCTACGCATGAAGACCCGCGCGCCGGGCCTCTGGCGATAGAGTCGCGCCGCTTCCATGACCCGCGCTCTCTTCGTTTCTGCCCTCGTCGTCCTCACCGGCTGCGCTCGCTGCGGGAAGAAGGACGGCCAGGCGAACAGCTGCCCGCCGCGCGACACCGTCACCATCGCGCTGCCCTCGTTGCCCAACACGCTCGACTGGAGCCAGAGCCACGAGCAGAGCGCGCAAAATTATCCCGCGCTGCTGGCGATGATGCGGGGCCTCACCACGCTCGACGCCGACAACACCGTGAAGCCCGGCCTGGCGGCGAGCTGGGACGTCTCGAGCACCGCCGACGGCAAGCAGGTCTATGTTTTTCACCTCGCGCAGGGCGTGGTGTGGAGCGACGGCAAGTCTCCGCTGCGTGCCCAGGACTTCGTCTACGCATGGCGCCGCGCGCTGCTCGGGGCTGATGGCGCTGAGCTCGAAGATCTCGATGGCGCTTCCGCGTGGCGAACCGCACGCACGCCCGAGGCGGCCGACGGCCTGGGCATCAAGGCGATCGACGACTCGACGCTGCAGGTGACGCTGCGCGGCGCGCGCGGGTATTTCCTCTCGCGGCTCGCGAACGTGTACCCGTATTTCCCCGCGCCTTCGGCCGAGCTGGAAGGAAAGTCGGAAGCCGAGGTGCAGAAGTATTTCAACGAGCCCGCAAATGGCCGGCCGCTGGTGCTCGGCGCTTTCCGCGTCACCTCCTGGGACCGCGTCGGTCAGCGCCTCGAACTCGAGGCCAACCCCTCTTACGCAGACAAGCCCGCGACGGGAGCGGTGGCCCATTTGGTGCTGCTGCAGTCAGATCTCGGCACGCTGATGTACGAGCAGTGCAACGTCGACTTCCTGTTCTTCGACGATCCCTCGCAGCTGGCCCGGCCGCCCGCGGATCTCGCGTCGGCGAAGTTGCTCTCGACGTACTGGCTTGGCTTCAACACCACCCGGGTGCCGCTCAAGCTGCGCACCGCCATCGCGCATGCGATCGATCGCCAGGCCCTGCTCGGTGGGCTCAATGGCCTGGTGCCGAACCCGCGGCTCGCGAAGGCGTTTCTTCCGCCGGAGATGCCCGGTGCGGTGGCGGACGCCGACCCGAGGCTCGCTGCGTTTCCTTCGACGGATGCCGCGAAGGCCAAGGCGCTGCTGGCTGAAGTGGGCGCGCTCCCGGAGCAGCTCACGTTGCTGGTGAAGGGCAGCGGCTCGTTTCTCCCGGAAACTGCGCTGGCCGAAGGCCTTCGCCGGCAGCTCGAGCCGCTCGGGCTGAAGGTGAAGATCATCACCACCTCGAACTTCAGCAACGACGTGAAGGAAGCCGACGGCACGCTCCGCTACGACCTCTTCCTCAAGCGCACGGGCGCCGACTACGCGCACCCCAACACGCTGCTCACGCCGTTCCAGTCGGGGGGCAACAACTACACCGACTGGCAGAAGCTCGAAGGCGGGGCGTCGGTGGCGAAGTTCGAGAAGCTGCTCGCCGAGGGCGCGGGTGAGGCCGACGCCGCGAAACGTACGCAGCTCTACTTCGACGCGCAGGAGGTGTTGCTCGGGGAGCAGGTCGCCGCGGTGCCGCTGTATTTTCCCAACCGCTATTTCCGGAAGCGCCCGTGGCTCGAGGGGCTCTCGGTCGATCCGTTCAATTTCCTCACCTTCCGCGCGATGCGGGTGGCACCCGCGACCCGATGAACCGGATTCTGCTGCGCATCGGGCGGGATCTCCTGCTCGTGCCGGTCAGCGCGGTGCTGGTGTACCTGCTGGTGGTGAATTTGCCCTTCCGACAGGACTCCGATCGCAAGATCGCCACTTCGGAAAATGACGCCATCGCGCTGCGCCAGCAGGTGCTCGGCAGCGGCCAGGTGCAGGACGCCTTCGTGCCGTGGAAGCGGCTGTTCGCGGGTGAATCGGTGGGCCTCGCCGGTCAGCCCTTCACCGCGAAAGATCTCGCGCGCGCCGCCGGGTTGTCGCTGGGCCTCGGGCTCATCGCGCTCGGGCTCGCGCTCGCGTGGGCGCTGCTGCTCGCGGTGGCGCGCGTGCAGTTGGCCTCACACCGCCTCGGCATGCTGCTCGAGGTGATTCCTGGCCTCGTGTTCGGCTCTCCGCTCTTTCTGCTGGCCGTGGTCGCCGCGCTCATCGCGATCGGCCTTGGCATTTCGTTCACCGGTTCGCACCTGTTGGCGGCGGCCGTGATGGCGCTCGGCCCCGGCACCTTCCTGGGGGTGGTCTGGTCTGACGCCTTGCGCACGGAAGCGGCGCGCCCCTACTTTCTCGCAGCGCTCGCCCGGGGTTGTTCGCGTCGACAGGCGCTGCTCAAGCACGCGTTGCCCAACGCACTCCCGGCCTTGCTCGACGCCGCCGCGCCCGTGGCTTCGTCGCTGCTGCTGGGCTCTTTCGTGGCTGAGAATTTCTTTCAGCTCAAAGGGTTCGGGCTCGTCTATCTCGAGGCCGCGCGCCGGGTCGATGCGGGCGTGGTGGTCATCGCGACCACGCTCTTCGCGTCGGTGCTGATCCTCGTCTCGTTGTCAGTCGAGCTGGTGCGCTTGCTCGTGGATCCGAAGGCGCGCGACGCCGCGAAGGAGGGCACGTGAGTTGGCGCGCCCGCGTGGGGTTGCTGGTGCTGGTGCTCCTCGCGGGGCTCACCGGCGGGCACGCTGCGCTCAAGGCGTTGAACGCGCTCCCCGACTGTCCCTTCGGCGCTGACCCGGGGATGCCGTACGAGACGGTGTGCAGCCAGGTGGTGGGTGGGTTGTGGCGCTCGCTGCTCCTCGGGGTGATCGCGGGCGCCGGGAGTTGTCTGGCTGCGACAGCGCTGGCGCTGCTCGCGCGCCGCGTCGGCGGAAAGTTCGAGCTCAGCATCGAGAAGGGCGCTGAGTTGTTCTTCTCGATCCCTGATCTGCTGGTGCTGATCGTTCTGGGCTTCGTTTCGCGCGCGGTGTGGGGCGGGGAGGGCGTGACGTTGCCCTTCATGATTGGCTCATTGGTGGCAATCGGTTGGGCCGCGCCGACGCGCATGGTGCAGAACCGGCTGCGCAGCCTCGAGCGATTGGACTTCATCACCGCGGCGACCGCGATCGGCGTCCCCCGAACCCGCGTGTTGCTGCGGCACGTGTTGCCGATGGCGTGGGACTACCTGCTCGCGATCTTCCTGCTCCGCGTGCCGGCGATCATCCTCACCGAGTCGACCATCAGCTACCTCGGCTTTGGCCTGCCACTCGATCAGCCGTCCCTCGGCCGCTACCTCGGTGGGCATTGGCAGCTGCTGGCCACGGATGACTGGGTGAAGGTCGCTCCGGCGTGGGCGCTGTTGGCGCTGTTGGTGGTCGCCTTTCACCAGGTCGGCCGCGGGTTGCTCGAGCGCGCGGAGGACTCGCGATGAGCACCCTGCTCGAGGTCACGGGGCTGACGGTTCGCTTCGAGACGAAGCGTGGCGGGCTCACGGCCGCGGAAGATGTTTCCTTCTCGGTGCCCGCGGGCGGGACGCTGGGCATCGTCGGCGAGAGTGGAAGTGGCAAGAGCGTGAGCGTGCTGTCGCTGCTGGGGTTGTTGCCTGGCGCGAAGGTGACGGGCTCGGCGACGCTCGAGGGGAAGAAGCTCATCGGCGCGACTGAGGCCGAGCTGACGAAGCTGCGCGGAGATCGCGTGGCGATGATCTTCCAGGATCCGATGACCTCGCTCGATCCCTCGTGGCGCGTGGGTGATCAGGTCGCCGAGCCGCTGCGACTGCATCGGGGGCTCGACGCCGCGGCTGCGCGGGTGAAGGCCGTCGCCTTACTCGAGGCGGTCGGTTTGCCTTCTCCGAACGAACTGGCGCGCGCGTATCCCCATCACCTGTCCGGCGGGCAGCGGCAGCGCGTGATGATCGCGGCGGCCCTCGCGTGTGAGCCGGCGTTGTTGATCGCCGACGAGCCGACCACCGCGCTCGACGTCACCGTGCAGGCGCAGGTGATGGAGTTGCTCGCGCGGCTGCAACGCGAACGGAAGATGGGGCTGGTGTTGATCAGTCACGATCTCGGGCTGGTGTCCGAGGTGTGTGAAGAGTTGGTGGTGATGTACGCGGGGCAGGTGGTCGAGCGCGGGCCGACGAAGCGGCTGCTCTCAGCCCCGCGACACCCGTACGTGGCTGGGTTGCTCGCGAGCACGCCGACGCTCGAGGGCACGGGACGGCTGCAGGAGATCCCGGGCACGGTGCCTGACTTGAGACTGCCGTTGCCGGGGTGCCGATTCGCCGAACGATGTCCGCACGTTCAGCCGAGGTGCACTGCGAGTCCAGTCGCCTTCACCGAAGGGGTGCGCTGCCTGTTCCCTCTGTCTCTTCTGTCTCCCTCTCCCCGCGGGGGAGAGGGTCGGGGAGAAGGTATGCCCCATGTCTGAGCCGCTGACCGTCAGCCCTCCCCCCCACCCTCTCCCCCGCGGGGAGAGGGAGACGGTGGAGCCATTGGCGCGGGTGGAGAACGTTCGGGTCGGCTTTGACGCCAGCCGTGCGCTCTTCGGCAAGCCGCGCATGTTGTGGGCGCTCGATGGCGTCACGCTTTCACTGACCGAAGGCCGCACGCTCGGCATCGTGGGCGAGAGCGGCAGCGGCAAGTCGACGCTCGGGCGGGTGCTCCTCGGCTTGCTGCGCCCCACCCAAGGCACCGCGCACTTCGAGACCCACGAACTCGGAGCCATGGCCCCCGAGCCGCTGCGCCTGCTGCGCCGCCACATGCAGTTGGTCTTTCAGGATCCCTACTCGTCACTGCATCCGCGCCGCCAGGTCGGAGACGCGGTGCGAGAACCTCTCGAGGTCCACCGCCCCGAGTTGACCGATGCTCAGCGAGCCGAGCGGGTTCGTTCACTCTTCGAACAGGTCGGCCTCAAACCCGAGCACCTCACCCGCCTGCCGCACGAATTTTCCGGTGGGCAACGCCAGCGCATCGTCATCGCCCGGGCGCTCGCGGCAGAGCCGAAGTTCATCGTCGCCGACGAGCCGGTCTCCGCGCTCGACGTCTCGGTGCAGGCGCAGATCCTCAACCTGCTGCTCGAGCTCAAGGAACGCCATCACCTGACGATGGCCTTCATCAGCCACGACTTGAAGGTGATCCGTCGCGTGTGTGACGACGTCGCGGTGCTGTACCTCGGCCGGGTGGTGGAGCAGTCGACCACCGAGAAGCTCTTCGCTTCTCCACGCCACCCGTACACGCGCGCGTTGTTGTCGGCGATTCCGCGGCTGGGTGGAACACCGGGGCATCGCGTGGTGCTCACGGGAGAAATTCCCTCGCCGCTCGCGCCGCCGAGTGGCTGCACCTTTCATCCGCGCTGTCCGCTGTACGCGAAGTTGAGTTCAACGGATCAACAGCGCTGCCGGGGTGATCGCCCCGTGCTCAAAGACGGCGTCGCCTGCCACTTCCCGGAGTGATCGATGGCGGCGAAGAAGAAGCCGAAAGAAGATCCGCGCATCGCCGCGCTGGGGAACAGCGTGAAGGCGGCGCTCGCGCGTGAACTTCTGCGCGGCCCCATCAAGCGCAGCGCGCTGGAATTCTTCGTCGAGTACCTCGATTACCTCGACCACGCCCGGTACTCGCATGACGAGATCGCCGCGATGTTGGATCTCCTCGTCAACGATGGCCTCGCGATGACCGATGGGCAGAAGTGGACCTGGAAGAGGCCGTGAGGAGCGGGGTGGGGAATGGGTTCCGCTCGGTGCTCATGCCGACCAGGCCTCTCTGCGCGTGGCTCGGTCACTCACTTCACTGAGCTTCGTGGTGGTGGCGTCCGGCGCGACGAGCGTGAGCACTATGCGCGAATGTCACTCAAACCGACCGTGTGTGACGTTTACGCAAGAACCGCGATCGAGGATCGCTCCAGAGTGGTGCAGTTCGCGCGAAGTTCGCGGGAAAACCGCGCTTCAATTTCAGCGTGGCGGTTCAAAACATGCCCGTGTGACATTTACGCATAGAGGTCTGAGTGGAGAGCCGGCGGACTCCCCAGGCCGGACGTCACCATCACGAAGCTCAGTGAAGTAAGTCACCGAGCCGCGCGCAGCAGGGCCTGTTCGGCAAGAGCACCGAGCAGAACCCATTCCCCACCCCGCACCTCAAGGCCACTTCGTCATCGGAGTTCCGCGCGCCTCATGCAGCACGGCATGAATCTCCGAGAGAATCGACAACGCCACCGCCGCCGGCCCTTCGCCCCCGAGCGCCAACCCCACCGGCGCATGCAGGCGCGCGAGCGGAAGGTCCTTGGGCAACATCGCGAGCAGGTCCTTCGTGCGCTTCGCCGGACCCAACACGCCGATGTACGCGGGCAGGGGAGAGCGCAACGCCGCCTCGAGCACGCGCCCGTCGTAGATGAGGTGGTGCGACATCACGACCACCGCGCAGCCCTGCTCGAGCGGCAACCCATCGAGCGCGTCGGGAGCGAGCACCTGCGCCGTCGCTCCGGGAAACCGAGCCGCGGAGGCCTGCGCCGGCCGCCAGTCGATCACCTGCACGTCCCAACCGAGGGTCTGCGCCATCGAGTGCAGCGGCAGCGTGTCGTGGCCCGCCCCGCAGAGCACCAATCGCGGCGAAGGGCGCAGCGTCTCTTCGCGGCCCTCCATCACGGTGAAGGTGACGGGCCTGCGCGTCTCGAGCACCTGCGTCATCGCCCGCGCGACCGCGCTGTCCTTGCGAAACGGCTCGAGCAGCACGTCGACCTCGCCACCACACCCCAGCGCCACTTCGCCATCAGCCGAGGTGTCGTACGTGCGGACGATGGGCTTGCCCTGCTCGACCAGCCACGCCGCCCGCCGCACGACGTCTGACTCGAGACAGCCGCCGCTGATGCTGCCGGCCTGCCAGCCTTCCGAGGTGACGAGCATTCGCGCGCCGGGTTTCCGATACGAGCTGCCCCGGGTGGCGATGACCGTCGCGAGCACCGGCGTCTCGCCTCGTGACCAGGCCCTGGCTGCGGCGGTGATGATGGCGGCGAGCTCGTTCATGGCGGCCTGGGCACTCTAGACACCCCGCCGTGCGACGGGGTGCTCGAGAACCCGGACAGTGAGGTAAACGGCTGCGGTCGTGACCGGCCCCTTCAAGATCGTCGCCCTCTGGTGCTGGTACCGCGGCGCGAATTTCTACGGCTACCAGCAGCAACAGGAGAAGCGCACCGTCCAACGCGAGCTGCTCGCTGCCTTCGCCGCCGCCGGGCTCGCCCGAAACCCGGTGGTCGCGGGCCGCACCGACAAGTTCGTGAGCGCGCGCATGCAGGTGCTCAGCTCCAGGCTCGAGCGGGCGATCTCGCCTGAAGAGATGGCCAGGCGCTTGAACGCCGTGCTGCCCGAGGACGTGCGCATTCACCTCGCCCGCGAAGCGAAGACCGGCTTTCACGCCGCCTGGAGCTCGAACTCGAAGGAATACCGCTACACCCTGACGCCCGACGAAATCGGAGACCTCGAGCTGCTCAAGCAGGCCGCCGCGCTGGTTCCCGGCACCCGCGACTTCAAGGCGTTTCATTTCAAGACGAGCGAAGACAAGGACCGCACGGTCAACTCCGTCGAGCTGATGCCCACGCCCGAAGGGCTGACGTTGCGCTTCGTCGGTGAGGGGTTCGCGCGGCACATGGTGCGCATGCTGGTGGGGGGAATGACCGCGGTTTCGCGCGGCACCGTTGGCATGGAGTTGTTCCGCGCCGGCCTGTTCGAGCAGCGAAACTTCTACTGCCCCACCGCGGCCCCCGAGCCGCTCACCTTGTGGAGCGTGGGGTATCCGCCGGAGGCCGACCCGTTCACGGCGCAGGAGCGCAGCGAGTTCAGCTGGCCCCAACCCACTCTCTCCCACGAGGGGGAAGGCAGTTCGTTGTAGGCTCCCGGCTGCGCGATGGCCGACGCTTCGCTTCAACAATCGATTGAGACGGCCCGCTCGCAGCGCGTGCTTCAACGCGTGCTTTTTTCCGGCGCGGAAGGCCTCGGCCGCAGCCATGCGCTGAGCCTGATCACCGGCGCGCCCGTGCTCCGCGTCAACGTCAGCCATGGCCCGCTCGCAGCGCAGACACTCCGCGCGCTCATTGGTGAGGCGCCCGATGACGACGCGACCTGGGCCACCCTCTGCGCCGCGGCTCCGCTGAAGAGCCTCGAGCCTGAACGCGCCGTGGTCGCCGCCGAGCTGCTGGCCTCGCTCCTCGGGATTCGCCGGGCAGATTTTCGAACCGGAAAGCTCGACGAAGATTCGCGTCGCGAAGGTGCCTTTCTCGAGCTGGCCCGCTGGCTCACCGAGAGCGCGCTGCAGCACGAAGGGCTGGTGTTGGCCTTCGACGACGCCCACCTCGCTGACGACGACGGGGCGGCGTTTCTCGAGCTGCTCTCGCAGCGTGAAGAGCCGACGCCGATGGTGCTGCTGGTCTCGCACGATGCCGCGGTGGTGCGCTTCACCGCTGCTTTCCGGGCGCGGCGCAATGCGTGGCACACCGACCCGCGGTGGACGAGCCTCGAAGTGGCGACGCCGACGCAAGCCGCGGTGGTGAAGCTGCTGGTCGACGCGGGCGCCGCGCCACAGATCGCTGATCGCCTCGCCACCCACGCGCGGAACAACCCGGGCATGGCTCTCGGGCTCTGGGGTCAGGTGCGCGACGGGGCGAAGCTCGACTTCGCGCACCTGCCGGCCTCGCTCGACGGGCTGCGACTGGCCCAGGTGAAGAACCTCGGTGAGGGCGTGCTGCGCGCTTGTGCCACCCTGGCCGGGCTCGGCGGCGTCGCGCCGATCTCCGCGCTCTCGGCCCTCTCGGCGGATCTCCCGGTGTTGCTCCAGCCCGCGCTCACCGCAGGAGTGGTGCGCGTTCAACGGGAGGGCCAGCTCGACGTCTGTCGCCTGGTCGACCCGCGCATGTCCACCTCGCTGGGCGGGGTGCTCGCGCCGGGGCCTTTGCGAGAGACGAAGCTCGCCGTCGGCACCTGGGCCCTGCAGACCCTCGAGGAACTCGATCTCCCCGGCTTCGCACGCGCGGCCGATCTGCTGGTGCCTCTGGCGGCGCCCGCCCTCGACGGCGTGACCTCTTCGCTGTGGTTTGAAGCGTTGGCGATGACCAAGCCGGGCCGGCCCGACGCGGTGTCGTGGTTCGAGCAGGCGGCGCGCAGCGCGCAGGGCGTGCGGCGGCTGGTGCTGCTGCGCCGCATCGCCGAGGTGAAGCTCTTCCTCGGGCTGCCCGACGAAGCCATCGCCGTCATCGGCACCGCCGGTCGCGTCACGGCGGGCCCCGCGCAGCCGCTGCCTGCTTCCGCGGTGGGCCGGGTGCTCGCAGCCCAGCCCCGCGGCGTGCTCGATCGCTGGGAAGTCCTCAGCGTCGACGAAGCGACCACCGCGCTGGAGATCGTTCGCGCGGAGTGCGTCTCGTACCTGGTGAAGAAGGACGACACCCAGAAGGCCTTCGTCGATCTCGAGCGCCGCCTGCCCAAGCTCAAGGGCGCGGCGGTGCCCCACTTGTGGATCCGCTGGGCGAAGGGCTGGAGCTGGTTCCTGTGTGAAATTCTCGGGCGCTCGCAAGACGCGATGAAGGCCTGTGCGCTGGTGCACAAACACGTGAGCGCCTCGCAGCTGGCCGCTGACGAAGACGCCGTCGCCTTCTTGCGCGCCGAAGAGATCGCGACGTCCGGCGTGGGCGAGTTTGCGCGCGCGATGGAGATCACCAGTGAGCACATCGCGCTGGCCGAGCGCGCGGGGAAATTGCGCGACGCGTGCCTGGGCTACAACGCCCGGGGCATCGTTCACTACGGCCAGGGCGACTTGAAGTTGGCGCGCAAGGCGTTCGAGCGTTCGCTCGAGTTGGCGCGCAGCACCGGTTGGCTGCGCCGCGAGGCCATCACCCTGCACAACCTCACCCTGGTGCTCCTGGAGCTCGCCGAGCTCGACACGGCGTTCACGAACGAGACCAATTACGCGCGGCTCTCATTGTTGTGCGGCAATCACGCAGGCAAGGCCGAAGCGCCCCTGGTGCTGGCCGCGGTGGAGCTCGCCCGCGGCCGGCTCCCTGAGGCCGACGCGTTGATCGCCACGGCGCGGAAGACCGCGGAGCTCAACGGCTGGGACATGCTCAGCACCTGGGCGCGTGCGCTGGCGGGCCGGCTGCGGCTGCTGCGTTTCAAAGCCGGCGGTGACGCGCTCGAGGTGACGAGGTCGAAGAACGATCTGATGGCCGCCATCGAGGTCTTCGAGGAACGCAACGTCGGCTGGACCGAAGAGGTCGATCCCGGCGAAGTGGTCGCGCACCTCGCGATGGCCTTCAAATGGGCCGGACAGGAAAAGCAGGGCCGCGACGTGATCGCCCGCACCCTCGCGCGCTTGCCCGCGGAGAACATCGTTTCGCGCAAGCAGCTGGAGCTCGCCCGTGCGCTGGTGGACGGCACCTCCGCGGCAGAGCCGTTGGCGTGGTTCGAAGCGCATGGCTTCCATCGGCGGGTGGCGCTCTGGCGGCGTCTGGGCGAAGCGCCTTCGAGATGAGGAGACTCACGGCGCTGCTCCTGGTGGCGCTGGCGGGCTGCGTGCGCGTGCCCGATCCGCCGCCGCTGACAGGCCCGGTGGTCGGCTACACCGCGCGCACCTGGCGTGATCCCGTGAGCGGCGGGTTCATGCGGGCCGTGCTCTTTTTCCCTCCGCTCAGACCGCTGCAGCAGAACCTCACCCGGCTCGGTCCCTGGTGGGTGGAAGTGCAGAGCACCGAGAGCATCGGCTTCGGCAAACACCCGGTGGTCTTCATCTCGCACGGCTCGGGAGAGGCCGGCAGCCGCTTTGCCCATCACGATCTCGCGGTCGCCCTCGCGCGTGCGGGCTACGTCGTCTGCGCGCTCGAGCACCCCGGCGACAACTACGCTGATCAGACCGGGGCGCGAACCGAGAAGGTGTACCTCGGGCGTGCATGGCAGGTGTCGGCTGCGATCGACGCGCTGCTCGCCGACCCACTCTTCGGTCCACGGATCGATCCGGCCCGCCTTGGGGTCGCGGGCTTTTCGACGGGTGGCTACACCAGCCTGTTGCTCATCGGCGCCAGGCCAGACTTCTCCCGCTGGGCGAGCTACTGCGCGCGCACCCCCGGCGATCTGCAGCTGTGCCGCGAGAAGCCGCCGGCGCTCACGGTGGCCAAAGACAAACCCACGAAGGACGCGCGGGTGCGGGCCGCCTTCGTGATGGCCCCGCTCGGGATCTTCTTCGGACCCGATTCCTTCGGCGCCGTGCGCACGCCGGTGTCACTCGCGGTCGCCCAGAACGATTCCGTGATGATTCCCTCAGAGAACGTCGCCGCGCTTCGCGAGGGGTTGTCGACGATCTTCGACTTCACCGAGGTGCCCGGGGTCGATCACTATTTCTTCCTCGCGCCGTGTGGCGGAGACCCGAAGCTCTGCGCCGACCCACCGGGAGTCGACCGCCGGCTCCTGCATGAACAGCTCAACACGGCAGCGGTGAAGTTCTTTGAAGCCCAACTTCACTGACCCGGCAGGTTGGTAGGCTTCGCTTGAATGTTCCGCCACCGGCTCTTCGTCGTCGGTTGTCGTCGTGTTTCTGCGCTCGAGGCGAAATACTCGAGGCCGTAAAGGTCCCGCGTGCAGAAGCGGGGGTGGCTCTTCTGCACGCGGGCTCAACGAAGGTCTGTCTGAATCAGTTCGCGATGCTCAGGTCGACGATGCGATCGGCCGGCCAGCGAGCGCTGTCAGGCGAGGCACCTTCTTCGCCGCGCGAAGAGACCATCAGCTGCGAGCGCTTGATGCCGTGCTTCTCGAGGAAGAGCGCGACCGTCTCGGCCCGCTCCATGCCCAGCTCGTAGTTGGCGGCGCGCGTGCCCGTCGGGTCGGTGAAGCCGATCAAGCGCAGGTTCTTCGCTTTGAGAGGACCCGTGGTGAAGCAAGTGGCGACGGTGTCCAGGGTGGCCTTCGCTTCGGCCGACAGCTCCGAGGAGCTGAAGTCGAAGACCGGCGTCACGGCCGAGACGGTGTTGCACTTGTCGCGAATGGCTTCGTCGAGCCGCACTGCCGTCATGCTCGAGGTGGTGAGCTTGCGAGGCGCGTTGTGCGCGCAGCCAAAGGTGGAAACAGCCAACGTGAGCGCGATGAGCGATTGCTTGAACATGGGGAAAACCTCGGTGAAGGGAGAAGAAAGGGACGGCCCATCAGACTGAGCGAATGACGGTGTCTGGGTGCAGCCTTGAGCACGATGTGGGCCAGCGGCGCGGGGCCCCAAGTCTCCGGGCCTTGCGAGGCGAGGTGGCCCCTCAGCTCCACCATATTGATGTGAGCTGGAGTTGATAACTTGCGCCGATGCATCGCCACTTCGTCTCGCTGCTGACTGCGCTCTCGTGCGCTTCGTGGGCCGCGGCTCCCGGCTACGACAAACCGCCCCAGGAGGTGCTCGCGGTGCTGCACGCGCCGCCGCCCCCGCAGCCGATGGTCAGCCCGACGCGCGACAGCATTCTCCTGGTGTCGTTCGTGGCCTATCCGTCCATCGCGCAGGTCGCCGAGCCGTTCTTGAAGCTGGCCGGGGTGCGCGTGGAGCCGAAGACGCGCCGCAAGCACGACACCCCGGGTGGCTACGGGGTAGCGCCCTGCGCGCAGACCGCTTCGCTGGTCGACATCGCCACCAGCAAGGAGCTGAACGTGACGCTGCCCGCCGGTGGCTGCGCTGATGGCTTCACCTGGGCGGCCGACGGCAAACGCTTCGCGTTTCGCAACACCTCGGCCGCCGCGGTGGAGGCCTGGGTGGGCCAGACCAGCACGGGCGCGGTGCGTCGCGTCGGCGAGGCGCGCTTGAACCCGATGCTCGACTACTCGCTGCAGTGGATGGCTGATCAGAAGACGCTGCTCGTGAAGCTGGTGCCTGAAGGCGCGGGTGATGCTCCGGTGGACGACAGCGCCGCGATCGCCCCGAGCATTCAAGAGACCACCGGCGAGACCGGCGAGTTCAGCACGTACGAAGCGCGCGACACCTTGAGCAGCACGTTCGACGAAGCGCTGTTCGACTACTACGGCACCAGCCAGATCGCCCTCCTCGACACGGTCACCGGAACCGTCACGCGCGTGGGCAAGCCAGCCGTCTTCACCGAGGTGCAAGGCGCCCCCGATGGTGTGCACCTGTTGATCTCGGTCTTGCGTAAGCCCTACTCGTACGCCGTCACCTCCGAGCGGTTCGCGCACGACGTCGAGGTGTGGAACACCAGGGGCGAGGTGGTGCGGGTGATGGCGAAGCTCCCCGTCGCCGACCGCGTGCCCGTTCGCGGCGTGCCCGTGGGGCCGCGGGAGTTCGAGTGGCGCGCGACTTCACCCGCGACCCTGGTGTGGGCCGAGGCGCTCGACAAGGGCGACTGGGCGGTGAAGGTGCCCGCGCGCGACAAGGTGATGATACAGAGCGCGCCCTTCAAGAGCGCACCGGTTGAACTTTTGCGCACCGAGCAACGCTTCGAGGGTTTCGAATGGGCCGAGCAACCCGCGGTGGCCCTGCTGCACGAGAACAACGCTGACACGCACTGGTCGCGCACCTTCGTGGTCAACGCCGATGATCCGAAAGCCAAACCCAGCCTGCTGTGGGACCACTCGAGCGATGAGCAATACAAACACCCGGGCCGCCCGATCTACCGCGCGCTGGCCAACGGAGCGTGGGTCGTCCGCCAGGACGGCGACGCCATCTTCCTGCGCGGCCAGGGCGCGACGCCCGAAGGAGACCGCCCCTTTCTCGACCGCCTCGACCTGAAGACGCGCAAGAGCGAGCGGCTGTTTCGCAGTGACGTTCACGCGCTGGAGTACGCGATCAACTTCATCGACACCCAGGGCCGGGCCCTGCTCACGTGGCACCAGTCGCCCACCGAGGTGCCCAACGCGTTCCTGCGCACCCTGGGCGAGCCGCTGCCAGCAAGCTCGATGAAGGAAGGCGACGCCACCCTCAGCTCGACCACCCGCGCGGTGACGCACATTCCCGATCCCACGCCGGCGGTGCGCGCCATCAAGAAGCGGTTGGTGAAGTACAAGCGCAAGGACGGCACCGACCTCTCGTTCACGCTCTACACCCCGCCCGGGTACAAAGAGGGCACGCGGGTTCCGGCGATTCTCGACGCCTACCCGCTCGACTTCGCGCAGGCCGAGACCGCGGGCCAGGTCAGTGGCTCCGACCAGGTCTTCACCCGGCTGCGCAACTACCAACTGCTGCTGCTCTCGGGCTACGCCATCATCGACAGCGCCAGCTTCCCCATCGTGGGCGACCCGACGAAGGCCTACGACACGTACCTCGAGCAACTGACCGATGACGCGCAGGCCGCGGTGGACAAAGCAGTCGAGCTGGGGGTGGTCGATCGCAATCGCATCGGCGTGACCGGTCACAGCCACGGCGCGCTGATGACGGTGAACCTGGTGACGCACACTGATCTCTTCCGCGCGGGCGTCGCCACCAGCGGCTCGTACAACAAGACGCTCACGCCCTTTGGCTTTCAGAATGAGCGGCGCTCGGTGTGGAAGGCGCAGGAGGTGTACTTGAAGGTCTCGCCGTTCTTCTTCGCCGACAAGGTGAAGACGCCGCTGCTCATCGTGCACGGCACTGACGACGCCAACCCCGGCACCACGCCGCTGCAGGCGGTGAAGCTCTTCGAAGCCATTCGCGGCAACGGCGGCGTCGCGCGCCTGGTGATGCTGCCCCACGAGCCGCACTGGTACGCCGCGATGGAATCGAACGAGCAACTCGCCTTCGAGGAGATTCGCTGGTTCGACAAGTACGTGAAGAACGCGCCGCCCAAACCGAAAGCCCAGAAGTGAGTCAAGCGCGCGTAATTTTCGCGTGCCCAACCGCACGCGCACGCTCTGCGTGATCACCTCGAGGAGTCCGCAGCGGCTGCGCCTCAAGCCCCTGAAACGATGAGTGGCATCCCCGGAAGAGCGGCGCGCTCCTTGAACAGGTGAGGTCGACCGGCGTTGAGGCCGGCTCGAGGCCCCCCGTGGACGTTCATTCTTCAGGTCGCCGGATCGCCGTTCAGGGAACGGTGCAAGGCGTCGGCTTTCGCCCCTGGGTCTACCAACTCGCGCGCGAGCTCGAGCTGACGGGCTCGGTGAAGAACGGCCCCGAAGGGGTGATCATCGACGCCTTCGGGCCGCCGTCGTCGCTCGACCAACTGCTGCAGCGGCTCGAGACCGAGCTCCCTCCGGCGGCGCACATCGAGCACCTCGAGTGGAAGGCGCTCGAGAGCCAGCCACCCCAGGGCTTTCAGATTCTGCACAGCGAGGTCACCGGCGCGGCGCGCGCCAGCATCCCCGCGGATCTGGCGATGTGTGAGGCATGCCGGGAGGAGATCAACGATCCGGCCGCGCGGCGCTTTCACTACCCCTTCACCAACTGCACGCACTGTGGTCCGCGCTTCAGCATCGCGACCTCCATTCCGTACGATCGCCCGCGCACCACCATGAAAGATTTCCCGCTCTGCGCCGCTTGCCGGAACGAATACGAGGACCCGAAAGACCGCCGCTTCCACGCGCAGCCGATCGCCTGCCCCAGGTGTGGGCCGCGGCTGGCCTGGCTCGACGCGCAGGGTGCCCCGGTGAAGGTCGGCGAGCCGATAGAGTGGGCCGCCGCGCTGCTGGAATCAGAAGGCATCGTCGCGCTGCGCGGCCTGGGTGGCTTTCACCTCGCGTGCGATGCGACCCGTGAGAACGCGGTCACCGAGCTGCGCCGCCGAAAACGGCGCGACGAGAAGCCGCTCGCGGTGATGGTGCCTGACCTGGCCACCGCCGCCGCGCTCGCCGACTTGAGCCCGGTCGAGCTGACGCTGCTCGCGTCGGCCGCGCGGCCGATCGTCCTGGTCACCGCGCGTCAGCCTTCCACCCTCGCGCCTTCCATCGCGCCGGGCAGCCGGCAGCTGGGGCTGTTCCTGCCGTACACGCCGTTGCACGAGCTGCTGCTCTCGCGGGTGAAGCGGCCGCTGGTGATGACCTCGGGCAACCTCTCCGACGAGCCGATGGCGGTGGAGAACGACGAGGCGGTCTCGCGGCTGCGCGGCATCGCCGACGGCTTTCTCGTGCACGACCGGCCGATTGCCACCCGCACCGATGACTCGGTGGCGCGGGTGGTGAACGGGGCCCCGATGCTGCTGCGCCGCGCGCGCGGCTTCGTGCCGCTGGCGATTCACTCGCCGCGGTCTTTCACCGAGCCGGTGCTCGCGGTGGGCGGTCAGCTCAAGAACACCTTCTGCGTGGGCGCGCGCTCGCTGCTCACCCTGGGCCCGCACGTCGGAGATCTCGACGACCTCTCCACCTTCCAGGGCTTCGAGGTGATGGTGCAGCGGCTCGAGCAGTTCCTCGAGGTCAAGCCCGAGGTGATCGCGCACGATCTCCACCCCGACTACCAGTCGACGCACTACGCGAAGGTGCGCGGCGCGCGGCTGCTGGTGCCGGTGCAGCATCACCACGCGCACGTCGCCGCGGCGATGGCTGAACACGGGCTCGAGGGCCCGGTGCTGGGGGTGGCGTTCGATGGCACGGGCCTGGGTTTCGACGGCACCGCCTGGGGCGGGGAATTTCTGCTGGCGGACTACGCGGGCTTCCAACGCCTGGGCACCCTGCGCGCGATGCAGTTGGTGGGCGGGGAGCGCGCGATTCGCGATGCGTGGCGGGTGACGCTGGCCGTGCTCGATGACGCCTTCGACGGCGCGCCGCCGCTCGAGCGGTTGCCATTGTTCGAAAAGCTCACCCAGCGCGACGTGGTCAACGTGCGGCAATTGCTGCGGACAGGCTTTCAGGTGATTGCGGCGCATGGGGCCGGCCGGGCGTTCGATGCCGCGGGGGCGCTGCTGCTCGTGCAGCCGCGAGCCCACTTCGAGGCCC
>JAYVNA010000717.1:0-3215 GCA_043758715.1 Archangium sp.
GGTGTAGGCACGCCCCACACAGGCGTCCCGTCAGCAGGGGACTCGCCCGGCGCGGCCTCCACCTCGGGCGGGGAGGCCACGTGAACCTCGCCCACCCACCCGTCCTGGGTGGAAACGATGGCCCGGGGCCCGAAGAGCTGGCCTTGCGCAGTCCCCACCACCGTCACCCAGGCCTGCTTCCGATCGTTCGACACGCAGTAGACGAGGGTACCCGGGGCGGCCTGGCCAGGTTCACTCGCAGGCCCGGTGCAGCGCTCGCGCACCTCGAGCTTCCAGGCCCCGACCCGCTCGCCCTTCACGAAGAAGGGAACGCTGCCCATGCCCTTGAGAAACGAAGCGAGGAGCGCGGGGTCGCGCGGCACCGCTTCGGCCCCCGCCTCGTCGTTGGCCGACTCGGCGAAGAACTGCGCGGCCAACAGGCTCTGCTCATCGCTCGACAGCGGAGAACTTCGCGAGTTGAGCACCACGAAATCGAGAAAGAGCAGGCTCACGATCGCGATGGTGAGCAGCCGCAGCGCCTGCCAACTGGGCGGTCGCGAGCGGGAGAGCACCAGCACCCCGGCGCCACCCAGCGCCACCGCGCAGCCGATCAGCCCCAACCACAATCGTGGGAGTTCGTTGAGCGCAGCCACTTCAGCGCTCTGCGCCTGCCCCCAGCGCAGCACGTCGCCGCCGTAGAGCCATCCGATGAAGAGCAGCACCAGCGCGCGCGCGGCAAGCGACAGAGGCTTCATCTCAGCCCTGCCCCGCCAGCACACGCGCGGGATCGACTTGCGCTGCCCTGCGCGCCGGAAGCCAGGCCCCCGCGAGCGCGGCGAGCACACCCAGCCCCACGCCGAGCAAGGGCAGCCACGCAGGCACGAGGAAGAAGGTGTCGGGCTTGAAAGGAAACTCGGGGAGCACGCGCGCCGAGAGCATATCCACCCCGAAGGCGGCGAGGAGCGCCGTCAACGTCCCCGCCACGCCGCCGCCCACGCCGAGCACCACGGCCTCGACCAGCACCAGCACGAAGACGTCGCGCTGGCTGGCGCCGACCGCGCGCATCACGCCCAGTTCCCGCTCGCGCGCGCGCACCGCCGCCGAGAGCGCGTGCGCGATGTTGAATGCCGCCAGCAGACAGATGAGCGCCGAGAGCAGGGCCATGGCTGAGGTGGTGATCGCGACCGCGGCGCCCGCGTTCTCCGACATGCGGCGATCTTGATCATCGACGCGAAGGCCCATCTCTTTGACGGCGGCCACGATGGTGGGCACCTCAGAGGGTGAGCTCGCCTGCAGCGAGACGCCGGTGAAGGTCTCGGAGTCGACGTCGGCGGCCTTGTTCATGCGAATGGCGACCTCGAGGGGAATGGTGGCAGCCGCCAGCACGCCGCGCTCCGAGAGCCCCGCGACCTGCAGCTGGGTCGAGGTGACGGGCCCGGGGGCCACCACGGCCACGTAGCTGCGGTTGAAGTCGACCGGAAAGCTGAAGCCCACCAGCATCTGGGCAGACAGTTGCGGTAGCCCGCGGGCCGGGGCGAAGGTCTTGTTATAAATCTCGAGCAGGCGCGAGGCGACGATGGTGGGAATCGGCTTGCCGGGACCGGGGTCGGTGAAGTCGCCCAGCTTCACGTCGGCGCGCACGAAGTCGGGGTCGACACCTACGGCGATCACCTCGATGCCCATGCGCAGGCGCCGGCCGAAGAAGTCGCCGTCGTAGAGAGAGACGGCCGGCACCCGCACGCTCATCTTGCGGTAGGCGCGCTCGACTCCGGGAAGGGCGGCGAGGCGATCGACCGCGTCCTGCGTCAGCTTGCCGCCCCCGAACAGGCCGATGGCGAGCTGGGAAGGCACCACCTCGACCAGGCGCGAGTCGACGGGGAAGATCTTCTCGCGCACCAGGCGCCCCACGCCCAGGCCCAGCGCCACGAAGAACACCAGCGAGGCGATGCCCATGGCGATGCCGAACATCGAACTGACAGCGCCACGGCGATCACGCCGAAGCTGCAGTCGCACCAGCCTGCGAAGCGCTGACGTTCTCATTTATCTCCCTCTCCCCCGCGGGGGAGAGGGTCGGGGTGAGGGGCTAACCGCCCTTCCACCAAATTGAGCACCCGGCTCGCGGCCGCCCGCAACCGGTCCTCATGAGTGACCGCGACGATGGTGAGCCCTTCCTGGTTGAGAGACTTGAAGAGGCTGATCACCTCATCGGCGGTCTGCACGTCGAGGTTCCCGGTGGGCTCGTCACACAGCAGCACCTTCGGCTTGTTGAACAGCGATCGCGCGATCGCCACCCGCTGCCGCTCACCGCCCGACAACTGACTGGGCAACCGCTGCACTTTTTCTCCGAGGCCGACGCGAGCCAGCGCTTCGCGCGCACGGGCCTCGTCACTCTCGTGGGGCCCAAAGGCCGCTGGCAGCAAGACGTTCTCCAGCGCCGAGAGGCCCTGAATCAGATGAAACGACTGAAAGACGAAGCCCACCGACTCATTGCGAAACTTCGCCAGCGCCTGATCCGAGAGCCCCGCGAGCTTCGTGCCCGCGACGGTGACCTGGCCGCTGAACCCGCTGTCGAGGCCACCGAGCACGTGCAGCAGCGTCGACTTGCCGCTCCCGCTGCGCCCGACCACCGCCAGGAATTCTCCGGCCGCGACCTGCAACGACACCCCATCGAGCACGCGCACCGGGCCGCGGGCGCCGTCGTCGTACCCGCGGCACAGGGCCTCCGTGGTGATCACGAACGGACCCGAATCATGGCGCCTTCGCCGCTCCGCCCAGCGTGAGCACCACTCTGGCCTGAACGACCTTGTCCTTCGCGCCGAGGTTGATGGTCACGCGCTTGAGATCGTCAGTCGCGTCGAGCCAGCGCACGGTGGTGGCCTTGATCGCGAAGCCGCCCAGTCCCCACGCGCTCTCGGGGAGCGCACGCACCGAGGCGCTGAGCTTGTTCAAGTCGATGGACACCGCGAGCGCGTCGTTGCCCTCGAGGCTGACGGTGCCTGCGCCGTCCGATTTGACCAGGGCGTCGAGCCGCTGCACCGGGGAGGCGAAGAACACGAGCTCACCCTTCGGCGCGAAGTGCACGCCCTCGCCCTGCGCGTAGGTGGTGATCATCGCCTTCTGCCCATCGGGACGCTCGCGCAACGACATCTCGGCACCGAACTTCGGCGCGAGGGCCGCGATCTTCTCGAGCGTCGGCACCACCTCAGCGGGCTTCTTCATGCCCACGGCCCCGGAGA
>JAYVNA010000718.1:0-3212 GCA_043758715.1 Archangium sp.
CAGCAGCACCCCCGACGAGTACGAGGTGCGCTGCCGCCTGACGGCCATCGATGGCCTCACCTGCGAACGCACCGGCACCGGCTCGCAGGTCAACGTCAGCTGGCAGACCGCCGAGCTGGTTACCGGCCTGCAGGTACAGCGCAGCTTCGCGCCCAACTGCTTCACCCGTGTGATCCCGCTCGCCCCTGTGGTGGATCCTGCCAGCTCGTTCGTGCTCTCGAGCCTGGCGGGCAACGGCACGAACTACGACGGTGACGATCTCTCGGCGATGCGGCTGACGCCCGATGGAGGCTCGGTGTTCCTCGACAACCGCGACTTCGCCGGGGTCGGCTGCACCGGATACGAGATGCAGGTGGTGCAGCTCAGCGGGGTGAGCTCGCTTCGCGGCAGCTCGGGCACCTTGATGCTCGGGCAACGACAGCTGACGCAAACGGGGTTGCCCGCAGCTTCGACCAATGCGGTGTTGCTCAACCAGGCCGTGATGTCGGCCAACCCGACCCTCAGCCTCTCGATGTGCAACTTCCTGGTGCGCGCCGAGATGACGAGCCCCACCTCGTTGCTGTTCAGCCGCGGCGCTGACCAGCCCAACCCGGCCAGCTGCGCCGGCGTGAACGTCGATTCCGTGCACTGGGAGCGCGTCGACTTCGGTACCCGCGCGCGCGTGCAGGCGTTCACCGTGAACTTGCAGAACAACTCCGTCGACCTGACCATCGCGTCGGTCGACACCACGCGCACCCTCGTCTTCGCCGGCGGACAGATGAGCGGAGGACAATCGACCGGAGAGACCGCGGTCGACAACACGAACGACGATTCCATCGGGCAGGCCCAGGCGCGCTTCGACCTCACGAGCGCAACCACGGTGCGGGTGACGCGCGGGCGCAGCCAGTCGACTGGCATCGTCACCTTCTACGTCGTCGAGCTGGAGCCGTGATCAGCTGACGTCGAGCAACTCGAGCACGCGCGTCTTGCCCGCCAGCTTGAGCTCGACCTCGTCACCGGCGCGTTTGCCCAGCAACGCCTGGCCGAGCGGTGAGGCGGGGGTCACCACCTGAATGCCGCCCTCGAGCCGGGTGCCGCCGCCTTCGGGTGCGACGAAGAAGGTGACCGGCTCGCCCTCTTCTTCCGCTTCGATGAGCGCGCCCAGCCGGCCCACTTCGCCCTTCGTGATGGCCATGGCCCCGAGCGCGGCGAGCCCGTTCTGCAGGGCTTCGATGCGCATCGCCTGCCCACGCGCGAGGTAGCTCTGCTCGATGGCGCGGGTGTCCTTGTCGTTCTCGGGCTTGGCCTGTTCGTGCGTGGCGCCTTCGCGCGCAGCAGCGTGGGCGGCCTCGAGCGTGGCGAGCGTGCGCTCGAGAAGGCCGAGCAACTCGGCCTTGAGCGCAGCGCGGTGGGGCTTCGTCTTCACCCGCGACGACTTACTCTAGTGTTCGAAGCTGAAGCGATCAGGCTGCGACGAGCGGTACCAACGCAGACTGGCCGAATGGGCGCCGTCGAGGGCGGTGACCGCGAAGGCCGCGAACTGCTGCTGGTCGGGGTCGCGGTTCTCGACCAGGTAGACGTGGCCGAGCACCACCGGGACGTGGTCGTCGCAGCGGGTGAGGTTCGCGGGCACGCTGGCGATGGCGACGGCCCCGAGATCCTCGATGCAGCTGCGATCGTCGGTGGCCAGGTTGACCCGAAAGGTGAGCGCGTCCGGCTCGGTGGTCGAGGGCGTCAGACTCAGGTCCCAGTCGTTGTGCACCTCGCCGTGATCGACCGTGGTGGCGTACTGAAAGCTGATGACCGAGCCCAGATAGCTGCCTTCGTCGACGTGAGGCTTGAGGGTGGCCTCGTCAGTCCACGGTTCGTCGAAGTCGATGCAACCGCAGGAACCGCGCGGAGCAGACTCGCGCTCCACGCCGCAAGAGGACACCACGAGCAGACACACCAGCAGGGAAGCGCGCATGACGCCTGAGTTGCCAATTCGGCGAGGAGCGATCATCGCGCCGACGGAGTAGAGCCATTCCATGCGTTGGAGCCTCTCGTTCATGGTGCTGTTCGCGTGGGGGTGCGCTGCCCCCACAGGCGCGCTGGCGGATTCTGGAACTCCCGAAGGAGAGGATGCCGGGGTCGAGGACGGAGGGACTTTCGTCGCCGATGCAGGCAGCTTCGACGCGGGTCCATTCGATGCGGGTCTCGACGCGGGTGTGGCTGATGCAGGCACCTCGCGCCTGTTCATCTTCACCGGATCGGGCAGCGGCCAGATTCGGGTGTTCGGCTTCGACTCGAACGACGGCGGCCTCACCCCGCTGGGCATCAGCAACGCCGGCAACGGCTCGAGCTTCCTCGCGATCGATCGGCCGCATGGCCGGCTGTACGCCACCAACGAGAGCTCGAACCAGGTCGCGGCCTTCGCGCTCGACACCTCCGATGCGGGGCTGCAGTTCTTGAATCGGGTGAGCAGCGGCGGTGCGGGACCCGCTCACCTCTCGGTCGATGGCACGGGCCGCTTCGTGTTGGTGGCCAATTACAACGCAGGGACGATCGCCGTGCTCCCCGCGATTCCCGATGGCGGTTTGGGCGCCGCCACGCAGACGCTCTCGCCCGGGGGCCAGGCGCATCAGATCTTCACCGACCCCACCAACGGCTTCGCGTACGTGCCGTGCAAAGCGGCTGATCACCTCGCGCAATACAGCTTCGACGCGGGCACCCTCTCTCCGCTCTCGCCTTCGGTGATGGACACGGCGACCGGGGCGGGGCCCAGGCATCTCGCGCTGCACCCATCGCTTCCCCGGGCGTATCTGATCAACGAACTCGACAGCACGCTGCAGACGCTCGCCCGCGCAAACTCGGGCGCACTGACTTCGTTGCAGACGGTCTCGACGTTGCCCGTTGGCTTTGCGGGAACGAACACGGGCGCGGAGGTCGCCGTGCATCCCAACGGACGTTTCGTGTTCGGCAGCAACCGCGGCCACGACTCGATCGCGACCTTCAGCGTCGATGGCACCACGGGCCTGCTCACGTTGGTCGGTCACACGCCCACGGAAGGGATGACACCGCGGCACTTCTCCCTCGACCCGACCGGGCGCTGGATGGTCGTGGGCAATCAGGGCTCGAACACGTTGACGTTGTTCGCGGTCGATCGGCTCACCGGAGCGCTCAGCTCGCGGGGCGTGGTGGCTGCCGTGACGGGGCCCACGTTCGCGGGTTTCGTCGAGCTGCCTTGAGTCAGG
>JAYVNA010000719.1:0-3209 GCA_043758715.1 Archangium sp.
TTCCAGGGCGCGCTTGTCGAAGAACTCACTCAGCTCGAAGACGTTCTGGCCCGCGTTGGTGAGCTCCACCCCGTCGTTGAGGGTGCGCATGATCCGGAACTGGCCGGTGCGGCTGGCTCCGATGGTGAACTTCAGGGGGGCCTTCTCGAGATCGGCGGTCAGCTGCAGGGTGCTGGGGTCGACCCGCGGCGAGATGCCCAGCGCGCTGAGCTCGTTGCTGCGGCGCTCGAGCTGGAAGAGGTGATCGGTGAGCGTCTGGGTGATCAGATCTTCCAGCCGGCTGTTGGGCGAGAGGTAGGCGACGTTGATCGGCTGCGCGCCGACGAACTCCGGCGGGCCCACGTAGAGCAGCCGATCGCCCATGATGGTGAAAGAGACCCGCTCGATTACTTTACGGGTGAGGGGGTTGAGCGCCTGCCCGCCCTGGAGCACCAGCTCAGCTTCGACGACGCCGTCCGCCTCGGTTACGTCCAGCCCCAGCTGTTCCAGGAAGGCCCGATCCATGAACGCCGCAGATCAACCGGTTGGCCGTCGCCGCGCAATGACGAAGGCAGGGTTTCGTCAGCCGCGGAGCAGCTCGCGGGCGATGATCGAGCGCTGAATCTCGCTGGTGCCTTCGCCGATTTCGCACAACTTCGCGTCGCGCAGGTACCGCTCGACGGGGAACTCGCGGGTGTAACCGTAGCCGCCGTGAATCTGCACGGCCTTGTTGCAGGCGCGGGTGGCGACCTCAGAGGCGAACAGTTTTCCCATCGACGCTTCGAGCGTGTACGGCTTGCCGGCGTCGGCCAGAAAGGCGCTGCGGTGCACCAGCAGGCGCGCCGCGTCGAGCTCGGTCTGCATGTCAGCCAGCATCCATCGAATCGCCTGGAAGTCGGCGATGGGGCTACCGAAGGCGTGACGATCTTTCGCGTACTTTACTGACTCTTCGATCGCCCCGCGGCCCAGGCCCACCGCCAGCGCGCCGATGGTGATCCGGCCGCCATCGAGGATCTTCATGGTGTCGAGGAAGCCGTGGCCCACCTCGCCCAGGCGCTGGCTGTCGTGAACTTCGACGTTCTCGAAGTGCAGCTCCGCGGTGTCGGAGGAGCGCATGCCGAGCTTCCCGTGAATGGACCGCTGGGTGAACCCCTTGAGCCCCTTCTCGAGAATGAAGGCGGTGATGCCCTTCTGCTTCTTCGCGGGCTCGGTGTTGGCGAGCACCACGAACACGTCACCCACCGTGCCCTGGGTGATGAACATCTTCGCGCCGTTGAGGGTCCACACGTCACCGTTGCGCACGGCAATGGTCTTGAGGCCGGCGGAGTCAGACCCGCTTCCCGGCTCGGTCAGGCCCCACGCGCCCAGCCACTCGGCGGTGGCGAGCTTGGGCAGGTACTTCTGCTTCTGCTCGGCGGTCCCGAAGAGGCGAATGTGCGAGGTGCCGAGGCCGTTGTGCGAGGCCACCGTCAACGCGAGCGAGCCGTCGTAGCGGGCGACCTCTTCGACCACCACGGCCACCGCCAGCGAGCCCATGTTGGCGCCGCCGTATTCTTCGCTCACCCGAATGCCCATCAGGCCCAGTTGGCCGAGCTCGCGCACGACCTCCATGGGGAATTTCTCGTGGTGATCCCACTCGCGCGCCTTGTCCTTCACGCGCTTCTCGCAGAAATCCTTCACGGTCTTCTTCAGGGCCTGGAGGTCGTCGGGCAGCTCGAATTCCATGGGCGTCGATATACAGAGATCGATTGCTGGAGGCACCCTTCCCTTCAGTTTGGAAACTGAAGGGCTACTTCCCCCGGTAGACAGGAGGCCGCTTCTCGGCGAACGCCTTGAGGCCTTCCAGCCGGTCTTCGGTGCCCAGGGTCAGGGCGTACTTCTGCTGTTCCACCCCGAGGGCGGCGTCGAGGTCGAGGTGAGCGCCTTCGTCGATCGCGTGTTTGGCGGCCGACACGGCGATGGGCGCGTTCTCGCAGATGGTTTTGGCGAGGCTCAGCGCGTCCTCGACGGTGCCGATCTTCGAGGCGAGCCCCAGCGACACCGCCTCGGCCGCGGGCACCCGGCGCCCGGTGAGAATCAGCTCCTTGGCGACGCCCTTGCCGACCAGGCGAGGCAGCCGCTGGGTGCCGCCCGCCCCGGGAATGATGCCGAGCTTCACCTCGGTCAGGCCCATCTCGGCCTCCGCGGCGATCACCCGAAGATCGCAGCACAAGGACAGCTCGGTGCCGCCCCCGAACGCCGCGCCATTGATGAACGCGATGAACACGCAGTCAGACAGCTCGATCGCCCGAAACGTCGTGCGCATGCCGTCCAGGAACGCGGTCACTTCGTCGGGCGTCATGCCGGCGCGCTCTTTGAGGTCCGCGCCCGCGCAGAAGGCCTTGCTGCCTGCGCCCGTGAGCACCACGCAACGAACGGACCGATTGGCGGAGACCCGCTCGAGGTTGCTTTTGAGCTCCGCCACCATCGCGCGAGACAGGGCATTGCGCCGGGCTTCCCCGTTGATCGTCCACTGCTCGAACGGGCCATGCGAGGCGATGATGAATTCGGCCATGGGGTGCGCTCCGTTTCGTTAAGTTCCGCCGCACTCATGCTGACGCGCGCTCGTTGGATAGCTCGACTCCCACCTTTCGTCGTGTCCTTCCTCGTGCTGTTCGCCACCAGCGCCCTGGCGCGCATCGGCGGAGGCGAGAGCTTCAACTCGGGCAATTCGAACTCCGATTCGGGGAGCAGCGGGGGCGGCGACGGCGGAGTGATCGTCGAGTTGCTGCTCTGGCTCATCATTCAGCACCCGGCCGTCGGCATTCCGGTGGCGATCATGGTCGGCCTGGGCATCTTCTTCGCGCAGCGTTCGCGCGACGGCGACTCTTCGACCCGCAAGGCGATCGACAAGGCCGAGACCGAGCGGCGCACCACCGTCAGCGCGGCGGCCGTCGAGGGCTGGGTCAACGCGCTCAAGTCGAAAGACGCCCAGTTCGATTTGATGAAGTTCTTCGATCGCACCAAGCGTGAGTTCCTCGAACTTCAGGACGCGTGGTTCAAGCGCAACCTCGAGCCCGTGCGGAAGTACCTGTCTGACGCCACCTTTCAGCGGTTGGTGACCCAGCTCAAGCTGATGGAGTTGCTCGGGGTGCGCGATGCCATCGCCGACCCCCAGGTGCTCGATCTGCAGATCATCGGGCTCGAGCAGAACGAGTCATACGACACCGTGCACATTCGCGTGACCGCGC
>JAYVNA010000720.1:0-3206 GCA_043758715.1 Archangium sp.
CGAGGATGATACCGGCGAGATGTTGCTCCCCTGCTCAGCCAAGACGCTCAAGCGTCTCGTGCGAATGGGCGTCGCGACAACCCACGGCGGCGAGAGTGAAGGCCGGCAGTACGAAATCAGAGCGTCGATGACAGGCCTGGTAGGCGAAACCCTCGCCGACGATCCTTGGCGTGCGACGGTACGAGCGGCGTTGGGAGACGAAACTCAGAGCATCGTCGCGTCGGCACCTGGCGCCAATCTCCGCGCGACCAGTGAGTTGTCACGAATCGTCACACACGAAGTTCGGAACGCGCTCGTTCCCGTTCGGCATCACGCAACCGCGCTGCGCGACGGCGCAGTCGAGTCAGGCGTGCGAGACAGGGCGAACAAGGTTCTGTCTGGCGTCAATCGAGTGCTGCACTTTGTGGAGGAACTCGTCACCATCTCCGAGGCTGTGGCAACAGATCGAATGAAGACGACGCTGCTTTCCTTTCTCTCTGAGGCGATCGGTCCGTTGGAAGGATCAGTGCGCGTCGTTTTCACCCTTGTAGACCAAGAGCTTGAACTTCCGCGCGAGCCGCTCGCGCGAGCGCTCAGAAACGTCGTCCAGAATGCCTTGCAACTCACCTCACACCCCGCGCCTATTGGGATCGAAGCTTCTGTGGTCGAAGGCTCACTTCTGCTGGAAGTAGAAGACGGAGGAAAAGGCGTTCCCGCTCACCTTCGCGAGCGAATCTTCGAAGACGGGTTCACGACGCGTGATGGAGGATCGGGATTCGGTCTCGCGATGACGAGGAGAATCCTCACTGAGTTGGGAGGGTCGGTTCGCTGTGAGGCCAGTTCGCTCGGCGGGGCTCGTTTCGTGTTAGCGATCCCTCTCTCGGAGCCAACTCCATGACCGCCGGCCAAATCTTAATCGTCGATGATGACTCCGCGTTCGTCGAACTCTACAAAGAACTTCTTGAGGCAGAGGGCCACCGTGTCCTCGTAGCAGGCACGGCTGATTCGGCAACGAAGGTCCTCGAGACGAGTGGCGGCGACATCGATGTCGTCCTGATTGACCAAAAACTGCAGGGCCCCGGGGGACCGGACGTCGGTCTCGAGCTCCTCGCCAGGGTCCGCCAGCTGACTCCGTTCGCAAAATCGATCATCGTCACCGGCTACTCCTCCCCCGACGCGATCACTCGTGCATTTTCGGAGGGCGTTTACGACTACCTCGTCAAGAACGGCGCGTTCGAAGCGCTGCTCAAGGCAAAGGTCCGAAACGCTGTCGAGATCACGGGCGAGCGCAGACTCGCCACGCTCGACAAAGTGAGCAGAGAGCGCGCACTCCGTGAAACGTGGGCGTCCTGCAAAAGTGAGACGAACCGGAACCGACGAGGCGCCCTGCTCGAGGACCTGATCAAGCTGCTTTTCAAGGGTACGAGCGGCTTCGAATCCGTCACCACGCGTCTTCGAAACGTGAGCGAAGAAATCGACGTCTCAGTCAGAAACAACGCGACGAGCGGGGCCTGGTCGAAGGAAGGTCCTTACGTTTTGGGCGAGTGTAAGAACTGGTCGAGCAAGGCCGGCGCACCCGACTACTCGGTCTTCCGAGAGAAGCTCACCAACAAGTTCAACCGCGCTCGCGCAGGGTTCTTCTTCTCGGTCGGAGGCTTTACCAAAGGCTTTGAAGAGAAGTTGGTCCAAGACCGGAAGAGCGATGTCCTCATCGTTGCCGTGGACTCCGAGGGCATCCAACGGTGGATCGACGCGGCTGATCGGCTTTCGCACCTCGAGGACCTTCATCAAGAAGCGACCCTCGGCGCTTAACGCACCCTTTTTCCAGGCAGAAGGTGATCGCCATGAGCAAACCTCGCCGTCATGAGGCCAGCTCGCGCTGAGCGTGATTTCGGTCTTGCAACTCCCGGCCAGCCGAGGCGTCAATGAAGCCATGAGACCTCTCCTGGCTCTGTGCGCCGCGTTCGGGATGACCGGCTGCTTCACCCAAACCGCTCCCTTCAGTGCCTCCGTGCTCGACGCCAACGCGCAGGGGTACGTCATCGAGGTCAAGACGCTCCCGGGACTGCGGGCGCAGGTCGAGTCGACCGAGCTGGAGGCCGACGAGGCGGGGGTGTCCCGCTTCACGATCCAGCTCAAGGAGATCGACTCCATGAAGAGCAGCTTGTCGATGCACGTGCGCGTCTCTGGTCGCAAGGGGCTCAGCAAGTACTTCGGCACCGGCGAGGTGAAGCTCCCCTTCAGCCCGGAAGTCGCCGCCTCCATCCCTTCCGGCTCGAACTGGCTCAGGGTGCTGGGCGGCGGCTCCGAGGTGGTGACCGGCGAGTTCGCCACCGTGTGGTCCTTCGGCGACCAGGGTGGCGCGCTGCTGCAGAAGGACGGCTCATTGAGCCTCGAGTTGCTTGGGCCCCGCAACGCCACCATCACGCTCGAAGGGCACATCACGAAGACCGACGCGATGGGGCTCGGGAAGCTGGCCTTCACCACCGAGGAAATCCTCGGCCTCATTCCCGTCAAGGCGATCGAGGCTGGCTACGGCGGAACGCCGGCACCCGTGAAGGTCCAGGTCGCTGTCGATGGGAGCGCGCCCGCAGCGATTCCACTGACCGCGATGTGGAGCCAGATCTCCGGGCGCTCCTTCCGCGATCGGTTCGAAGCGCTTCCGTCCCGGCCGCTGGGGGGAGAGCGAGGTAACCAGCGCCTGGTGCTCTATCTGGCTTCCGATGAAGGGCTGCACTTCGTGGGGCGCGATGGACGGTTGCGGGAGGCGGACGTGATCGGCCTGGCCACCGGAAAGGGGCCGAAGAAAATGAAGCAGTGTGGTGGCTACCGGCTGATGGACAAGGGCATCCCCACCGGTGAGCCGTTCTCCATCAACCGCGAAGGGGTCGACGAGGAGATCGTCGCCCTCGACGTGCACACCGGCAAGGAACTGGGACGCAAGACCTTCTCCGCGGACGAGGAGCAGTGCCCCTCGGTGCGATGGACCGGCGAGCGGACCTACCAGGCCCGGCCCAGGGCGGAGGACGTCACCGCCTGGCTGTCGCATCTCTGAGCGCGGTAAGCGCTCGGTGAGGCTCAGACAAGATGATCGCCCACCCGGGCCGCGGCGACGGCAAACATGGCCTCGCGCGGTTCGCGCGTGAGCCTCCCGCTTCACTTCTGGGGCGCGGAGCCGGTGCCTCGCAGCACGGCTGCCTTCTTCGGCGAGGCGGTCGAGAGGCCGC
>JAYVNA010000721.1:0-9947 GCA_043758715.1 Archangium sp.
GGGGGAGAGCCAGTCGTCTTTCTGGGCCCGAGCCTCGCGCTGAAGGAGGCCCACTCACTGCTGAAGGCCGACTACCGCCCCCCCGCGCGGCAAGGCGACGTCTTCCGCGCCATCGACGATCACCCCTCGGCCATCGTCCTCATCGACGGAGTCTTCGAGTCGGCACCGTCGGTCTGGCACCACGAGTTGCTCGCCGCCCACGCCTCGGGCATCCCGCTCTTCGGCGCCTCGAGCATGGGCGCCCTGCGCGCCGCCGAGCTGCCCGGCATCATCACCCCCATCGGAGAGATCGCCCGCCGCTTCGTCTCGGGCGAATGGAACGACGACGCGGCGGTCGCACTCCTGCACGCCGATGCCACGCACGGGTTCAAGCCGCTCACCGTTCCCTGGGTGAACGTCTGGGCCACGGCACAGGCTGCCCGTCGCGCGAGGGTCCTCACGCCCGCGAAGGCCCGCGCGTTGATGGCCGTCGCCGACGCGCAGTTCTACCAATCACGCACCTGGTCCTCCCTGCTCGACGAGCTCGATTGGAAGCCTGAACTGCGCGCGCAAGTGCTCGCGGCGGCCGTCGACCTCAAAGCGCGTGACGCGCGTGCCTGCCTCACCGCGGCCTCACGCCGGCGCCGCGCCCGACGCCCCGAACCCATCACCTTCTCGTCGTTCGTTCGCCGCACCCGCCTGACCGCGCAGGGTGTGAAGGGCGGCTCAGACGAGGGGGTGAAGACCCTGCTCATCGCCGATTTCGCCCGGCAGGCAGGGCTGGTCGCGCCCCCGGCGATGGTCGTTGGCTGGCTCGAGCGGCTCGCTGGCCGGTTCGCGCCCGATCAACTGGCCACGTGGGCAGAGGCCCTGGCGCTTGAAGAGCTCGTGCTCAGCGCCCCCGAACGCTTCGTGGCAGACGGCCCCTCGCAGCTCGAAGGCGCGGCGCTGACGTCTGCGGTCCAAAAGCGGCGCTGACTCGAGCGAGCGAGCGCCTGCCCGAGGGCATGGATATGCTCGGAGCGCCTTGCGCATCGTCAGCTACAACGTTCGCTACTTCGGTCACGGCCTCAAAGGTCTGGCGAGCACTGCAGCTTCCAAACGCCGCATCGCCGACGCCCTCTCCGCGCTCCACCCGCTGCCAGATTTGATCGCGTTGCAGGAAGTCGAGACGAGCTCCCTGCGCTCCGGGCTCGCTCACCGGGGCGCTCACCCCGCCGAGACACAGCTCGACGCCTTCCTTCGGCACCTGGGTGACGACTTCAAACGCCGCGGCCAGGTGATGCCGTACAAGGCCTGGTATTTCCCGGCGCACGTGTACCGGCTGGGGCCGATCAAGCTCTACACGACCGGCCTCGCGATGCTGGTGAACTGCCAGAAGCTCGAGGTGCTCGACGACAACGGTCATCGGCCCCACCACATCACGCACCACAATAGCGAGAGCCTCAAGAAGGTGAAGCAGACGCGCATCGCCGCGCACCTGCGCCTCGAGGATCTGCATCGCAATCGCTTTCACCTCTTCAACACGCACCTCTCTTTGCCGACGCCGTGGGCGCGCGAGTTCTGGAGCCAGCCGGGAAAGATGGGCTTCGGTCAGAACCAGCTCGCCGAGGCCAAAGCGGTGGCGCACTACGCCGCCGCGATCGCGAAGCACGAGCCGTACCTGGTGGTGGGCGACTTCAACACCGCGCCGATGACGCCGGTCTATCGGTACCTCACGGGGGAAGCGAAGCTGCGGGGCGCGCAGGAGCAGCTCAAGCAACTCGACCCGCAGCGGTCCGATTCCTTCGCGACCGCGGGGTTCATGCACCTGCGCATGCACCTCGATCACGTGTTCGCGTCAGGCAACCTCGACTTCATCGATCTCAAAGGCACCCACACCTTCGGAGATCGTTCGAGCCCGTTCAGCGGACTGTCAGATCACGTTCCGCTGATCGCCAGCTTCGGCGTCGGCTGAAGCGGCTGGCGGCGATCGAGATCGAACAGCTCGTAGGTCGTCGAGTAGTTCATGCCCGCGTCGAGGAAGTAGAGCCGCGCATCGGCCGGCGTCCCGCGTGCATACGAGACCCGGTCTCCCTCGATTCGCAGTGCGCGCAGCACGCCATCGACGGGCTTCTCTGAATCAGCCCAGTCGCCGAGCAGCTCGCGGCACTTCTTGTCTCGAATGTGACCGACCGCCTGCGGGAACGCTGCCGGCAACCCACGCGGATCGAACCGGCGCCGGGGCGGCCCGCGAAATTGCCAACGCAAGCGCGGATCTTCCGTCGGCACGGCAGGGCGGTGAAAGAGCACGCCACGCGCGACGCCGGTGGCCACTGAACCTGGCTGGTGGAGTGGGGTGAGCGAGAGCGGACCTTCACGCCACGCCTCGACCCGTTGACGAAGAAATCCATTCAACGCGTCCGCCGCCGAGCTCGCATCGACCGGCGCAGCCCCGATCAGCGCAAAGTCTTCCGTGGTGACGCCCGCGTGCACCAGCAGCAGCCCTGCGTGCGCGTGGGCCAGCACCAGCCGCCCCGTGCGTAAGAGCTTCGTCACCAGCGCGCGCTGCGCCACCGAGAAGCAGCTGAAGTCGCGCGCGATGCACTCGGCGTCGGGCACGTGCGGATAGCGCGCGAGGAAGGCACGGGAGCCCTCTGCGTCGGGCTGGCCACCCCCGTACGCAGCCATCGCCATCGCCCACGCCGCCTCGAAGGCCGCGTCATCGGCAAAGGGCTGCAGCTCGCACACGCGCCCTAGATCGTGGTTGCCCGCGATCAACACCACCTGCTCTGGCGGGTGAGAGGCGAGCCACGTCACCAGCGCGAGCCCCTCGTCGGTGGCCTTCTTCCGCTCGGAAGAATGACCCCAGTCGAAGTGATCGCCCATCGAGACCAGCTGCACGTCATCGCGCAGCCGGTCGTCTTTCAACAGCCCGTGATGATCGAGCACCGAGCGCACCGTCTCGAACGGTGCCTGGGGGTCTCCCATCGCGACGCGCAGCAGGCTCAGAGCTCCGCGAGGTTGCCGGTGTAGAAGCCGTCGATCATTTCCTTGTACTTGGTCTCGACCACCTTGCGCTTGAGCTTGAGGCTTGGCGTGAGGTCACCGTCTTCGAGCGTCATGTCCTTGGGCAAGATCACGAAGTTCTTGATCGACTCGTACGAGGCCAGGCCCTTGTTGAGTTCCTGCACGAAGGGCTTGATGAGCGCGTGGGTGCGCGGGTCCTTGACGATCTGATCGTAGGTGCCCGTGACGCCGTTGTTCTTCGCCCAGCTGCTGATCGTTTCGGGATCGAGCGCGACCAGCATGGTGCAGAAGTTCCGGTTGTTGCCGTGCACCAGAGACTGGCTGACGTAGGGGCAGATCATCTTGAACTTGCCCTCGATGTTCTGCGGCGCGACGTACTTGCCGCCCGAGGTCTTGATCAGGTCCTTCTTGCGGTCGGTGATCTTCAGCAGGCCGTCTGAATCGAGCTCGCCGATGTCGCCGGTGTAGAGCCAGCCATCCTTGATGGTCTCCGCCGTCTGCTCCGGCAGGTTGTGGTACCCGCGCATCACGCCGCGGCCCTTGATCAGGATCTCGCCGTCTTCCGCGATCTTCACCTGGGTGCCCGGGAGCGCAGGCCCCACGGTGCCGAACTTGAAGTTGGTCGGGCGGTTCACGAATGACGCCGCGCTGGTCTCGGTCAGGCCATAGCCCTCGAGGATCAAGATGTTCGCCCCGTGGAAGAACTCCGCCATCTCGCGCGAGAGCGGCGCCGAACCCGAGACGAAGTAGCGCAGCCGGCCGCCGAAGCGGTTCTGCAGCTTGCTGAACACCAGCTTGGTGGCCAGCGCGTACTTCATCGCCAGCAGCCCGCCCGGTTCCTGCCGCTTCTGGCGCAGCAACGAGACCTCACGGCCCACCTGCACCGCCCACTTGAAGACGGAGTACTTCACTCCTCCGTCCTTCTTCACCCCTTCGATCACCTTGTTGTAGACCTTCTCGAAGATGCGGGGCACGGCGGCCACGAAGGTCGGCTTCACCGAGGCGAGGTTCTCGACGATCTTGTCCACCCGGCCGTCGATGGCGGTGTGGAAGCCGATCTTCAGCTGCGCGACCTCGAGCACTTTTCCAAAACTGTGCGCCAGCGGCAGCCAGAAGAACTGCACGTCATCGGGCACCAGCAGCTTCATCTCGTCGATGCCTTCGGCCTCGTAGACCCAGCAGTCCTGGGTGAGGATCACGCCCTTGGGCTTGCCCGTGGTGCCCGAGGTGTAGATGAGCGTCGCGATGTCCTGGTTCTTCACCGACCTGCAGACGACTTCCCACTCCGCCTGCGTCGCCGACTTTCCCTTCTCCATCAATTCATTGAGGCTCAACACCCACCCGTCGGCGCTCGACTTGCCGTCGATGGTGATCACGTTCTTGATGCTGGTGAGCTTCGCCTTGACCGCGAGCAGCTTGGCGACCTGCTCGTCGTTCTCCGCGATCACGTAGCGGGTGTTCGAGTCGTTGATGATGAACTCGCACTCTTCGGCGAGGTTCGACGGGTAGATGGTGGTGGTCGCCCCGGCCGCACCGAGAATGCCCATGTCGGCCAGCACCCACTCGTACCGGGTGTGACACAGAATCGCGACGCGCTCCTCGTTCTGCAGGCCGATCGCGCGCAGGCCCATCGACACCTGCCGTACCTGCTCGCCGAACTGCTTCCAGCTCACCTGCTTCCAACCCGACCCGACCGGGTAGCTGAAGGCGGTGTTGTCCGGGGTCGCGGCGAGGCGGTGCAGCAACATCTCGGGAACGGTCTGGAAGCTGGCCATCTACGGCTCCGTTGAGAAAGGGGTGGGGCGCGGCGCACTTTACGGGCCCGAAATACAGAAGCCAGCCCTCCGTGAGGAGAGCTGGCTTCGGGTGCTGCGCGAGTCAGGCTCGGTCTTACTTGCGAGCCGCCGCTTCAGCCGCGTTCTTCTCGCGGAAGTTCTTCATCATCGTCTCCTGCTCGTTCTTGGGAACGGCAGCGTACTTCGCGAACTCCATCGAGAACTCAGCCTTGCCCTGCGTGCCCGAGCGGAGATCCGTCGAGTAGCCGAACATGGTGTTGAGCGGCACCTCGGCGACCACGGTGACGTGGCCTTCGGCCGTGCCCGTCTCGAGGATCATGCCGCGGCGCTGGTTGACCTGGCCGACGACCGAGCCCTGGAACTCGGAAGGGGCGCGAACTTCGACCTTCATGATGGGCTCCATCACGACGGGCTTTGCCTGCGCGTAGCCTTCACGGAAGGCCATGATGGCGGCCATCTTGAACGCCTGCTCGGACGAGTCGACGTCGTGGTAGGCGCCGTCGTTGACCACGCAGCGAATGCCCACCACGGGGAAGCCGATGAGCGAGCCCTTCTTGATCGCCTCGAGGAAGCCCTTCTCGATGCCGGGGATGTATTCCTTGGGGATGGTGCCGCCGACCGTCTCGTTGACGAACTCGTACTGCTCCACCGCGTCGCTGGGCAGCGGCTCCATGTAGCCGCACACGCGGGCGAACTGGCCTGAGCCACCCGTCTGCTTCTTGTGCGTGTACGCGAACTCACCGCGCTGGGTGATGGTCTCGCGGTAGGCGACCTGCGGCTTGCCGGAAACGACTTCGCAGTCGTACTCGCGGCGCATGCGCTCCATGTAGATGTCGAGGTGGAGCTCGCCCATGCCGCTGATGATGGTCTGCGCCGACTCTTCGTCACGGCGCACGCGGAAGGTGGGGTCTTCACGGGTGAAGCGGCTGAGCGCCTTGCTGAAGTTCGCTTCGCCGGTGCGGTCCTTGGGCGAGACGGCCAGCGAGATCACCGCGTCAGGCACGTGCATCGAGGTCAGGGTGTAATAGAGGTCGGGGCTGGTGAAGCTGTCGCCAGACGTCGCCTCGACGCCGTAGAACGCCACGATGTCGCCGGCCTTCGCCTCGTTGAGCTCTTCGCGGCGGTCCGAGTGCATGCGGAACATGCGGGGCACGCGCTCTTTCCGCTGGCCGCGGGAGTTGTTGATGATGGTGTCGCCCATCTTCACGGTGCCCTGGTAGATGCGGAAGTAGGTCAGCTGGCCGTACTGGTCCTGCTGGAGCTTGAACGCCAGGCCCACGAACGGCAGGTTGAAGTCGGACTTGAGGATGACCTTCGCTTCGGCGTTGCGCTGATCGAGCGCGACGTTCTCGACTTCCGGGGGCGAGGGGAGCAGCGCGCACACCTGGTCGAGCAGCACCTGCACGCCCTTGTTCTTGTAGGCGGACCCGCACATCACGGGCGTCATCTTGAGCGAAATGGTGGCGCGGCGAATGGCCGCGCGAAGCTCCTCGGCCGTGACCTCTTCGCCGCCGATGAACTTCTCGGCGAGCTTGTCGTCGACGTCGGCGACCTGCTCGATCATCATCAAGCGGCGCTTCTTGGTCTCCTCCAGGTACTCGGCCGGCACGGCCTCACAGCGAACCTTCTCGCCCTTCTCGCCGTCGAAGAAGTACGCCTTGAAGTCGACGGGGTCGATGACGCCCATGAACTTGTCTTCGGCGCCCATGTTCACCTGGATCGGCACGGCGTGGTCGCCGAGCTTTTCCTTGAGCATGTCGACGCAGCGCAGGTAGTTCGCGCCGGCGCGGTCCATCTTGTTCACGAAGCAGATGCGGGGAACGCCGTAGCGCTTCATCTGGCGGTCGACGGTGATCGACTGGCTCTGCACACCGGCCACCGAGTCGAGCACGAGGATCGCGCCGTCGAGCACGCGGAGCGAGCGCTCCACCTCGATGGTGAAGTCCACGTGGCCGGGGGTGTCGATGATGTTGATGTTGTGCTCTTCGAGCTGGCCGAGCGCGCCCGGCCAGACCGCGTACGTCGCCGCGGACTGAATGGTGATGCCCTTTTCGCGCTCGAGATCCATCGAGTCCATCGTCGCGCCGACGCCGTCCTTGCCGCGCACTTCGTGGATTTCGCGAATCTTGCCCGTGTAGAACAAGATGCGCTCGGTGAGCGTGGTCTTGCCCGAGTCGATGTGGGCGGAGATACCGATGTTGCGGATTCGTTCGAGGGGGATCAGAGCCATGGCGGTCGGCCGCGTACCGAAAGCCTGCTTGAAACACAAGGGCTGCGCGCCTACAGACGGCCTGCATGTCTGACGAGGCCCCCAACGCAGGTCCGCCAGCGCCGACCTTCCAGCCCCACGAGCGGGTCTGCGGCAATTGCAAGCTGTGGCGGGCGCACTCGATCGACCCCGTCAAAGGCTATGTGGGGAACTGCCGCGTGCAGGCCAACCGTGGGCTTTTCGTGCCCGCAGCTCCCATCTGCGACGCCTTCGTGGGCCGCAACGAGACGATTACAGCTTCTGCCTCACCCGTGATCGCCCGAGCCCGGGCCCTCAAGCCGATTGGGCCTGTGGTGCGGCGGGCTGATGGGCGTGAGCAGGTGACCGGAGCGGCCCAGGAAACAGATGCACCCCGCACGGTGGCGGCCATCGACCCGTCCACCCCAATCGATTTCGAAGGAGACAGCATGACGCGCCAGGAACTGATGGAGCTTTTTCTCGAGGCCTCGGGTCTCGCCGACGTCCCCCTCGCCGGCAAGTGGGAAGGCGGCACCGTGCGCCTCATTCCCGCCGACGAGAGCCTCCAGGCGAAGGACCTGCCCATCGACGCCATCTTTCACAAGGTGGTGATGGTGCGCGATCGCCTGCGGGTGCTCGAGCAGAAGATCAACGGCCACCCCAAGCTCAGCGACACCGACAAGGTCGACATGCAGCAGTACGTGACGCGCTGCTACGGCTCGCTCACCACCTTCAACGTGCTCTTCAAGGACAAGAAGGACCAGTTCGTCGGCTCGAAAGAAGACTGAGTTCAGAGGAGCGAACGGATCGCCCGCTGCAATTCCTGAGTGGTGAACGGCTTGTCCAGGCGGGCGGTGCGCGGCTCGGCCTGGAGCGACCTCAACAGCGGCTCCGGCGCGAAGCCTGAACAGACCACCACCGGCAAGGCGGGCATCAGCTCTCGCGCCAGCCTGAAGGTCTCTTCCCCCGTCATGCCCGGCATCACCAGGTCGAGAATCATCAGGTCGACCTGCGCGCCCGCCGTCGCCAGCTTCTCGAGGCCTCGGCGCGCTTCGAGCACCCGAATACCCCAGCCGCTCCAATAATCTCGGTGTCCGCCACTTCGAGCCGCAGGAACCCCGGGGCGTCGTCGGCGGTGCGAAAGGTCAGCGTGCCTCCCTCGGGCATCGCGTCTCGGGCGTTGAGCGCCAGGTTGATGATCGCATTCGACAGCTGCGGGCCGTCTGCCAAACATGCGGGTTCGCGTCGCCGTTCGCTCCACTACCAGCGCGGTGCGCGTGAGCGCGGCGACTTCGAGGTGATAGGGCAACCGCTTTTCGATCGCCGTCGTGTGCGCGTCCGTCACCAGCTTTCGATGTTCAGGGCTGAGGAAGCTGAGCAGTTGCTCGAACGGGGGCATGCCCACGCCCTGGTCGAGCTCGAGCATGCGGAAGATCTCCTGGGTCCACACCACCTTGTGGGTCTCGACCTCGAACTCCCACCCGCCGACCACCGCCATCTCCTGTGTGCGCTCGAGGAAACGCTTTTGCCGCTCGAGCTCGCGCACTGCTGATCAGACCAGCGGAAACTTGGTGGAAAGAAACGTTCGCACCTCCGGCGGCACCAACACCTCTTCGAACCGGCGGCTCGGGCGGCCCGACTCCAGCACTTCGCGATCGTTCTTCACGAAGACGTCGGCCTGCGCCTGGTCGAAGAGGTCGTAGTCGCTCTTCCCGACGACCTGGTCTTCGGTGGTGCGGCAGGCGAACAGCCACGGCTCGCTCACGTGCCGATATCGACCCTCGAGGTCCTTGACGAAGGCGATGACCGGCGCGTTCCGGATGAACTGCGTCAGCAGGTCGAGCACCTCACCCACATAACCCGTCCCGCGCCGCGCGTTTGCGATGCGGGTCAGGCGCTTGGGCCAGTCAGGCGGGCGAAGACTCCAGGTCACCCTCGGCCATCGAAGCCATGTGCGCCATCAGCCGGGTACGGCCGCGGTTGAGCGCGCTCTTCACGGTGCCTTCCGGCAGCTGCAGCATGCGGGCGATCTCCGGGTATGAGTAGCCCCGCAGATCGCGCAGCGTCACCACCAGGCGGTGCTGTTCGGACAGGTGCTCGAGCCCTTCGAGGAACATCTCGTGGCGCTCGTGGCCCACCGCGACCTCCTCGGGGTCTTCAACCGCGCTCACCGGGCTCTCGAGCCGATCGCGGCGCTTCTTCGCGCGCAACGAGTTGATCGAAGAGTTCACCAGAATGCGGTGCAGCCAGGTCGTGTACGCGGCCTTGCCGTCGAACCGAACGTTCTGACTGTAGAGACGGGTGAAGACCTCCTGCACCACGTCTTCCGCCTCATCGGCGTCCCGGAGGATTCTGCGGGCGATCGCCAACGCCCTGCGGCGGTGTTGGCGGTACAGCTCGGTCATCGGGGGCAACGCGCTCATGCACTTGGAAACGCCCCACCTGCCAGGCCGATCTATCGGCTGCGCTGATCCCTGAAATCGGCCGGTTGGCTCAGTCCTCCTCCTGCAGGCCCCACTCCTTGAGGCGCTTGAAGAGGGTGGAGCGCCCGATGTCGAGCTCGCGGGCGGTCTTTTCGCGGCTCCCATACCGCTTGAGGGCGCTCTCGATGATCAACCGCTCACACCGCGCCAACTGCGCTTCCAACGTCTGGCCGGGCTGGCACTCGAGCTCACCGCTCGCGCTCGCCCGCGGCTGATCAGGGCTGGGATCGAAGCTGAGATCGCTGGCGTCGATGTGCTGGCCTTTTCGCAGCAGCAGCGCGCGGAAGATGACGTTGCGCAGCTCGCGCACGTTGCCGGGCCAGGCGTGATCTTCGATCGCCTTCATCGCGGGCGGCGTGAGCAACACCCGTTGCCCTCGGGGCGCGTGCATCTTGAGGAAGTGTTCGGTCAGCAGCTTGAGGTCGCCCAGGCGCGCGCGCAGCGGCGGCAGGT